>CAYQYP010000567.1:0-23178 GCA_964421755.1 uncultured Acidobacteriota bacterium
GTCCTCACACACCCACAATACGAAGCCTGCTCGCGCACGTCAGCACGAATTCGGTAAACGGCGGAGCGACATCGGTGAGCGGCGCAAGGTGGCATTGGGCCGGCCACAGGTATTGCGCCATCCTTGGGCAGCCGCGCCCCCTCGCTGCGTGCGCGGCTCCGACAGAACCGCTTCGAGGCCCTGGTCGGATTCGAAAGACCCTTGTCCCCTTCACCCAACGCCTTGACGGCATACCACTTTAGCGTCAACATTGAGCAATGGATTTCGCACAGAGGATGTCGCGCCTGGGGACCGAAACAGCCTTCGAAGTTCTTGCGAAGGCAAAGAATCTGGAACGCCAAGGACGGAGGGTCGTCCATCTCGAGATCGGAGAACCGGATTTCAGCACCCCCGCGCACATCGTCGACGCGGCGATCCAGGCACTGCGCGACGGCTGGCACCACTACACACCGTCGGCCGGTATAGCACCCCTTCGGGAGGCAATCGCCGAGAACGTTTCGTCCAGCCGCAAAATCGAGGTAACGCCCGAGCAGGTCGTAGTCACCCCAGGGGGAAAGCCAATCATCTTCTACTCGCTGCTCTCGCTCGTGGGCGAGGGGGACGAAGTCATCTACCCGAACCCCGGGTTCCCGATCTACGAATCCATGATCCGTTTTTCTGGAGCCAAGGCAGTGCCAATCCCGCTTCGCGAAGAGCTGGATTTTAGGATGGACGTCAGTGAGCTGCTCGGACTGGTAACGCCCCGAACCAAGCTGATCATCCTGAACTCGCCGAATAACCCCACCGGTTCTGCCCTTGAAACGAGCGAGCTCCAGACGATCGCTGACGCGCTCCGCAACTCTGAAGTCCTGTTCTTTTCCGACGAAATCTACAGCCAGATTACCTACGAATGTTCTCCGTTCAGCATCGCGTCCGTGCCAGGAATGAAGGAACGGACGATAATCCTCGACGGGTTCTCCAAAACCTACGCAATGACGGGCTGGCGGCTGGGTTACGGCGTCATGCCGAACGTCCAGCTGGCAGAGCAGATTACTCGCCTGATGGTCAATTCGAACTCCTGCACGGCGGCATTCACTCAAATGGCGGGGATCGCCGCCCTGAAAGGCGATCACGCACCCGTGCGGAAAATGGTTGAGACCTTCCGGACCAGGCGGGACAAAGTCGTCCAGTGGTTGAACGAGATCCCGGGAGTATCGTGTCGGACTCCCCGCGGCGCGTTTTACGTCTTCCCGAATGTTAAAAGCTTCGGGCGCAAGTCTTCGGAGCTCGCCGATCTTCTGCTGAACCAAGCCGGCGTCGCGGCTCTTTCCGGGACCGCATTTGGCGCCTTTGGAGAAGGATACTTGAGGCTCTCATACGCTACCTCGCTCGAACTGCTCGAGGAGGGGATCAGCAAGATGGGTGAGCTTTTCAAGGGCCTTCGATAAGTCGACGGCATTCCTGTTCTCACGTCAATTTAGGGAGCGGAATTTTCCATGACGCCTTTCCGCGTTTTCGCCACGTGTGACATCGGGCAGGAGGCCCTTGGCCGACTGCGTGACAGAGCTTACGACCTGGAAGTCCACGAACAACGCGAGCCACCGCCTTATGACCTGGTCCGCGAAAAGGTCGCTTCGGGTATAGATGGCTTGATTACGACACTCAGAGACCGGATCGATGAAGGGATCTTTCAGGCGGGCCAGGGCACACTGAAGGTTGTCGCTCAGGACGCGGTCGGTTTCGATAACATCAGCCGCGAAGCTGCGAACCGTTACCGGGTACCTTTCACAAATACGGCCGACGTCCTGACGGACGCAACCGCGGAGTTCGCGTTTTTCATCATGGGCGCCGCTTCGCGCAAGCTCTATCCGAGCGAGCAGATCGTCCGGGAAAAGAAGTGGGCAACCTGGCATCCGTACCTGCCGTTTCTCGGGGACGAAGTCACGGGGAAAGCGGTCGCCGTGATTGGTACAGGACGCATCGGAAAGGCGTTCATCCTGAAATGCACCGGGATGGACATGAACATCCTCTGCTATGACCCGCTGGTGCGGGACGACGACTTCGTTCGCAAAATGCAGGCAATACTCGACCTCAAATTCACGAGCGGCCTGTCGCGCAGGCACAACTGGATCCGTAGCGTCAGTCTCGAAGAGGCGCTCCGCGAGGCGGACTTCGTCAGCCTCCATGTCCCGCTGACTCCCGAGACCAAGAAACTGATGAATGACGACCGATTCGCCCTCATGAAGTCGACCGCGTACCTGGTCAACACGTCACGCGGCCCCGTTGTCGATCAGGAAGCGCTCTACCGCGCCTTGAAGTCAGGAATGATTGCCGGTGCGGCACTGGATGTCTTTGAACGTGAGCCATTGCCCGACGATTCTCCACTCAGGGATCCGGAACTTGTGGAGAGGCTCCGCCTGTTTCACCACTTCGCCAGCGGCGGCAGGCAGACGCGGCTGTCCCCGGACCCGGAGATCGGCATGGCGGGTCGCTGTGTCCAGGGATTGATCGATGTTCTGGAGGGCAACTACGGGGGAGACCCGGCCCAGATGCCCTACGTGGTGAACAGGGAAGCGTTTTAGCCTTTCGGCTGCTCACCCGTGCCGCCGGCAATCACCACAGTCCGAGTCGGATACGCAAATTCAATCCCCTCGTCCTCAAACTTCTTGAAAATTGCCAGGTTAATCTTCTGCTGGATGTCCGCAAAAGCCATGTAATCCGGATCGGTCATCCAATACACCACTTCGAAATTCAGCGCCGATTCGCCGAAACTGGTGAAATGCGCGCGCTCGAAACGCACGCGGGGCTGGCTCTCGATGATCTCGCGAACCATTCCTGGAATCGCGGCGAGCTGAGCATACGGAGTGCCGTAGACGACACCGAGCGAAAACAGCACCCGCCGCTCCTGCATCAACTTGAAGTTGCGGATACGGCTCTTCAGGAGATCGGCATTCGAGAACACCAGTTGCTCGCCGGAGAGGCTCCTGATCCTCGTCGTCTTTAGTCCGATCCGCTCGACGTTGCCTGTCATGTCATCGACTTTGATGGTATCGCCAATGACAAACGGCTTGTCGAAAAGGATCGAAAACGAGGCAAACAGGTCCCCGAGGATGTTCTGTGCCGCCAAGGCGATCGCAATTCCCCCTACACCCAGCCCCGTAATGAGAGTCGTTACTTCGAACCCGATGTTGTCCAGCGCCCAGAGAATCAGGGCGATCCACAGGAGCAATCTGCCCACAAAAGTAAGCGCGGTACTCGCGCCAACTGCATCGCCCCCTTCTCCGATCTCCCGGCCGACGTAGTGAGTAACCACGCCGCCGACCAGGGAGCTCAACCAGAACCCCACCTGGAGCATGACCGCCAGCACCATGGCACCATGTATCAGGCCCCGCGTCCTGGGAGGCAGTTCCAAAAGAAGTGAGCCGGCGTACAGCGCGACGATCAGGATGAAGAAAAACCGGGTACCGCGCAGCAATTCGGCGATCCGGTCATCCAGACGCATTTCCGTCCGCCTCGCGAAGGCGGCAACCCGGTTGGCGACAACGGTTCTGAGAATCCGCAGCAATGTCATGACCGAAAGGGTGACGATGAGCGCCCAGATCCATTGCTTGAGGGTATTGCCGAAGAAGACGCGCTCGAGGAACTCCATCCAACCGATTGTAGGAGAGCCAGACACACGGGACAACACCAAAGTCTGAAGGCTTGTCGGGCATCGGTCGATGCGGTACGCTTAAGCTCTTCTCGGAAACCTGGAGGATATATGCCTGAAGCCGATAACAGCAAGGACGCTAAGAATTACTACCTGGACGTTCCTGTCCGCAACGATCTGTTCTTTCTGAAGGGATCCAATTCCTACGACTGGGGAATGAAGAATCGCCTGGCAAGGATCTTTAACCCAGCATCCGGCAAAACGGTCATGCTGGCCTTCGACCACGGTTACTTCCAGGGACCGACGACCGGTCTCGAGCGCGTGGATGTCACTATCCTTCCATTGGCCGAGCATGCGGATGCCCTGATGCTTACGCGCGGAATCCTGCGCACGACCATCCCAGCCTCCACTCAGAAACCGTTCGTCATGCGGGCCAGCGGCGGCCCGAGCATTCTGAAAGAACTGTCGAACGAGCAGATTGCCGTCGACGTCGAGGACGCCCTGCGCATGAATGCTTCGGCGATGGCCGTTCAGGTTTTTATTGGGGGTGAATTCGAGACCCAATCCGTGCACAACATGACCCGTTTGGTCGACGCGGGGATGCGCTACAGCATGCCCACTCTGGGCGTTACGGCTGTCGGCAAGGAAATCACCCGGGATGCGCGCTACATTGGGCTCGCTTCGCGGATCCTCGCTGAACTGGGAGCAACTTTCGTGAAGACCTACTACGTGCCAGGCTTCGAGACGGTAACCGCTTCCTGCCCGGTCCCAATCGTGATCGCCGGAGGCAAGAAGCTGCCCGAGCTCGATGCTCTCAAGATGGCCCACAACGCAATAGGCGATGGAGCTTCGGGAGTGGACATGGGACGCAACATCTTTCAATCCGAGGCCCCGGTGTCGATGATCCGGGCCGTGCGCAAGGTCGTGCACGAGAACATGAAGCCAGAGCACGCCTACGAGTACTATCAAGAGATGAAGAACGCTGCTGCCGGCGCCGGCGTCGGCGCGTGAGTCACGGGGGCGAAATGGAGCACCAGTTGGGCGATCGTCTGAAGGCTGTCTGTCCGACAATCAGCGTCGGAGTTATGACTGCCGACATGATGAACCTGGGGAACGAACTGGCCGCCATCGAGCAAGTCGGAGTAAAGCTGCTTCACTTTGATGTGATGGATGGCGTTTTTGCTCCGATGTTGACGCTAGGCCCGCCGTTCATTAAGTCGGTGAAAACGCCCATGTTCAAGGACGTCCACTTGATGATCGACGACCCGGTCGAAAAGGTGCCCGGGTACGTCGCCGCGGGTGCCGACATGATTACCGTTCACGTCGAGTCCACGCGGCATATCCACAGGGCACTCCAGCTACTGAAGACCGCCAAAAACGCCAATGAGGCTGAACGAGGCCTGCTGCGCGGGGTTGCCCTTAATCCCGGAACGCCGTTGGCCTCTCTCGACCCTCTGCTTGACGAGGTGGACATCGTCTTCCTTCTGGCGGTCAATCCGGGATGGTCGGGCCAGTCTTTCATCGAGAAGACAATCGACCGCTTCTGCTCGCTCAAAGCCACGATTATAGAAAGCGGAAAGCCGATCCGCACTGGTTTGGACGGTGGAATCACGAAGGACAACATCGAACGGATCGCGCGTCTCGGCGCCGACGTGATTGTCACCGGCAGCGCGGTCTTCGACGGGAAGGCCCCGGCCGAAAACGCCAAATTCATGCTGGAAGCCGTGCGGCGAATTTCGGGAGAATTTCGGGGACATAATACTTAATTCTCAAACAATTAGTGAGCGCTCACCGTATGCACAAGAATTAAGTTTTGTGTCCCCGAAATTCTAAGTTTTGTGTCCCCGAAATACGCCCACAGTTCCCGACAGCCTGAGCGAAAGACACTATGGACAACCAATGGCGAGATGACGATGCCTCCCGTTACGTGACGGAATTCGGTGAGCGGTCCGGGCCGGATTTGGCCCTGCGAACCTACTCGTCGCGGCTCCTTGGATCGCAAAGCAGTCTCGTGCTTCACGGCGGCGGCAACACCTCGGTCAAAACCACCGGCCGATCAATCCTCGGGGAAGAGACCGAGCTGATCTTCGTCAAAGCGTCGGGCTTTAACATGGCGACGATTCCAACAGAAGGGCACTCCGGTCTCGACCTGGCGTACCTCCGGAAGCTGCGTTGCCTGTCGTCACTGACGGACGACGAAATGGTCAACCAGCTGCGAACCCACCTCGTTGACGCGTCCGCTGCCACGCCGTCGATTGAGGCCTTCATGCACGCTTTCATTCCCGCCCGATTTATCGATCACACCCACCCGGACGTGATCCTGGCGCTCACTAATCGACCCGAAGGTGAGCACACTGTACGGGAAGCTCTCGGTCCGTCGGTCGGCATTGTCCCCTACGTCAAAGCGGGTTTTGATCTTGCCCTGGCCGTGGCCCGTTTCGTGGATCAAAACGCCGAAAGCGATGCGCTGGTTCTGATGAACCATGGGCTCGTCACATGGGCCGACGACCCGAAGACATCGTATTCGCGGACGATCGAGCTCGTCAGCCGCGCACAGGAGTTCCTGGGGACACGGAGGGCGACATCGGTCGAGGTGGATGGCTCGGAGCTCGAGACCGCGAGGGAGCGGTACCGTCGCCTGGCGCCGGTTGTGAGAGGGGCGCTCGCGATCCCGACATCTAATCCAGACCTCCCTTTTGATCGTTTCATTCTGAGACCACTGATCTCGGGGGAGGTACTGCAACTTCTGAGCACCGAAAAGGGCCGCTCGCTAGCCCTAACGGCCCCGCTGACGCCCGATCATCTCATCAGAACGAAGAACTACCCGCTTCTGCTGGATGAGCCCGACTATGAGGACACGGAGCGCTTGCGTTCGCAGCTCGGTGACGCGATCGGCGGGTATGCGCGACAGTATGACGAGTACTTCGAGAGAAACAGGCCGCGGCTGGCTCCGGGCTTGCAGAAGTTCGACTCGCATCCCCGTGTGGTTCTTCTTCCTGGTCTGGGCGCCGTTTGCGCGGGGGAGGATGCCCAGGCAGCCCAGATCGTCCGGGACATCACCGAGCAGACCCTCGGCGTCAAGGCCTGGTTCGCCGCTGAAGGAGCCGGCTACCAGGGACTGGACGAATCACATCTCTTTGACATGGAGTATTTCACGCTCCAGCATGCGAAGCTCGCGAGGAGGGCAGGGAAGGGACAGCTTGGGCGTCAGGTGGCCCTCGTCACCGGCGCCGCAGGCGCGATTGGCGTGGGTGTCTGCGAGAAACTGCTTCTCGAGGGATGCCATGTAGCCGTGTCCGACCTGCCCGGAGAGCACCTGACGGGAGCGCTCAAGGAGCTGGAAGTCCGGTTTCCCGGCCATGCGATTGCCGTGCCGATCGATGTTACCGACGCCGGGTCAATCAGCCGGGGATTCGGCCAGGTGATCGAGACATGGGGCGGGCTGGACATCGTCGTCGTGAATGCCGGGATCGCGCACGTTTCGCCCCTGGTTGATATGGACCTGGAGGTGTTCCGGAAACTCGAAAGGGTGAACATCGAGGGAACACTGTTGGTCCTCGCGGAGGCCGGCCGCCGTTTCCGGCTTCAGAAAACCCAGGGAGACATCGTGGTCGTCTCCACGAAGAACGTTTTTGCCCCGGGCGCGAAGTTCGGGGCGTACAGTGCAACCAAGGCCGCGTCTCACCAGTTGGCGCGTATCGCGAGCCTGGAGCTGGCCGAACTCGGCGTCCGCGTGAATATGGTGGCGCCCGACGCCGTGTTTTCTCACGGCTCGAGGAAGTCCGGCCTCTGGGCGGAGGTCGGTCCGGATCGCATGCGCGCACGAGGGCTCGACGAAAAGGGCTTGGAGGAATACTACCGGAGTCGCAACCTGCTGAAAGCCAAGGTTACCGCCGAACACGTCGGGCGGGCGGCGCTCTTCTTCCTCACCCGTCAGACGCCTACGACCGGGGCAACGATCCCGGTCGACGGCGGCCTGCCCGACTCGACGCCGCGGTGAAAGGCATTATCCACGAAGTACACGAACGGACACGAATGTAGACAAACCAGACGCTTTCAGTCTCTCTTCCTCATTCGTGTCCGTTCGTGTACTTCGTGGATAATGCCTTTCACGCTCCCGGCTGGGCCACTTCCACTTCGGTAACCGGCAGGCAGGCACGCAGATCAGCGGGGTTGATCGCCACCAGGAAACCACGCTTTCCTCCGTTTATCAGGATGCGTGGCAGCTGCAGGATCGTCTTTTCAACAAAGACCGGCAGCACCTGCCGCATGCCGAATGGGCTGATCCCTCCCACCATGTATCCGGAAAGCTTCTCGGCGCGTTTTTGATCGCACGGATGGACACCCTTGACGCCCAAGGCGCGCGCCAGTCTTTGGGTCGAGACTTCGCGATCACCGTGCATGAGGACGACGATCGCTTTCCGGTCATCCGTTTCCAAGACGAGCGTCTTGATGACCGCATGCTCCGGAAAACCCAGCATTCGGGATGCCCGCTCGGTTCCTCCATGCTCTTCATATTTATAGAGATGTGGCTGGAACTCGATCTTCTTGGCGCGCAAGAACCGTACGCCCGTCGTCACAGGGTAATCAATCGGGGCAGCCATAGGTTCAAACGTGGTTTCGAAGCATGAGTTCCGCCGGGTACGGATCGAGGTACGTCTGCTCCGCGACCCAGGCAACGGGGTGGCGCCTGAAGTGATGCTTGAGCAACGTTGTCGGAACCACAAGCGGGACCAAACCGTTTCGGTAGTCTTCGATCACCGAGCTTAGCTCCTGCTTGTCTTCCGGATCGATTGCCCTCTTCAAGTAACCGGACAGGTGGTAAAGCACGTTTGCGTGTTTCTTGGGCGTGGCTTTCTGCTTGAGCGTTTCCATGAACTTCCGCTCGTATTCCGCCAGCAACGGTCCAAAGTCAACACCACCAGCGCCGGCTGTGAGCTTTCCGAGCTCCCGGTACATCTCGGTACTGTGAGCGAGCAGGGCCAGTTTATGACGCGTGTGAAAACGAATCAGGTGGGCGGGCGTCGGCGCGGAGCCAAGGAATTCCAGCCAGCGCCGGCGTGCAAAGAGCCGCTCAACGAAGTTCTCACGCAGGACGGAGTCGTTCAGGCGGCCCTCCTCTTCGAGAGGCAGGGTAGGGAACCGTCGCATGAGAGCGGCCGCGTAGATCCCCACCCCATTCTTCGAGGCACCCTGCTGGCCTTCCTGATATAGCCTGACGTGCACCATTCCGCATGAGGGCGATTTGCTCTTGAGGATATAGCCGTGGAGGTTCAGAGGCGTCAGTTCCCAGACTCGCCGCTCGGAATAGGTTTGCATGAGATCCGTCAGATCCCGGCCTGATTTCGGCGCGACCAGACGCGGGTTGCGAGGATCCCCTTCAAGCCTTATCGTCTCGCGCGGGGTGCCGAGGCCAATGTCGACCTCCGGGCAGATCGGGACGAACTCCGCATACTGCGCCAGAGTTCGGGTCAAGAAGGAGTCTTCCTTATGGCCCGCATCGAACCGCACCTTATTCCCGAGCAGACAGGATGAGACTCCAAGGAGCAGCTTCGGTTGCTGCGGCGACTGGTGCATAGTCTGATTGGTGGTCCGCTTACTCTCGCTCACTGCCGTTCGCTTTCGTGCGCGGCTCCATTCGATCTCGCCCTCCGCACGATGCGTCCGCTAATCGCGGGGACGTCGGCGTCCGGCCGGTGTGCGCGCTGGCGGCGCCTCCTGGACGGCGACTCCAAGCTTTTCCAGCTCCTGGGCGGCCAGCTTCGCTTCCTGGCTTTCCGGATAGAGCGTGATCAGCTTCCTGAGTGTGTCGATGGATTCCTCGTTCTTCTGAAGGTCTTGGTACGCAAGCGCCTTCTTGTAGAACGCAACCGGGGTCTTGTCGCCTTTCGGGTGAAGGTTGATCACCTGGTCGAAGGCCTGGATCGCCTGCTCGAACCGTCCCTGCTCCATGAAAGCGACACCCAGGTAATGGAGTGCATTGTCCGAGTACTCGTTGTTCGGGTAGTTGGTCACGAAATCCTGAAACCCGGTGATCGCGAGGTCGAAATTCCCCATCAGGTAGTCGTTGTATGCCTGGTTGTAGACCTGATCGGGTTCCAGGCCCGCTCCGGCTTCAGCGCCCGGAGGAGCCGCCCGCATCGACGCGGTTTTCACTTGATTCTCTTCCAGTTTCTGGTAAACCCCTGCCACGCGGTTATTCGTGTCGTCAAGCTTCAGGCTCAGCTTTTGGATCTCCTGCTTGACCTGTGAAGCCACGTTGGCGGCATCCGCTTTCTGGTTCACAAGCGATTGATTCAGGTTCTCCATGACCATGTTGCTTTTCGCAATCTGGTCATTCAATTGCTCGAGTAACGATTTGAGCACCCCGCTGTTCTCGTCCATGCCTTTTTGGATGAGACGGATCTGCTCCTGGAGCTGCAGAATATCGCTTTGAAGCCGGATGATTTCTTCCTTGGTGCCCGCCAGTGCAGCGAGGGGTGTGGCCAGCAAGAAGACACCGAGTAGAACTAGACTCTTTTTCATTGTCGACTCCGCAGGTAACCCTTTCGGTCAAACGGCGGAGGCCCCGCCTCAGCGGAACCTCCGTTCAATCAGCCTCGTGATGGCCCAAGAGACGGGCCCTGCATCTCCTCCGGGGAGTACGCGACAAGGTTACCTTATTCTTTTACTGCAAAATGCGCGCGACGGTTCTGCGAGTAAGACGTTTCGTCATGTCCCGGTGAGAACGGCTGCTCTTCGCCGAGCGAGATGGTCTCCAATTGCTCCGGCGCAACGCCGAGCTCGACCAGGTACTCCTTGGTTGCCTGCGCACGGCGGTCACCCAACGCCAGGTTGTACTCCTCGGTGCCCCTTTCGTCGCAGTGACCTTCCACTACCAGCTTAGCACCCGGGAACTGCCGGAACCACCGGGCGTTCTGTTCAAGGATGGTGCGGGACTCGGCACCGAGGTCGGCCTTGTCGTAATCGAAGAAAATGTCTTTAATCCGCCCGTCCCTGATCGCATCCACGATACTCCGTATATCGCTGGATGTTACCCCACCGACTTCCTTGGGAGCGACAACGGTCACGCGGGTGCTCGCGCGGACCTCGCCCCCTGCGCCTTTCGCTGTGGCCGTAAAAGTCGCCGATTCGCGCGGTGTGAGGACGACTGATCCACTATCCGAGACATTTCCCACGCCTCCATCAATGATGACTGAGTCGGCGTTCTGGGCCTTCCATGTCAAGGTGGTTTGCTGTCCCCGTTCAACGCTGCTCGGGGACGCGGCGATCTCGACGGTCGGAGCCGGCCCGGTCGTTGGTGCGGTCGTCGGCTCGGTTCGCGACGGTGGGGGCAAGCTCGGACGGACGTCCGGTCCCTTCTTGCCTCCGCAGCCAACATTCAGCAAGGGCAAGCAGAGTACGATTGCGAAAAGTAGGACAGTAAAACGCTTCATTTCGGATTCTCCTCAGGAGCTTGAATGATTCTGTAGCGTATCAAAAACAGGCGACGATGCAACCCGAATCAGTCGGCTTTCTGGTAGCCCGACCATGATGGACTTTCATTGATCCCGTATGCCGTGACCTGGCGCACATTCTTACCGTCGGCGTTCATTACGAAAATCTGTTTGGAGCCGGACCGCGTGCTCTGGAACACGATGTGGCGGCCATCCGGGGACCAGTGAGGACTCTCGTTGCTGGCACCCCCAACAGTGATCTGAAAAATCTTGCCCGTGGCGACTTCAACGATGTAAACGTCGTGCTTCCATTGGCCCGGAGCCTGCCACGAATAAGTGACCATACGACCGTCCGGGGACCAATCGGGGCTGTCACAGTGCCCCCCCTCGGTAACCAGGCGGCGGACGTTCGAGCCATCCGCGTCCATCACCCACACCTGCGGACCGCCTGATCGGTCGGAGATAAATGCGATTTGTTGTCCGCTCGGGTTCCACGTCGGCGCGGTGTCAATGCCTGAGTGATTGGTCAGATTTCGGCGGCCCGAGCCGTCGGTTCCCATCACATAGATATCGGAGTCGATCGCTTCTTCGGTTCGAGCCGAAAACGCAATCCTTCTACCATCCGGCGAGAGCGCCGGCGAAGAGGCGTAGGAACTGACGGTAGGCAGGACATCGCGTCCTCCCTTGATTTCCTGCAACCAGATTTCCCATCGCGAGGCGGCTGGGAGCTTGGTTACGAAGGCCAGTCTCGAGTTGTCCGGAGACCATTCAGGAAACTTGTTCAGGCCCCCGTTCGCTGTCACGGTTCTCGGGTTCGCCCCGTCATAGTCGCAGACAAAGATCTCTTTGCTCCCACCCTTGAGCGAGCTGTAGGCGATCAGCGTTCGCGCGACTCCTCGGCTGGTCCCGGCCGAAAGCTGAAAGACCACCTCGTCGGCGAACGAATGGGCCACGTTGCGGACCAGAGTGGTCGATGCCGCCGTGAAACGCTTTCCCAAGACCTGTTGCTTGGTCTTCACGTCGTAGAGGTACGCTTCCAGTACCGCACCCGATCCCGTCGTCTGAAGATTCCCGAACAGTACGAAGTCCGCGGATACCGGGTCGATCCGCCACGACTCGAACGCGACGTCCTGGGGCACGCGCACTACCGTCGACGGGTAGAAGCTTTTGGAGCGCATCTGGAAGAAGTTCGAGAACTGCAAATCCTTCCAAAGCACCTCGTTGAAGACCTTAAGCGCGGAGTCGGATTCGGGCGTCGCAGCACCTCGCGCCTGAAAATCGACAACGGCGAGGTTGGTCACTCCCGTCAAAGGCGGGCGAATCACGATCGGCTGATCCTGTTCCTGGGCGGGGAACAGGCCGGCGGCCATCAGAATAAACGGCAGAACGAGATGAATCATTAATAGACCTTTCTAGCGTGGCGGTGGATAGTCAAAGTGTGCGGCAAAGCGCAGTCTCTTGTTTCTAAGCTCATAAGGCAACGGGGGAAGCGGGTTGCTGGCCAGCACGGCTCTTTGTGCCGCCAGATCTACAGCCGTGATTCCGCTCGCCTTCTCCAGGCGGACACTTCCGATCGTCCCGTTCGGTGCGACCTCAAAGCTGACAATGCTTCCGACGGGCCTGTCGAGTTGACCGAGCGACGTTTTCAACCAGTTGCCACCGATGCGCTGCTCAACCTGACGGACATACCAGGAATCAAGGGTTCCTTCGCCAGTTCCAGTGCCGATCGATACCCCAAGGCCGCCACCAGCGCCCCCACCGGAGCCGGCACTGCCACCGCCGGGTCCCCCGACGCCGGGTTCCGGCCTTAGCGGGATTCGTCCCTCGGGAGGCGCCGGGATTGGCTCCTTCGCCTTCGGCAGTGGCTCTTCCCGAGAACGGCGCTTGCTCGCTTTCTCCACGAAATCATTCGGGTCCGACGCCGGTGGCGCCGGTTCGACCTTCGGCGGAGGGGGAGGAACGACCTGAGGGCGGGGCGTCAGCATCGGCTTGTAGGCACCTATGCCCCCGCTCGGAGCGGCGGAGAGGCCAACCGTCACATACTCGGCTCCCTGCCCACCGCCCGGTCCGCTGCCCAGGACGATGAGTTCCTCGCTCGAGAACGTATCGAAAACGAAAAGGAACAGGGCTACCAGAAGGAGATGGCCGCCGATGGAAATCAGCACTGCCGGCCAATTCGACCCTTCTCTGATGTGTGACTTGAAAATCCGCCCTGACATATCGAACCTATTCTACTTGTTTGTGCCTTCCCTTTTCAGGGGCTTCGTCACCAGGTTGATCGTCTTGTAGCCGCTCATCCGGATTTCGTCTACGACAGTCACAATCGTCTTCCACCGAACGTCCTCATCCGCCTGCAGAAAAACCGGCTGAGAGCTGTCTCCCAGTTCCCGCCGCAACACCGAGCCCATCTCGTTGAAGTTCACTGGCCGGGATCGGTAATACAGGATGTCCTCCCGGGTGATCGTGATGACTGCCCGCTGCTCAGGGTTCACCTCGGCCACGGTTCGAGTGCGCGGCAGGTTGACCTCGATCCCGGTTTGAAGGATCGGAGCCGTCACCATGAAAATGATCAGCAGGACAAGTACCACGTCGACCAGCGGCGTCACATTGATTTCCGAGAGTGATGATCGGGTTCCGCCTGCCTGAGTTTTGAAAGCCATTTGGGTATTCTCTTAATTCGCCCGGACTTCCCGTTTCCTGCGGCAAATGTCAGGAGACAAAACTGCGCTCGACGAGGTTCAAAAGCTCGGCCATGAAATCGTCCATTTCGGCTCCGAAAACTTTCAGCCGGCCGAGAAAGTGGTTATAGGCAATGACCGCCGGAATCGCTGCAAACAGACCTGCTGCCGTAGCCACAAGCGCTTCGCTGATGCCTGGGGCTACGGCCTGGATTGTCGTCGACGTCCCTTCGCCGAGCCCCTGAAATGCGTTGATGATCCCTATAACCGTCCCGAAAAGCCCGATAAAAGGCGTCACCGAGCCGGTGGTGGCAAGCCAGTTCAACGACTGCTCCAACGTCGTCATCTCGCTCGTGGCCGCTTTCTGGAGCGACCTCTCCAGCCCATTGAGGCTCCGGATAGAAGTAGAGCCCGGATTGGTGCCTGTATTCCTAACCTGATGGCTCAACTCCTCATACCCGCTCCGGTAGATGCCGGCCAAAGGCGATTTCGGATACTTCTCCGACTCGCGATAGATTTCGGACAGGCTGGAACTGTGCCGGAACCGCTCGTAGAATTCGAGCGATTGCCTTTGCACCTGGCGGTAGAACAGGGCCTTTCTGAATATGATTGCCCACGAAATCAGTGAAAAGATTAAAAGTATGACAAGGACCGTTTGCGCCAGTGTCCCGCTATTGCGGACGAGGGTCCAAAAGGAGCTGAACTCCCCCTGCGCCAAAGTGAGATAGAACAAGAACGGCACCCCTCCTTTCTATAAGAAAAACAAAGCCTTCAGCCGCGTTCGACCGGTTCGACGACAAGCTGATTGTATCTGACAGACCGCTCATATACCATAAACCGCGCACTTGGCAGCCAGCAATCGCCGTACATAGTTTTGATGCACGAAGCCCCGGAAAAGTCATGCTTAGTTTCCTCACGATCGAAAACTTCGCACTGATCGATCGATTGGAGGTCGAGTTCAGGCAGGGCCTGACGTTGATTACCGGAGAGACAGGATCCGGCAAATCCATCCTGGTCGACGCAGTCGGCCTGTTAACCGGACAGCGTGCGTACCAGGAAATGATCCGTCAAGGATGCGAGCGGGCGCGCGTGGAAGGGGCTTTCCACCTGGATGCCAAACACCCCGCCAGGGATTTGCTCGGTGCCGCCGGTCTGGAAAACGGCGACGAGCTGATCATCCGACGGGAGATCATCCAGGCGGGCGGCAGCAAGGCCGTCGTCAACGGCTCGCTTGTGACGCTCGCCTTCCTCTCTGAGCTCGGGATGCGACTGGGCGATATTCACGGGCAGCACGACCAGCAAGTCCTCCTGCAACCCTCCACACACCTGGATTTCCTCGACGCCTTCGGACAGAACCAGGCGGCCGTAGCCCAAGTGCTGTCCTTGCATACCGAACTGCAGGCGGTTCGTTCACGCCTTGCCGCCGGCCGGGCCACCGAGCAAGAACGTCTGCAGCGCATTGACAACTTGAGATTTCAGATCGACGACATTGCCCGGCTCGCTCTGACTCGGGGGCTCGATCTGGAGCTTGAGAAAGAGCGAACCCTGCTCGGTACCGCCGAAAAACGCCTCCATCATGCCCAGGACAGTTTCCAAATCCTCTACGAGAGCGAGGCATCCGTTCTTTCCCAGGTCTCCGCCGTGAAACGGAACCTCCAGGCGCTGGCCGCCTTCGATGACTCTCTTGCCCCGGCGGTCGCCCGTTTCGAGGAAACATGCTTCCAGCTCGAGGAGGTCAGTTTCCAACTGCGTGACTATGCGGCGCACGTCGAACACAACCCTGGCCGGCTCGAGGAAATCGAGGCGCGTCTGGCTGAAATCCAGAAGGCCCGACGGAAGTACGGCGAATCAGTCGACGAGATTTTGAACCACGCGGAGCGGGTTCGCAACGAGTTGGAGGAACTGTCAGGATCCGAGGAACAGTTGGAGGAGCTCGGCCGGCGGGAGACCCTGATTCGAGATCGGTACCGGGACGCTGCGCGGCATCTTTCCGAAAAACGTCGTTCCGACAAGAAGGGCCTTTCTAAAGTAGTCGAGAAGGAGCTGGCGGGCCTGTCCATGCAGAACACCGTCTTCGATGTTCAAATGACGACGGATGAGGATCTGGTGACCGAGAAGGGAATCGACGCGATTGAGTTCATGATCAGTCCGAATCCCGGAGAGTTGCCTCGTCCGTTGGCGAAAATCGTGTCCGGAGGCGAGCTGTCCCGTGTCATGCTCGCCCTCAAATCCATCCTCACGCTCGAAACCTACGAAAAGACGCTGGTTTTCGACGAGGTCGATGCCGGAATCGGAGGCAGGGTCGCCTCCAACGTCGGCCAGAAGCTGGCCGCGCTTGCCCGCCGCCACCAGGTGTTTTGCGTCACCCACCTGCCGCAGATCGCGGTTTATTCGGACCATCACTTCCGGGTCGACAAGCAGGCAGCAAGTGGCCGCGCCACTGTTGGGATCAGGCTGCTGAAGAACAAGGAACGAATCCAGGAACTGGCCAGGATGATGACCGGGGATCGGGTTACCCAGACAACCCTTAAGCACGCCGCGGAGTTGCTCCAATCCGTGAAATCGGACCAGCACTGACACGGATCACCGTCGGACCAGAGCAGAGACAGACCTTGCTATAATGGTTTCCGCTTTCCATGATATCCAAACGCTTCTTCATCGAGACTTTCGGCTGCCAGATGAACGAACATGACTCCGAGAAAATCGCCGGACTTCTGGCGCATCGGGGCATGATTCCGGCGCGGTCTGTTGAGGATGCGGACCTGTTCATCCTCAATACCTGCAGCGTCCGGGAAAAGGCTGCTCAAAAAGTCTATAGCCGGCTGGGTGAAGTTAAACGGCACAAACGCGACCACAAGGACTTCATTATCGGCGTCGTGGGGTGCGTGGCACAGCAGGAAGGAAAGGCCATCGTCTCCCGGGCTCCTTACGTGGATCTTGTTGTCGGTACCCACATGTACCACGCTATCCCAGACCTGCTGGACCGTATCGACCAGGGCAAGAACCGCGACACGGAGGTCTCGGTTCTGACTGATTTCATGGGCGATTCCCCGGTCGAGATCGAGCCGGTCGTCCGGCAGACAGCCTTCCGCGCCTCAATAACGATTATGGAAGGCTGCAACAAACACTGCAGCTTCTGCATCGTACCTTATACGAGGGGAAAGGAGCGCAACCGACCTGCCCGGACGATCCTGGAAGAGTGTTTGAGGGCTGCCGACCAGGGCTTTACCGAGGTGCTGCTTCTCGGTCAAACCGTGAACAGCTATCGCGACCCTGAGCACCCCAGAACACGCTTTGCCGACCTGCTTGAGCACGTGGCGTCGATTCCCGGCATACGGAGGGTTCGCTTTACCTCACCCCACCCGCGGGCGTTCGATGATCGAACCGTTGAAGTGATCGCCCACTACGAGACCGTCTGCAACCAGGTGCATCTGCCCCTGCAAAGCGGCTCCACTAGGGTATTGCGTCGGATGCGGCGCCAATACACGCGCGAATGGTATCTCGAGCTCGTGGAGAAGTTCCGAGGTTGCGGGAGGGCCATAAGTCTTTCTACTGACATGATCGTCGGGTTTCCAGGCGAAGCCGCCGAAGATTTTGACGAGACAATTTCAGCGGTGGAGGCCGCTCGGTTCGAATCGATGTTCTCCTTCAAGTACTCGCCGCGTCCCTACACCGAGGCTTTCGAGTGGGATGACGATGTCCCCGAGGCAGAGAAGGGAAGACGGCTCGCTCTCCTTCAGCAGTTGCAGAGACGTATCCAGCTGAAACTGCACGAGGAGAATTACCTGGGCAAACGGTTTGAACTTCTCGTTGAAGGCACCGCCCGGGATGGCCTCAACCGCTTCGGAAGAACTACAACGAACAAGGTCGTTAACTTTGCGGGAAACGACCCACCCGGTACTTACGTCCTAGTTGAAGTGACCAGCGTTGGTCCAAACAGTCTCGGTGGGAACAAGGTCCCGCAAGACTGATTCGGCGCCGAGGAGGAATCATGGAACGGGAGTTCAAGATCAAAGGACTGATGATGGATCCGATTACCAATTCGCCAATTGTGATCCTTCAAGACGCCGAAAAGAATACCCTGCTGCCGATCTGGGTCGGCATCTTCGAGGCCAACGCCATCGCTCTTCAGATCGAGCGAATCGATACGCCCCGCCCGATGACCCACGATCTGCTCAAGAACATCCTCCTCCAGTTTGAGGCGGAGGTTGAGAAGATCGTCGTAACAGAGTTGCGCGAAAACACTTTTTACGCGCTGATCCACCTTCGCCACGGTCAAGAGCGAGTCACGATCGACAGCAGGCCAAGCGACGCAATCGCCCTGGCTCTTCGAACCGACTCGCCGATCTTCGTGACCGAGGAAGTCATCAACAACAGCCGCAGCATTACCCTGGACAAAGAGAACCTTGACCCGGAAGACGTCAAGAAGTGGCTCGAAAACCTGAACCCCGATGACCTGGGCAAGTACAAGATGTGATTTGCTTGTAGCGGCGGCCACGTGCCGATCGAACCATAACCTTCCACCTGATCTATAGCCGCTATACCTACTTTTACCTCTCATCCGCCGTGTCCTATCTGCTCACGCATTAAGGAATATCTGCCCATTCCACCGATGTATTCGATCGTCCCGGAGCCGCTGGCGCAGTCGACCGGGTCGGGGGCGTAGTCCAGGGCTTTAGCCGGTGGAACGAGATGACGCTGACCAGGTTCCGGGCTGCGGTCCGCGTTCGAAGTCTCGACATGCGGCGCTTGATGCTTGCCGACGCTTCAACCGGCTGAAGCCGGGACGATGATCTCGCGTCCGGTGACGCCGCCTGAAGCCGGGACTACCAACCTACCCGGGGCATGCTCTCGCTCACGGCTTGCTTGGTTCGAAGTCACGTCTTTAGTGACAGCGTCTCGAGTCCGAGCGAAGAGCATGCCCCGGGCAGGTTCGTAGTCCCGGCTTCAGCCGGCTGATCGGGTGGCAGGAGTTGTGTGTGCGAGCGTTACCCGGTCCACACACTCTTCCGTCGCCGGGACGATGATCTCGCGTCCGGTGACGCCGCCTGAAGGCGGGACTACGAACCGGCCCGGGGCACGAATTCGCTCGGCGAAGCTGCAAACCCGCGTCGCCCGGGCCTCCGCAACAAGAATCGCTTTAAATGGCCTACAATCGACGATCGCCGCTCGGTCCATGGTTGCGCACGGGCAATATCGCCGCAATCGCAATCCGCGCACGAAGGGAACGCAGCGAACACGGCAGGAATCGCGCCACATGTGAAATCGCAAGGAGCCGCGCACGAAAGAGGGCGTCGAAAAAGTGCTTGTACCCCCTTCGGGGTAAAGAAGGTCGTGGCACGATTCGTCTGAGGGAGCGTTGGACTTTTTCGACGCTCACTCTCGAGGGCGTCGAACAAGTTCTTAAGGCCTGAAAGGCCGGCACATAATAGCCCAGGGCGAAGCGTGCTTTTCGCGCAGCCCTGGGTCAACACGGTCTCGACCGCGAAGCCCTGTAAGGGCGTAAGATCCTGATAATGTTGCCGTTCTTGCGCCCTTTCAGGGCTTGTCTCCGCCTCTACCTTAGACCCAGGGCTGCGCACAAAGCGCTTCGCCCTGGGCTCATATGTGCCGGCCTTTCAGGCCTTAGAACTCTCTCGACAGCCTCGAGAGCGAGCGAATCGAGCGAGAGTAAGCGGACCACCTGACTCGCTCCACTGCTTCGTGTTTAAATGTATCGACTTAGCGAATGATTGGTGGTCCGCTTACTCTCGCTCACTACCGTTCGCTTTCGAGCGCGGCTCCATTCGATCTCGCCCTCCGCACGACATCAGCCCACAACAAGTCCGTAAACATCTGTGGGCCGAACGCACTTCTCCGACCTTATGCAACACCCTCGCTGCGTGCGCGGCTCTGAAAAGACAGGCGCTCTAATTACCTCCCCCGCATGCCTTCCTGGAGGAGAACCGCCGCGATGATGATGAGGCCCTTGATGATTTGCTGCGGGTAGCTCGCCACATTCATCAGGTTCATAACATTTCCAATCATGCCAAGGATGAAGACTCCCAGCAGCGTGTTAAGGGCTGTGCCGCGTCCCCCGCTCAGGCTGCCTCCGCCGATTACCACCGCGGCGATCGCATCCAGCTCAAACCCCATTCCGACGATGGGGGATCCGACGCCCGTGCGCGAGGTGCTGATGATTCCGGCCAGTGCCGCCAATCCGCCCGCGATGCAGTAAACCGCAAACTTGTAGTAAGCAGTCCGAATGCCGGCAAGCCGCACGGCCGCTTCGTTACTCCCGATTGCGATCACGAGGCGTCCGAAAACCGTGTAGTGCAGGATGATGAACACGAGCGCGGAGACCACCAGCATCAGAAAGACCGGCAACGGGATTTTCAGCCAGTAGGCGCTGCCAAAATCGTTGAGCCCCTGACTCGTGGAAATGATCGGTGAGCCTTTGGAAATGATGAATGCCAAGCCGCGTGAAATCGTCATGAGCGCCAGCGTCGCCACGAATGGCGCCATGTTCCGGCCGGCCACCAGATAGCCGGAGGCAGCACCAAGGGAGACACAGATCAGCACCGCCAGTGCAAGCGCCCCAGGCAACGGCATGTACGCGAGGAGATAAGCGCTCAGGACACTTCCCACGGCCACGTTCGATCCCACGGCCAAGTCGATCCCGCCGGTTAAGATCACGAAGAGCATGCCCATTGAGATGATGCCGAGACCAGCCACCTGCCGGAGCAGATTGAACAGGTTCTTCTCCGTGAAGAAGGCGTCGGATGCCCAACCCGCCACCAGGAACATCACGACGAAAATGACAATGGTGTTGTACTTCACGAGGGACCTGCGCGCCCGTGTCCAAAGGGGCTGAGGTGGGGACTGCTCTGCCGGGCTTTGCTCCATGGCCTTTCGATCCGCGGGTTCGTGCACTCTGTTAGCCATGACCACCCGCTCGCGTAGAATTGCCGGCAGTCGCTGCCATCGCCAGCCGCATGATGTTCTCCTCGGATAACTCGTGTTTTTCGAGAAAACCGGCAACTCGTCCCTGGCTCATGACCATCACCCGATCGCACATCCCGATGATCTCGAGCAGATCCGATGAAACCACAATTACGGCAAGCCCCTTGCGGGCCATCTCGTCTATCAGCCGGTAGATCTCGATCCTGGCGCCAACATCCACGCCCCGGGTGGGTTCATCGAGAATCATGGCGCAACAGTTGGCGTGGAACCACTTCGCGAGCGCGACCTTCTGCTGGTTTCCGCCGCTCAGCTCACTGACGGCCTGCTCCGAACTGCCGACCTTGATGCCAAGCCGACCGATGAGGTCATTTGCGGTTCTTTTCTCTTTTTGGATCTGCAGGAAGCCCAGCCTGTTTGCCACGCTCTTGAGATTGGACAGGGTTAGGTTTTCGCGGACTGACAGGCCGAGAAGCACCCCATGCTCCTTTCGATCTTCGGGGAGCAACCCGAGCCCCTGGCACACCCCATCCCGGGGCGAGCGGATGTTCGCCCGTCGGCCGTGCAGGAAGATGTCGCCTGAATCCCTCCCGTCGGCTCCGAAAATCGCGCGGACAAGCTCCGTTCGTCCGCTGCCCACCAGCCCGGCGATGCCCAGCACTTCCCCGGCCCGCACGCTGAACGAGGCGTTTTCGACGCTTCGGCCGCAAGTCACTCCCTGCACCCTCAGAACTTCCGCGCCTCCGGAATAGTCCCGCACCGGGTACATGCTCGTGAGGCTCCGGCCGATCATCAGCCTGATAACCTCGTCGGGCGAAACTTCGTGCGGCAATACCGACCCGGCAATCCGACCGTCCTTGGCCACCGTGATGCGGTCGGCAATCCGAAACACTTCCTCGAGGCGGTGGGAGATATAACAGATGGCGACGCCTTTTTGTTTTAGGACCGTCAGGATTTCGAACAGCGAGTCGACGTCTCGCGAGGAGAGCACTGCGGTAGGTTCATCCAGGATCAGGACGGAAAGATTTTCCGACAGCGCCTTGCAGATTTCGACAACCTGCTGGTGTGCCACACTCAACTCGCTGACGGGAGAGCGCGGATCGATTCCAAACCCGACGGTTTGAAGAAGTGCCTCCGCTTTTCGACACAGACGCTGCCGGTTGACCCATCCTTTTGTCTCGCTCAGGTTGCCCAGGAAGATGTTTTCCGCGACGGACAATTCCGGAGCCAGGGCGAATTCCTGGTTGATAATGCCGATGCCCAGTTTGCGGGCCACGCTGGGGTGCCGGATGTCCACGGCGCGTCCCCGGATCTTGACGACCCCGGCGTCCTTCTGACAGGCTCCCGCCAGGATCCGCATCAAGGTTGATTTTCCGGCGCCGTTTTCTCCGACCAGGGCATGGATCTCTCCGGCCCTGAGCTCGAGCGAGACATCCTTGAGGGCGTGGATCCCGCCGAAGGACTTCCTGATGTTGAGCATCTCGGCGGCGGGATGGTCGGTCATGTGTTCAAATCGGCGGCTTCCCGACAAGCATCGGGCAACCCGGAATCGGATCAACCCTGCCCCTCGGGTCAGAACTCTGCCGAGGCGGAGTAGTATCTATCCACATTGCCGGCCGCGATGCAGACAGCCGGAGTATAGGTCGTTCGCGGAAAACTGCGTTCTCCGTCAAGGTATCTCAGTCCCATGTCCAGCGCCGTCTCGGCCACGAGAACCGGATTGTTCATGCCGGTCGCGCCGTACAGACCTTTCTTGATCAACTCCAGCGCTTCTTTCTGGCCGTCCGCCGCGGCGAGTACCAGGATGTCTTTTCTCCGGCTCTCGCGGATGGCCTTCAGGGCGCCCAGGGCCATGCTGTCGTTTTCAGCGAGCATGACGTTGAAATCCGGTTGCGCCACGAGGATGTCCTCCATGGCCTTCAGTCCGCCTTCGTGAGCCCAGTTGCCCCATCCCTGGGAGACAATCTCGAAGTTCACGCGGTTAGACGTGCGCAACTGCTCCTCGATGATTCCTCGGAAAACTCCCTGGCGACGCTCTTTGCCGACAGGGTTACCGGGAGTCCCGCTGAGCAGAGCGATCTTCAGGGGCCTGCCCTTCATCCGCCTGACCAACCACTCGCCGATCAGTTCTCCGTTCGCCTGATTGTTCGACTGGACGGTGGTGACGAAATCTGCCGAGGCGTCGATGGAACTGTCCATGATGATAACCGGCACGCCTGCGCGGGTGGCGGCTTTTGTAGCCGGGATGAGCCCCTGCGGGTCCTTGGGATTGAGGATAAGGAGGTGGATCCCGCGTGACAGGAGATCCTCGACGTCCGCCAACTGCTTGTTCATGTCGTCCTTGGCTTCAGTATCGATTACGGTGATCCCGAGGGACTCGGCTTTCCGTTTGAGCGCTTTGCTCTGGGCGGCAAAGTAAGGTGCGCCGAGCGTATACATGGACAAGCCGATCACGAGGCCGCGACGGTCCTTGGTCGCCGCCGCCGGCTTGGTGTCG
>CAYQYP010000568.1:0-5936 GCA_964421755.1 uncultured Acidobacteriota bacterium
AACGGGCGAGGAAGTAAAGGCCCGACGGAGTTACGCTCAGCGCACTCACACACGTTCCTGGGCCTTCACCGATCAGACGTCAATGGGCTTGTATGCGGCAGGTCACGGACGGCTCTCACGCCGTCCGGGACGGAAGGAACGAGGGAGCCGCGTCGCACCATTGGTCGTCAATGATCAGGCCACTTCGAAGATCTCGTCCTCCGCCGGCAAAGCGCGGTTCTTTCGCTTTCGCGTGATCGGTTTATAGAAGTGAGGATGCTGCGCTTTGCGGGCATCATAGATTTCTCGGCGGCATCTGCCGCAGTCATCCACGTGCAGAAGGAACTCCAGCTGTTCCTCAAGGTCCAGGTCATCGGCTAAGTACCCTAACAAAAGCTCACGATTGCACAATTCCGACATGGCTCCCTCCGGTTCAAACGTGAAGAGAGTGTAAGGGTTATCAATTCTGCCGGAAATCAGCGCGACACGCTTCTTTTTATCCGGTTTTGTCTTACTTTTTGACTGATCTGTCAGAGGCCGACGACAGGAAATTTGCGATTCTCGGCAACATTCGCCAGGAATGTCCGTCTGAATGGGCTGGTGGGCGGTACAGGACTCGAACCTGTGACCTCCTCGGTGTAAACGAGGCGCTCCGCCAACTGAGCTAACCGCCCGAATTGAATTGCGCCGGTAGTATAGCAGATGCGGGAAGGAAGTTTCACTGGCGACCCCCGCTAGCAGCGGCGTGACGCCCGCATGGACCTCGTCCCAACGCCAAAGCGCCGGGCCGATACGCTATACTATGGCCATCAAGAACGGTGCCGGGCAATCCGCACCCTTATTTAGCCGGACCGAGCCGCTCGAGCCGTCCGGAGACTGGAGGAAAGAGCAGTGAGACGCAAAATAACCCTCCAAGACAAGATCAACCCGCCTCCTCTTGAATTCGACGATGCGCTGAACGAGGAACAACTCTTTCGCGAGGCGATGGCGGAAGTTGAACCGTTACCGCCTTATCCACACCGCGTACCCGGGACAGGGAAAGCGCGTGCCGCTCGATCGACATATGCTCATGACGAAGGCAAGGACTTATTCTTACGCGCCCTCGACGAAGCCGAGGCGATAGAAGTCCATCATCTGAACGAATACATCGAGGGCGGCAGCCATGCCTGGGACCACCGGCTGGTCAAGAAACTGCGTGACGGAGGTTTCTCGATTCAGGCCAATCTCGACTTGCACGGCTTTTCGCGCAACGAGGCGATTGCCGCGCTCGAGCGTTTCATTCACGACTCGTGCATGAGGAACCTGAAGTGCGTTCGGGTCGTGCACGGGAAGGGGAACAATTCGCGCGACAACATCCCGGTCCTGAAACAGACGATCGAGCGGTGGCTGTCGCGACGAACCTCCGCCCGTTTTGTTGTTGCGTTCACTTCCGCTCGCCCGGCCGACGGCGGTGGAGGAGCCACCTACGTCCTGCTCCGCCGGCCCTCGGTTCGAAGAGGCGGCGGCCCTCCCGGGCGTCGCGTCTAGAGAGTTCCAATCCTCGGAATTTCCGGGGACACAATCCTTAATCCCTTTGCCACCGGGCCCTGCTCGGTGGCGGCGAGAGAATTAAGGTTATGTCCCCGAAATTCCTCCTGAAGATTCTGCTATAGTCTCCCGTCGCCGCGAGACTGATTTGCGTGTGTCGCTGCAGACTGACGCCGCAATGACGAAAAGCCCCGACAGATCCGCCCCCCTTCGCCGGATAGCCGTTTCTCTGTTTTTTGCGTTCCTCGGAGTGCCTTTCGCCACCGCTGAAAAGCTACCTGTCAAGGTGTACACCGTCGCGGACGGCTTGGGCATGGATCAGGTGAACGTCGTACACCAGGATGCGCGGAACCTCCTGTGGTTTGGAACGAGTGACGGCGTATCGTGGTTTGACGGGTACCAGTTTGTTACCTACACGACCGACGACGGGCTCCCCAGCCGCCTCGTTTCGGATATCCTCGAGACGCGCTCCGGGGAGCTGTGGCTGGCTACCGCACAGGGGCTGTGCCTGTTCAGGCGTGACGTTACCGGCGACAATGGCAAACAGCATGCCGACCGCTTCTTGTCCGTGGTCCCGAAAGACTCCTTTCCCGCCGGTTTCCAGGTTGATCGGCTCCTCGAGGCGCCCGACGGTTCACTATGGTGTGCGACGCTTCACGGGCTGTTCCGTCTCAAACGCGAGGGTCCAGCGTACCAATTCGAGCGGGTGGAAATGGGTCTGCGAAACGCGAGATGGGCTGACACGTATGTCCATGACCTGGTTTATGACGAGTTCGGAACGCTCTGGCTCGCCGTTAATTCCGGACTGTACGGCCGGCGCCCGGATGGTCGGGTCATTCGGCCGGGTACCGCTTCCGGACTGCCGGAGGAGGCGTTTTCCGCCCTGGTTGCAACTGGGGACGGGGTGCTCTGGGCGGGCGGCATCCATGGGCTGCTGCGCGTACGGCTCTCGGACAAAAGCGACCGGCCGGCTTCGGTTGATCGCTTCACGATCCGAGACGGTCTTCCGGCCAATCGGGTCCTGGCGTTGAAGCTGGCTCGGGATGGTCGCTTGTGGGTCGGCACCTTCGGAGGTCTGGCTCGTCTCGACGCGGATTCCTCCCCGCCGGCGCGGATTATCTCTTACACGACCGCCAACGGCCTGACCGACGTCGAAATCACTGCGTTGGACGAGGATGACGACAACAACCTCTGGGTCGGAACCGACCACGGGGGTGTCCTGAAGATTACCCGACAGGGTTTCGACACTTTCGATGCTTCGGACGGTCTGGCTGGGGTGCGGGCCAACCTGGGTCTGCAAGACCGGGCAGGCCAGATAGTCTTCCAGATGAACGTGGATCGCAAGTTTTTTGCGTGTTTCGACGGCAAGTCATTCAAATCGGTCCGGTTGCCGGGAACCGAGCAGGACGGATGGGTGGGAGTGCAGGGCGTCCTGCAGGATCGACGGGGCGGCTGGTGGGTGGCCACGGGGCGCAACGGCCTTTATTACTACGATCCTGCGGATGCCTTCGCCTCGCTGGGCGGCCGCAGACCTTCCCGCGTCTATTCGGAACGCGACGGGCTGTCTACCAACAAAGTGTTTGGCCTTTTCGAGGACAGCCGGGGCTATATCTGGATTGCGCTCCAGGACGGGCCGCACCAGTTGAGCCGCCTGGATCCGCGCACCGGCAGACTTTCCAACTTCAAAATCGGGTCCATGCCGCTCAGCCTTGCTGAGGACAGGGAGGGGAATGTCTGGATCGGTCTGCTCGCAAACGGAATAGTGCGCTACCGAAACGGTCGATTGACTCATTTTTCGACTGAGCACGGTTTCCCGAGGGGAGGCGTGTACCACCTTTACGTGGATCGTCAAGGCCTCTTGTGGGCTTCTTCATTGTCCAGCGGTGCGCTGCGTGTTTCCAACCCGAGCAGCGAGCGGCCCGTATTCACGGCTTTGACGACGAAGGACGGGCTGTCGAGCAATCACGTCCGGTTCGTCATGGAAGGCAACGACGGAGCCTTCTATATCGGGACGGCCCGAGGTCTGGACCGGTGGGATCAGAAACGGGGTCTGATCCGGCATTTTACGACCGGTGACGGGTTGGCCGGAAACCTGCAAAACGTCGGGCTGCTTGATCGGGCCGGGAACCTCTGGCTCGGGACCTTCCTCGGTATCTCCCGACTGGTCCCGCAGGCCGAAGGCCAACCCAGGCCGGCGGATATCTACGTGCGCGGTCTCAGCCTGGGTGGAATCCCGTGGCCGGTCGACGAGCTGGGTCAGATTGATGTTCTGGATGTCAGGGTTCCGATCGACCGTAACCGCGTTTCAATTAACTTCGCCGGGGTCAGTTTCGCGCCCGGGGAAGTGTTGACCTATCGGTATCGCCTGGCCGGTCGCGATTCGGAATGGAGAACCCTCGGCGGTCAGCGCCGTCTGGACCTCGTCGATATCCAGCCGGGCGACTATCGGATCGAGCTGCAGGCCTTGAACTCGGACGGGTTCGTCAGTCCTCGGCCGGCAACGGTCAGTCTGACCATCCTGGCGCCGATCTGGCGAAGGTGGTGGTTCATAGGCTCCATCGTGATCCTGTGTGGGGGTATTGCATGGACGATGGAGCGCCTGAGGGTCCGCCGCCGGCTGGAGATGGAGCGTATTCGCACTCGGATCGCAACGGATCTTCACGACGATATCGGCTCCAGCCTCTCCCAAATCTCGATTCTATGCGAAGTCGCAGTACGCCGGATGTCTGACGATCCGTCGGCAGCCGTTCAGTCGCTGAGCCAAGCGACGGAGACGTCCCGTTCATTGGTTGACTCGATGAGTGACATAGTCTGGGCGATAAACCCGGCACGGGACGGCTTGTCGGATCTGGTCCACAGGATGCGCCGCTTTGCCAACGATCTCTTCGCTGAGGGAAACGTCGTTCATCGCTTCGACTGCTTTGGAGCGGAGCGCGATCTGACCCTTGGGAATGACGTGAGGCGGCAGGTTTACCTCGTCTACAAGGAATGCCTCCACAACGTGGTCAAGCATGCTCAGGCAACCGAAGTTCTGATCGAGCTGCGACTGCGCGGAAGCTGCCTGGAGCTTCGGGTGGAGGACAATGGCGCCGGTTTCCATCCTGAAGGCGCGATGGATGCCGGCAACGGCCTGCGCAACCTGAAGCGCCGGGCGGAGGGAATGGGTGGACGTCTGACTATCGACAGCAGGCCGGGTGAGGGAACCCGCATCGCGTTCCACGTTGGTGTAAACGCCTCCCGGAGGTGTCGCCGCTCCGTCCATACCTACACGAACATGCAGTCCTAAGATCGATGCGATTGGTTATACTGCCGCCCGAACATCGGGAACAGGCGGAGTTATGCTGAGCATTGCCATCATCGAGGATCAGGCGGCGATCCGCGAGGGTCTCGCATTTCTGATCGACAACACGCCCGGGTTCAAATGCGTCGGTCGATATCGAAGCGTTGAGGCGGCTCTCGCGCAGATCGGCAATGAGCTCCCCGAGGTCGCGCTGGTCGATATCGGGTTGCCCGGGATGTCGGGCATTGAAGGGATCCGGATTCTCAAGACCCGTTACCCGCAGGTGCTCTTCCTGACCGTTACTGTCTACGACGATGACGAGCGGATCTTCCAGGCGATTTGCGCGGGAGCGAGCGGCTACATCCTCAAGAAGACGCCTCCCGGACGTCTGCTGGAGTACATCCAGGAAGCCCAATCCGGGGGTGCTCCGATGTCGCCGGAAATCGCAAGGAAGGTGGTTGACCTCTTTCGTCGCAACCCGCCTCCCCGCAAGTCTGACCACGATTTGACCGCGCACGAGCTGAGGCTTCTCAGAATGCTCGTCGACGGGCACACCTGCAAGACCGCGGCAGCCGAGCTCGGGGTCACAGTACACGCCGTTACGTGGCACCTGCGCAGTATTTACGAGAAGCTGCACGTCCACTCCAAGACGGAAGCGGTCTCAAAAGCCCTGCGTTCTGGCTTGGTCTGAGCGGAAGTTTTCACAACCCGGGGACCCGATCTCCCTTCAGAGCCGCACGCAGAGAGGGTGTTGAAAAAGGGTCGAAATGGGCTAACAGTCGTTCGGGTATTGCCGGGCGGTCGTTCCGATTGCCGCCCCGTTCCTCGTCTCACGGAAACCCGAAGCAGCTGGCGGAGTCAACGGGGCGGGTAGGTTCGTAGTCCCGGCTTTCAGCCGGTCGAACGGGTCGGCGAGGCCAAGGGGCCAGGGCTGCGCTCTTCTCCAGGTTTCTCCTCGCCGGGACTCATGTTGCTTGCCAACGGTTACACCGGCTGAAAGCCGGGACTACGAACCTACCCGCCCAGTCGAGCCCGCCGAACCCTGTTGGAGCCATAAACATCATCATGTTGCCTATCTACTCAACATTTTCAACACCTTTGAAAGCGAACGGCAGCGAGCGAGGGGATTGCCGAATGACCCCAACGGGGT
>CAYQYP010000569.1:0-26127 GCA_964421755.1 uncultured Acidobacteriota bacterium
GGCTTCATTCGACTGACGGAGACCGTGAAACCGAGCAGCACGGTCCCAGTGCCCACCGTCTGTGAAGTCTCGAGATGTTGCACCGGAGCGAGCAGAAAGGTTTCTCCGGATTCGTTAAGCAGCCGCGCCTCCGACCGCAGCTGGGGGGCCGCCGTCACGTCTTTGACGTTGTACAGGCTCAGGAACAACGCCAGGGGCTTTTGCCGGTCCACTTCGTTAGTCAGCGAAGGGACCACCTCGTATCCTTTGAAGGTCAGCGGATGATCCTTGCCGACCAGAGGTGGGGAAAGCGCACGCACCGACTCGGGGAGGGCTGCTACTCGTTCGGTAACTACCAGGCTGCTTGCGCCGAGCTTGCCCGGCGGAAGCGAAGCCACTACCAGCTTCTCTTCGCCAATCGATCGCAAGCCCTGATCATCGGCCACAGCCAAACGGACACGGTATGTGCCCGGTCGAAGCAGCAACCACGCGTGTGCCGGCATTCGGAGGCGGTCTCCCGCCCCGGGTTCGGACGACCACGCGGCTTCATAGCGCGCGGAAACCCGATTCGACTCATCCAGTGCGACCGCCAGAAGGACTGTTGCCGGTGCGTCGGCAACCTGCCCGGGATCCGCGAACAACAGGACCCTGGCCACCTCGTCGGCCGCATAGGAGACGATCGAGCGAAAACGGAGCAGATTCGCAGCGCCGGGCAACGCAGCGGACTCCAACGTCGAAGAAACCGCTTTCGGCGTCTTCGGTCCAGTGGAATCATCGGCCGTTGCATCGGGCAGGTACTGCCTGGGGTAATTCAGGCGGACGTCCTTGGCGTTGAGCTTGACTTCGATCTTCTGCGATTGGCGGCACCTTCCGCCATCAAGCAGAAAACCGAGCAGGTAATAGTTGCTTAGCTGGCGGTCGAAATCGTCCAGAGCCCTGTTCAGGTCATTCGCCTCACGGACGACCTCACCGTAGGTCTCCTTTGCGAGGTTCTGAAGGACGTCCCGGTTAGCTGTCACAGCATCGAGGCCGGTCACGGATTCTCGAATGGACGGATCCGAAATGCCGCTGCCGGTTGGTCCGGTCGGGGTCTGGGCAGGCGGCCCACCACGCTGCTGGGAGAAGGCGCCGAAACTCATCGCGGCTATCCCCGTGGAAGAGACGGAGCGGATCGCAGGGCGTGCCTCGCTCGGGCGCGGCCTGCGTGGCGTTTCTCGTCGCTGGGCAATCGAGCCGGTGGTAATTAACGTGTAGAACGAAACTCGCGACGATCGTGCCGCTTCAACGAGCCTCGAAAAGTCCTCGCCCGTTGGGGTGGCGAAGTCCTGCGTGAATACCATAACGGATTTTCGTGCGTCCAGGCGGCCAAGGTCCGTGGAGAGCGCCCGAAAACTCCGCAGGACATTCCTGGCAAGCTGGATTCCTTCGGCCCCGCTGAAGCCTCTTTCCAGCGCGGAGCTACCGAAGCTCGAGAGCGGTCGGGCGATTGCCTCGAGGACTTTCTGGCGGTTTCCGGTGAACGGTTGAACGATGTCCAGACTCCGGCCATAGACCGCGACCCCCAAACGATCATCGGGCCCCATGTGGCGGTTCACGAAATTGGTCGCCGCGCGTTGGGCGACGGCGATATGGGAGGCGTCCATGGCGTGCACATCAAACAGGATCAAGACTATTTTCCCAGGCTCCAAGCCAGGCGAAGCCTCTGGCCCGCCCTGTCCACTCACTGACTGGAAGCTCAGAATTTTCTCCGGCTTGCCGCCGACAAAGAGCTGAAAACTCTCACGGCTGAGATCGGTGACCGGGTTGCCGCTCTTGTCACTGACTCGCACATCGACGGTGACGAATTGACTATCGGTCCGGCTGTTTACGGAATCAGCCAAACTCGCGGCCAGAGTAAAAAGGGACACCAGAATGACGGCACTGCAACCAGCGAATCGCACGATTTCCTCCCGGCGGCCAATCCGGAACGCTTTGCACACCGCCTGCAGCAAAGTAGAGCGCTGAGGCGCCTCTTTGGTTCAGCTTTCCGCGTGACCACCCGGAGCGTATCAAGCCAAAAGGAAGCGGGCAAGGGCAAAGCGCCACCAAGGGGAAGCATGATGCTCGCTGCGATGCCTTTCTTCAGCCGCGCAGGCCGGGCGATACCTTTTCGGAGCCGCGCACGCAGCGAGGGTGTTGAAAAAGGTCGGAGAAGTGCGTTCGGCCCAGATATTGACGGACTTGTTATGGGCTGATGTCGTGCGGCGGGCGAGATCGAATGGAACCGCGCACGAAAGCGAACGGCAGTGAGCGAGAGTAAGCGGACCACCTGACTCGCTCCATTGCTTGGTGTTTAAATGCATCCACTTAGCGGATGATTTGTGGTCCGCTTACTCTCGCTCATTTCGCTCGCTTTCGAGGGCGTCGAATAAGTTCTTAAGGCCTGAAAGGCCGGCACATAATAGCCCAGGGCGAAGCGTGCTTTTCGCGTAGCCCTGGGTCAACACGGTCTCGACCGCGAAGCCCTGCAAGGGGCGTAAGATCCTGATAATGTTGCCGTTCTTGCGCCCTTTCAGGGCTTGTCTCCGCCTCTACCTTAGACCCAGGGCTGCGCACAAAGCGCTTCGCCCTGGGCTAATATGTGCCGGCCTTTCAGGCCTTAAGAACTTTCTCGACAGCCGCTCTGGTGCGCGGCTCCATTCGATCTCGCCCTCCGCCGGGAACTCGCCGGTCTATCCGCGTATTGATAAGAGTCAACATTTTCAACACCCGCGCTGCTGCGTGCGCGGCTCAAAAGGCAGTGCGTGCCCCGGCTCCGTCAGAAGGGTCCTCCGTACTCCAAAGGTCAGCGTACGCGGTACAATTGGAGTAATCACCCTCGGGAGTGGCTTGTTGTTTCGGCGGTATTGCTTCCTTTTCTGCATGGTTCTCTTCTTTGCCACGGCAGCCGGGCAGACGCTCGAGCTGCGCGATGCAGAAGGCAAACTCGTGCGCCCCTTCGACCGCCACGACGTCAAGGCAATCGTTTTCATCTTCACGCGTACGGATTGCCCTATCTCTAACCGCTACGCGCCCGAGCTGCATCGGCTGGGCGAAGAATACGCCGCGCGGCAGGTGGCTTTCTGGCTCGTTTATCCCGATCCGGCGACCTCGCGAGACTCGGTGAGGAAGCACCATGAAGACTACCATTACGCGTTCCCTGCTCTGCTCGATCCGGATCACAGGCTCGTAAAGCTCTCGGGCGCCCGCGTGACTCCGGAGGCCGCCGTGTATGTTCCGGGCGATGCCGGAAGCGGGCGCCTCGTGTACCGCGGGCGTATCGACGATCGGTTCGTGGATTTCGGGAAAATGCGGCCGTCACCCACCCGTCGAGATCTCGAGGACGTCCTTACTAAAGTAATCAACGGGGCACCCATTCCCGCAACCCAGACCACCCCGGCCGTCGGTTGTTTCATTGAAGACCTCAAATGACCGCGCAAGGGAGAACTTATCCGCTGAGGTTTTTGGCGGTTGCATGGCTGGCGGCGCTCCTCTCCTGTTCCAGCCAATCTGGATCCACCCGGGCGACCGCATCGAGGAGTCTGACCTTTTCATCAGACGTCCACCCGCTCGTCACCAGGAACTGCGCGCAGCCGTGCCACCATCCGGGAGGAGCCGGGCCATTCAGCCTCGTATCGTACGAAGATGTGCGAAAGCGAGCCCGCCAGATCGTAGACGTGACCCGCAAACGCTACATGCCTCCCTGGCTCCCCGCGCCCGATGGACCCCGTTTCGTCGGAGAACGCAGGCTGAGCGACGATGAGATCGGCCTTCTGACGAAGTGGGTGGAGCAAGGGATGGCCCAGGGCGAACGGATTCCGACGTCACACTCCGCCGAGCCGGAGCACGGATGGCAACTCGGAAAACCCGACCTGGTGCTGACCCTCCCGGAGCCCTACATCCTGCCCGCCGGCGGCACCGACGTCTTCCGCAACTTCATTTTTCCGGTGACGATTGCGTCCACCCGTTACGTCAAGGCCCTGGAGATCCTCCCGGGCAACAAGAAGATCGTCCATCACGCGAATCTCCTGATCGATCGCCTGCAGTCGTCGCGACGGTTGGACGCGCCCGATCCCGGGGTCGGCTTCGGCGGCATGGACGTCGAGATGGAATCTGCCGAGTTCGAACCGGACACGCACTTCTTGTTCTGGAAACCGGGCACCAACCCTGCCCCGGAACCACCCGGAATGAGCTGGCAGCTCAATCCCGGGACGGATCTTGTGCTCAATGTTCACCTCCAGCCTTCGGGGAAACCCGAGGCCGTCCAGCCCTCGATCGGCATCTACTTCACTGACGAAGCGCCCACGCTTTTCCCGATGCTGCTGCAGCTCGAGCACGATGGCAGCCTTGATATCCCCCCGGGAGTTGCCAACTTCGAGGTCACGGACGAGTATCAGCTGCCGGTCGATGTACAGCTTCTGGGTGTCTACCCGCACGCCCACTACCTTGGGAAGTCCATCGAGGGCTGGGCGCAAAGACCCGATGGGACCAGGCAGCTGCTCATTCGAATCAACGATTGGGACATGAACTGGCAAGCTGTTTACCGATATGAGCAGCCAGTAGGTCTCCCCGCCGGGTCGATAGTCACCATGCGCTGGACCTACGACAACACGAGCGGGAACATACGCAATCCGAACACGCCTCCTCAACGCGTCCGTGCCGGCAACCGATCCTCGGACGAAATGGCGCACCTGTGGGTCCAGGTCCTGCCGAATCGTGCCGAAGACCGGGTTCTCCTGCAAGAAACACTGATGCGGGCCAGGCTCCGCAAATATCCGAAGGAGTTCAGTGCGCACTACAACCTCGCCTCGGTTTTACAGTCACAGGGGAACCTGCGGGAAGCCATTGAGCAGTACACGACCGCGCTCAAGATTCGGCCCGGTGATGCGCTTGCGCTCAACGGGCTGGGTACCGCATTTCAGGGTGAAGGCCGACTGAGCGAGGCTGGGCGAGCATACGATCAGGCCATACGAAGCCGGTCCGACTATCCGGACGCCCACTACAACTTCGGGATACTGCTTCTTCAGGCCGGGCAGGGCAAGCAGGCGGTTTCCCACTTCAAGGCAGTGCTCGCCGCTCGCCCGGCCGACGCCGACGCTCATAACGGTCTGGGGAGCGCATTCCTGATGCAGGGTAAGGCCCGGGAAGCCGTGCCACATTTTCGTGCCGCCCTGAAGGCAAATCCCACGCACTCGTTCGCACGGGAGAATTTGGCCCTGGCGGAAAAAATGACCCACTGACCGGCTGACCAGCTGTAGCGGGCAGCAGGCAGCGGGCAAACGGCAGCAGGCAGCGCGCAGTGGGCAGTGCGCAGTCGCTACAGCATGCCTCGTTCCTTCAATTCTTCTTCCAGCTGTGCCCCCGAGCGGAATTGTATCGTCTGAAATCCAATGCGCCCGGCCGCCTCGACGTTGGCCGCCGAATCATCGATGAAGAGGCACTCCCCGGCCGGCAAGGCCAGTTCCTTCAGAACCAACTGATAGAAACGAGGATCCGGCTTGGCCAGCCTGAGCTCGCCCGAAACGAAGATCCTGTCAAACCACGAAAAGAAGACGTATTCCTTTCTGATAAGGTCGAATTTCTCCGCCGACCAGTTGCTCATCCCATACAGGGGAAAACCTCGCAGCTTCAGGCGCTCCAGCACCGCCACCGTTTCCTCGATTGGCCCGGCAATCGTCTCGCGCCAGCGTTCGTCGTACGCGCGGATCAACTCCGAGCGGTGAGGGAAGCGCTCGCACAACTCTCTGACCCCGACGTCAAAAGATCGCCCGAGATCCTGTTCCAGGTTCCATTGCGCAAACGCTACCTCCTCGAGGAAGTCCTGTACCGCCTGTTCACCCTCAAGAAGCTGGGAGTAGAGAAGATATGGATCCCAGGCAACGAGCACGTTGCCAAAATCAAAGATAACCGCTCTGCAGCCGCTCTCTGAAGCTACCATCCTTCGATTGTACCGAATCCGAGCCGGGAGCGACCAAGCCGCGAAGCGGCTGAGCGACCGGTCACTGTGCTGATGGCGACAACCTGGCGTTCTCCACGCTATTGCAGGCCTCACGTAACCGGTCGCTCAGCCGCTTCGCGGCTTGGTCGCTCCCGGCTCTGTGGCCGCCCGGGGCTTGGATCTCGCCAAGCTAAACGCTTTCTTGATTCTGCGTTTAAGGTGCAGCAGACTCGGAAGCCGGGGGGAAGAGGGGGGAACGGAAAACTGGTTCGCGGTCGTCATCGTAGTTTTCGCCGGCTTCTACAATGGAGCAGCCGCAACACAGCGGGACTATCGGCCCGTGGATGAAATGACGTATGTCCGGGTTGGCGTTCCAGGGCCCGATCCGGACAAGCGTCAGTCAGTCCCGCCAGGAGAAGTCGATCCCCTCGTGAAATGGATTCTCTCGATCCGAGAGCAGTTCGGAGAGAGGGCGAAATAGACTGAAACGTCGGCAGGATAAATTCGGGGGGGAAGGGGGGAGGGGGGAAGAGGGGACGGAGTTCATTTCGAGCGGAATGTACCGAATGCGGAGTGCGGAATAAAGAGCGGGAGTGCCAAACTGGCCGCGCCCGCCTCCGGTGGTGCGCGGGGCTTGGATCTCGCCAAGCTAAACGCTTTCAGAATCAAAGGCATCTTTGCGTTCTAAGGCCCGTTCGGCCCCCCGCAGAACGCCTGACTTCCTACTGCCACCGGCGATTCCTCAAGTCCGACCCCCGCTGTAAACTACTCCCCTCTCCACGCTGACTGCGCAATGCCGACCAGCAGAAAATAGGCCAGGGTTGCCAGAACGAGAAGTAAGAGATTGAGGAGTACTCTCACAGGTTCCGAACGTAAAGCCCAGTATCTCTCGAACAAGATGAAAGCTCCGGCGACCAATACAACCCACGGAAGCAGAGCTAACACTACCCGCGTCTGAGATGACCAAACCGCGAAAAACAGAACGGCCACAAGGAAAACGGCCGTCGCTATCCAGAATATGAGTCTCCGCCGTGAGGATCGCCCTGGCATAGGTTCGCCCCTTCAGAGTTTAGGAGCAGGTCTAGCCCCCCGTTCGTGTCCTTCGTGGATAAAGCCTTTCTCCTTTTTTCACAGATGGCGTTAGTCAGCCTCTCCAATTTGCCCCCACTACCCTCCTGAAGAACAAACCCGAGTATGTCTCCCATCGTAGCGCGAGTATCTTTCTGATTGAACAAGTCGTCAAGACTGAGCGAAATCGGGTCAGCTGGCTGCCGCAACGTTGATGAACATATTGAGACAGTCGCACCATTTCCCAACCTCTTTGGCCTGCTCTTTTTCCTTGTTGATTCCTGTCCCAGTCCGGCCCGGTATAAGGAATACTCGAAACCGGGCCGAACCATTCAGAGGAGGATCCAGCTTTCACCGGGCGGCAATGGCTGCCAGGAGACCGTGATTTCCGCCACTCTGCCGCGATCGTCTACGCCGCTCACCGTGATGAGGAAGGGCCCTTTGGAGAAAGTGGACCCGACAGGCAGCAGGCGACCCCCAGCCGGCAGAAGCTCCGGAGCGTCAAACACGAACTGGCTCTCCGGGCCGGGCGTGATCTTCGTGATCACTTTCCCGGTGTTGACCCGATTTGTCACCAGATCGCCTGGTTTCAGGCGGACCCGCGTCACCGACTCGATCTCGGGCAGGCGTCCAAGTTCCAGCGCCACGGCATATCGCAGGGAGTCATGCGTGAACAAATGAGCGTCTCCGCGCGAGTGCGGGACGTTCAGCGCATACAAGCGGGTCGGATGGGAAACACTCCAGTGATCGGCCAGCCGGCGAACGACACGGGCAGATTCCGCACCAGCCGCCTGCCACTCGCGCGACTTGGCGAAAAGGGACAGTCCGAAGGCTAAGGCCAGTCCCGTCGCAACGACTGCCAGATACCGGCCGGACCGGCGCGCCAGAAAGCACCCGAGTGCCAGTGCAAAACCAAGGCTCGCAAGATAAAGGAAGCGGCGTTGGAACAAAAAAAGGACGGGCAGAAGACTCGCAACGACCCAAAACACGCCAAACCTCACCTCCGGGACTGTGAGCTCCTTGCGATGCCTGAAGAGATACGCTCCAAGGAGAGCGATGAGCAGGCACCCGACCGCCGTGAATTCCAGCCGATACGCCTCCGCGAGGTCCCGTAACCGGTAGTGCCCGATGGGGAGCACCAATCCGCCGGCATAGTAAGCGAGATTGCGAAGCACTCCGGCCGGAGAGGCGGCAAAGTAAACGGCAAGGTCTGTCCGATCGGGTGCGAAGACGGTGAAGCGCGCGACCAGATAGGTCACGTCGATGCCCAACGTCAGCGCCAGCGCCCGCCGCTGGCACGCTTTGCCGCCCCCCGGGAAAAAGAGCAGCTGCGAACCCAAGAGCAAAGGAACGATCACCGCCAGTTCTTTGCTTAGCAGGGCCGTCACGAAAAGTATCGCCGACAGTGCAGCGAGCCCCCTTTTCGCTGCCAGAAGCGCGGCCAACGCGAACAGGCTGCACAGAATGTCCGTTCGTCCCATGATTGCGTTAACCGAATACGAATGAATAGGATGCAGCCCGAATATCAACGCGGCGAGGATTCCCGACATCCATTCTCCAGTCAGCTGCTGCACGTAAAGAAACAGCAGTGCCGTCACGAGGAGATGAAGGAGAAGATTGGTCAAGTGATAGCCGGGGTACCACTTTCCCCAGAGCAGATGTTCCACCGCGAGAGACAGGCGGACAACCGGTCGATACTCACGTTCGTCCGCGTGAAGGAAGTAGCTTCCCCATTCGGAAGCGGAGCCGCGGTTCTTGTAGACATGAACGTAATCGTCACCCGACAGCCCGTTCACCACCCCGGGGGCCAGGCAGGCGGTCACAAGAACAAGTACCAGTGCAAGCAGTGAGAAACGATTCATCTGGTCTCGCGAGCTCGCGGAACACAATACCTAATTCCCTCTCCACTATGGAAGGGCACCGGATCGCCAACCGCGCGGCGGATTCCCGGTTCGGAATCCGCCACTTTTCGGCCCGGTTGGCGACAATGATAATCCGCCTTGACATAAGTCACAGCGTCAGCGCACTTCCTGTGGCAGAATGTGCCCTCTCGGGAGCGGCGTATGAAGCGAAAGATTATCCGAATAGACGAAGAGAAGTGTACGGGTTGCGGCGATTGCATACCGAACTGCCCGGAAGGGGCCATACAGATTATCGATGCCAAGGCTCGCCTCATCAGTGATCTTTTTTGCGATGGTCTGGGAGCCTGCCTGGGTCACTGCCCGGAGGGCGCTATCACCATCGAAGATCGCGAGGCGGAGCCGTACGACGAGCGGAGAGTCATGGAGAACGTCATCCGGGGCGGACTCAATGTCGTTCGTGCACATCTGGAGCACCTGCGCGAGCATGGTGAAACCGAACTTCTGGGCCAGGCAATTCAAGTGCTCAAGGAACGGGGGTTCGCCCAGCCGGAGGCAAACGGGTTGACCCAGTTGTCGTCCGCCGTGCCCAAGAGCGTGGGGTGCCCGGGGTCGCAGTCCGTGAGCTTTGGAGGAGGCGCAGCTAAAGGCACACCTGCCGCGGAGGTCCGTGCCGATCAGGTCGCAAGGCCCGCCGCTCCGTCAGAGCTGACTCACTGGCCCGTCCAGCTCCACCTGATATCACCGCAGGCCGGCCATTTCCGGTCGAGTCATCTGCTTCTTGCGGCCGACTGTGTCGCCTACGCTTTGTCCGACTTCCACGCCAATTACCTGCGAGGCCGCAAACTCGCCATCGCTTGCCCGAAATTGGATGATGGACTGGAGATCTACATAGAGAAGATCCGAAGCCTGATCGAGGATGCAGAGGTGGAATCGATAGAGGTAATGATCATGCAGGTTCCCTGCTGCGGCGGGTTGGTTCGGCTGGTCAAGCAAGCTCTTGAGAGGAGCGACCGGATGGTTCCCGCCAGATTTCAGGTGGTTGGGATTCAAGGCAATATCCTGCGGACAGAAAAGCTCACACCCGGAGCCTGACGACGTCGGGAAAAACGCATTCGGGCGGGCATTGTCTCGTTGGTCCGACTTCCAAGTCGGACATTCGGCATGCGGCCAGCTGGCTTGACGCTGCTGGCGGTGTGTAGTGTCCGACTTGGAAGTCGGACCAACGAGACAATGCCCGCCAGAAGCGGGCGAGTGACCCGCGCTCCACCCACTGCTTCGTCCGCTGCGTGTTCCACCCCGCCCTTGCGCTCTGATACACTAGATTCAAGGTATTCGGGCCACCGTGCAGGGCCGAGCGACTCCGCTTTATTCAGACGCACAGCCGTAGCAAGAGACAGGCTATTCGGGGCGACCAATGCTCTCTGAAACCAGTGTGATATCCAACCCGCTATTTCTGTCCGTGCTCGAGAGACTGAGTCCGTCTTTCGTGGTCGTCGACAACGAATGGCGGATTTTACATATGAGCCACTCGGCCCAGGAGTGGGCCGGGCGATCACCCGCCTTCGTCGCTGGCCGGATCCTTTGGGAATCATTTCCTGCATGGCGGGGGACACCGGTCGAGGCCCAGCTGCGCGCGGCGGCCACGACTGGAAAGCAGTGCAGTATTCGCGTCCAGGCACCGCAGGGGGCCGCGCTGTTCGACCTCCACGTGTTCCCTGCCGCGCAGGAGCTGCTTATCTGTGCAGACAGTCTGGTTGCGGCCGCGGAGACGAATAAGAAGCTCACCAACGCTCTCAACGAGCTGGCGGAAGTTCGCCAACGCCTCACCGCGAAACTCAATGGAATGCGACGGTTATACCAAATCGGCTCGCATCTCCTCCATCCGGACGAACCTAAGAAGCAACTCCAGGAAATCATCGAAGCGGCCATCGACATCACCGGCTCGGATATGGGAAACATCCAGCTGGTGGACGATACTGGAAACCTGAAGATCGTGGCCCAAAAGGACTTCGGGCAGGAGTTCCTCGACTACTTCGAGAACGTCACCCCGAAGCAGTCGGCATGCGGACTCGCGATGGAGCAAAAACAGCGAGTCATTGTCGAAGACGTTACCAAGAGCCGCGTATTCAAGGATCCCGAGACTTTAAAGGTCATGCTGAACGCCGGCGTCAGGGCCGTTCAATCCACCCCGTTGATTGATGAATCCGGCCACCTCCTGGGTATCCTGTCCACCCACAACCGGCAACCTCGACGGCCCTTAGAGCGAGACCTGCGACTTTTGGATCTGCTGGCCCTGCAGGCGGTCGAACTGATCGAGAGAAATCACGCGCACGAGGCGCGGCGCGCCAGCGAGGCAACGCTCCAGGCGATCGTCGATAACGTAAGCGCCCTCGTATACGTCAAGGACATCGATGGGCGGTTCCTCCTCTTGAACCGGCATTTCGAAACGGCCTTGGGGATCGATCGCACTAAGGCCACAGGCAAGACCGACAGCGAACTATTCGGTTCCGAGTTTGCCAAGATCTACCAAGCCAACGATCGTCGCGTCGCAGAGACCGGCGAGCCGATCCGGTTTGAGGAGGTCGCTCTTCACCCGGACGGGCCTCACACCTATCTCTCCCTGAAATTCCCACTGCGGAACCCGGAAGGCGCGGTTTACGCGGTTTGCGGCGTGTCGACCGACATAACCGAGCAGAAGCGCGGCGAGGAAGCGCTCAGGAACAATCGAAAACTCTTGTCGGCGTCCCAGAAGATGGCGCATGTCGGAAGCTGGGTCCTCGAGCTGAAGAACCTCCAGGATCTGAACAGCAATCCGCTCTACTGGTCCGATGAGAGCCACAGGATCTTCGGATACGAACCAGGCGCCGTGAAGCCGGCCAGCGATCTGTTCTTCGGGGCCATTCCGCAGAATGACCGGCCCTCGGTTGTGGCAGCGTTTTTTCGGGCAATTCATGAAGGCAAGCGATACGAATCAGAACACTGCATCGTCCGTCCCGATGGGTCCGAACGAATAGTACATCAGTGGGCGACCGTCGAACGCGACAAGGCGGGGAAACCCATCAGGATGCTCGGTACCTGCCAGGACGTGACGGATCGCAAGCATATGGAAGATGAGCTGCGCAGGCTCAATCAGGGACTTGAGCAGCGAGTCGCGGAGCGGTCGGCCGAAGCAACCGAACGGGCGGCTTTGCTCCAGGCCCTGGCATCCGAGCTGACAGCTGCGGAAGAGCGCGAACGTCGGAGGCTTGCCCAGGCGCTTCATGACAACCTGCAACAGGTGCTCGTGGGCGCGCGGATGCGGGCGACAATGCTGAGTCAGAAGACCCAAGACCCGGTCATCAGCACTGAAGTCGAACATTTGACCGAGCTCATACACAAGGCCATACAAGAATCGCGCTCGCTCACCTCACAGCTCAGCCCTCCGATTCTCTACGATGCCGGATTGGGGCCGGCGCTTCGCTGGCTCGCACGACGGATGCATGAAACCCATTCGCTGCATGTCGACGTGAGCATAGACCCAGTCGCCGAACCGGAACGACCGGAGATCAGTGCTTTCCTTTTTCAGGCTGCCAAAGAGCTTCTGATGAACGTCGCCACGCACGCACGCACCGATCGCGCGAGCATCCGCCTGGAGGCCGTTGAGCCAGCCGGCACGGCGGTTATAGTTGAAGATACCGGCTGTGGTTTTGATCCCTCGAATCTAACCAAGCTCCGGTCAAACGGCGGCTTCGGATTGTTCAGTATTCGACAACGGCTGGAGTTTCTGGGAGGCTCGTTTCACCTGTCGACAGCCGATGATACCGGTACCCGAGTCGAGCTGCGCATCCCGAATTCCTCTCGAAGAGAGCAACCCGAAAACCCCGCCGCCGCTTTCAGCCCCGGGCGCGCAGCTGCTCACAAGGAGGAAGCCGCTTCACACCGCATCCGTGTGCTGCTTGTGGACGATCAGAAGATCCTCAGAGAGGGGCTGGTTGCACTCCTCAAAGACCAGCCCGACCTGGAGCTCGTCGGGGAAGGCGGTGACGGCGAACAGGCGATCGAAATGGCGTCTCGTCTCCGTCCCGACGTTGTCGTCATGGACGCCTCAATGCCGAAACTGAACGGCGTCGAGGCCACTCGAATCCTCAAAGCACAACTTCCGGACATTCGGGTGATCGGCTTGTCCATGTACGCCGAAGAAGATATGGCGGCGGCAATGCGGGAAGCCGGAGTCTCAGCGTACTTGACGAAGGACGGGCCGGTCGAGACGCTGGCCGCTGAAATCCGCCGCGTCGCCGGCCGCAAATAATTGCGGATTTCGGATTCCGGATTAAGGGAAAGAACCCGCCATCGGTTACTTTATTCCGCAATCCGCAATCCCAGATCCGCAATCCGCAATTGTAGTTAGCCGTATCTGCCTTCAATGTACTCCGCGGTCTTCGGGTTTTGAGGCTCCAGGAACAAGTCCTCGGTGCGGCGATGCTCGATGACTTCACCGAGCAGCATGAAAATGCACTCGTCGCTGGCGCGACGCGCCTGCGCCATGTTGTGCGTGACGACTACAACCGTGTATCTTCCGCGCAGGTCGAACATCAGCTCCTCGATCGCTCGCGTCCCTTCGACATCCAGTGCGGACGCCGGCTCATCCATCAGGATCACGTCGGGCTTCAGCGGAAGGAGTCGCGCGATACACAGTTTCTGCTGCTGTTCGAGTTGCAGACTGGTCGCCTGGACGTCCAACCGGTCCTTCAGGTCTTTCCAGAGTCCGACTTCGGACAACGCCTTTTCGACGGCATGATCCATCTCGTCCCGGCGCAATTGCCTGCGTGGGGAGTGGAGCCGAAGTCCGAAGACGACGTTTTCGTAGACTGAAATCGGCAGAGGGTTCGGTCGCTGGAAGACCATTCCGACCGCTTTTCGGAGCTCAATGAGCGAGACATCCGGATCGTAAACGTTCTTTCCCAAGACCTTTATCTGCCCAGTTGTGGTCACGTACCCATAGCGCTCATTGACCCGGTTGAAGCACCGCAGCAGCGTGGTCTTCCCGCACCCGGAAGGCCCGATCAGGGAAGTAATGATTCCGTGTTTGAAACTCGCGGAGACATTAACCAGCGCCTGAAACTGACCGTACCAGAGGTTCAGGTCTCGGGTCTCGATCGCGTACTGGCGATTCTCGCTCATGAGCGCCTGTCCACCCAATCAGCCAAAAATGCCGTTGACGTACTCGTAAGTCCTCCTGTCCTTCGGGTTGTCCGAGAAGATCACCTCGTTGGAATCCAACTCGACAATGTCGCCGTTCCACAGGAACATCGTTCGGTCAGCCAGCCTCCGAGCCTGCTGCGTGAGGTTTGTCACCAGGAGAATGGTGATTTCGCTGCGCAGTTCCTTGAGCACATCCTCGATCCGCATCGTGGTAACCGGGTCGATCGCGATGGAGAATTCGTCGAGGCAGAGGACTTCGGGTCGATGCGACAACGCCCGGGCGATCGTCAGCCGCTGTTGCTGGCCACCGGACAGTTTCGTCCCCAGGCTGTGCAACCGGTCTTTTACTTCGTCCCACAACGCCGCCTGGCGCAGGCACTCCTCGACGATCGTGTCGAGGTCTGCTCTTCGAGTCAACCCGGAGGCGCGCGGCGCGAACGCAACGTTGTCGTAAATCGACAGCGGGAGACCGACGGGCAACGGTGCGACCATGCCCACGGCTCTGCGCAGTTCGAACACATCGGAGAACCGGGGAGGCCTCTTGCCGGCCAGGCGTCTGAAAAACGAGTGCCCGATCTTCCTCACGTTCTGCCCGTCCACCCGAATAGTGCCCGAGACCTTCGCGTTTGCGACTGAGTCTATCGTCCGGTTAATGCAGCGCAGTAAGGATGTCTTCCCTGACTGCGCGGGGCCGATGACCGCAAAGATCTCGTTTTCGTACACGTCGAATGAAATGCCGTGGAGTACCTCGCGAGAACCGTAGGAAAGCCTCAAGTCTCGAACCTCGATCTTTTCCACCGCCATTGGGTCACCACTTCTTGCGCGCGCGCAGCCAGACACGAAACGCAATGGCTGTCGCATTCACGACGAGGACGGAACCGAGGAGTACGACGGCCGTCGCGTAGGGTATCGAGTCTTCGACGTTCGGCACCTGGGTCGTTAGCGTGTAAAGGTGCATCGACAGGGCCATGCACTGTTCGTTCAGGCTGTAAGCAAACAGGTTTCCCCTCTCGATCGCCTTGAAAAAGACGGCCCCGGTGAACATGATCGGGGCAGTTTCGCCCGCCGCCCGGCTGACTTGCAGGATAACCCCGGTCAAGATGCCGCTGATCGAGTTGGGAAGGACGATCGCCCGGATCGTCTGCCAACGCGTTGCACCGACGTTCCAGCACGCTTCCCGGAAGGACATCGGCACTGAGGCGAGCGCCTCACGCGTGCTGGCGATTATGACCGGCAACGTCATGATCGCGAGGGTAAGCGACGCCGAAAGGATCGAGTACCCGAAGCGCGCCGCGTATACGAATGCACCGAGTCCGAAAAGCGCATGCACAATGCTCGGCACGCCGGCCAGGTTAATCACGGCCAGGTTTATAGTCCGGTTCAGCCAGTTGTCCTTCGCATATTCGTTCAGATAAACAGCCGCCATCACGCCAATGGGCGCCGAGACTGCCAGCGAAATGACGACAAGGTAGACCGTTCCAACGAACGCCGGCCAGATCCCGCCCTGCGTCATTCCCTTGCGCGGGACGTCCAGCACGAACTCGAGGCTTAGCGACGGCCAGGCGCGAAGCACGAGGTACCCGACGATGGCGACGAGCGGAATAATCATCGCAACAGCCATCAGAAAGAAGATGGACTTCGCGATGCGCTCGGTCAGCTCCCTCCGTCGGCCGAACGGGGTCTGGGTGAAGCGCATATCGTCTGGGGCGTACTCATTCGCAAGCATTCTATTTCCTCTTGACGCCTCGTATGACGAAGTCTGCGGTCAGGTTGACGACAAACGTAATGGTAAAAAGAAGCACTCCGGTCATGAACAAAACCCGGTAGTGAGCAGACCCTGCGGGTGCCTCCCCCAGCTCGGCCGCCACGTTGGCGGTCAGTGTGCGGATCGGGTCCAGGATCCCATGGGGGATTTGGACGGCGTGGCCCGTTGCCATCAGCACCGCCATGGTTTCCCCGACAGCCCGTCCGATCCCCAGCAGGACCGCCGCCAGCAAACCGTTCCTGGCGGCTGGAAGCAACACGCGGTAAACCAGCTGCCACCGGCTCGCCCCAAGTGCGATCCCGGCCTCGCGAAAGGAATCGGGCACCGCTTTCAGTGCGTCCTCTCCGATCGAAACGATGATCGGCACCGCCATCAGCGCCAGGATGATGCCGCCGTTGAGCATATTCACACCGACAGGAGCATTGCCGTAGTTGACCAGCAGACGACTCATGACGGTCAAGCCGATGAACCCCCAGACCACGCTCGGCACGGCGGCCAGCAGCTCGATAACTATTTTCAGAGTCTCCCGGGTCTTCGGTCCGCAGAATTCGGACACATAGATGGCCGCGCCCAGCCCGAACGGGACCGCAAGCGCCATTGCAAGCGCCGTGACGCTGAAAGTCCCGGCAATGAGTGCAAGCGTTCCATAGCGCACGTTCTCTTCGGAAGTCGGGTACCAGGCGATGCTGGTGAAGAACTCAACCAGGCTGAACTCTTTATTGGACAGGACCGGCGCCGCCTCCCGGAAGACGAAAACGAAGATCGCCAGCACGAAGATAATCGCGCTGATCCCGCTCAACCGAATAATCCATTCCAACACCGACTCCCCGACAACCGCCCAAAAAGGGCGTCGGGGGCGTGGTCGATGTTTCCGAGTGGTGGAACTGGACATTCGCTTTTCTACTTGGACAGCACCGGCACGTACCCGCTCTCTTCCAGAACCCGCTGCCCGTCCGGGCCCATCATCCAGTCGATGTATTCTTTGACTGCTCCAACCGGCTGGCCGAGCGTGTATACCTGCAGCGAGCGGGCGATGGGATACTCTTTAGACAGCGTCGTCTGGCTGGTTGGCGGGACCGCCGGCTTGCCCGGTTCCTTCTGAATCTTGAGCATCTTCACGCCCGGGGAAGCATACCCCATGCCGCTGTAGCCGATCGAAGTCGGAGTGCTCGAAACCAGTTCGACGACTTCCTTCGAGCCATTCATGTCGAGAGAACCGAGCTTGAAGTCCTTCTTGTTGAGCACCTTTTCCCTGAAGAATTCGTAGGTGCCGGAGCTGGACTGCCGGCTAATCCGGATAATCTTTTCGTGACGGGTGTTCGGTATCTTGACGCCGATGTCGGACCACCGGGTGATCGTGCCCCTTTCACCATAGATACCGGCCAGCTGGGTAATCGAAATCTCCTCCAGCGGGTTGTCCTTGTGGACGAAGACGGCCAACGCGTCAAACCCGACGATAAACTCGACGGGCTCTTTACCAGTGTTGGCGTGCGCCTGCGCCGCTTCCTGCGGCTTGATGTTGCGGCTGGCATTGGCGATATCGACACTTCCTTTGAGGAGGGCGGCTATACCAACGCCAGACCCGCCACCCGACACTTCCACGTTCACTTCGGGATGGACGGATCGGTAAGCCTCGGCCCACGCCTGGGCTACATTCACCATGGTATCGGAGCCCTTGTTCTGAATGGTTGCCGGAGAGCCGGATCCTTTGGCGGGGCCGTCAACCGGCTTGCGGCAACCCGGCAGCAGACAGAGGCACAGAAGCCAAACCAGGGCGACCTTACCGACAAAGTGAGCTCGGGAAACGATCATGGTCGGTTCTTCAGCCGGTGATCCTGGTCGGTTGCACATCGTCTCCCAGAATGGCTTGCGTCAGGTCCCGGATATGGGTCTGGATGTACTCGAAAGCCGCCTCGTATCCGGCTTCCGAGCCGGCACCGTGCGCCGTCCCAGCCCGCGGATCGGCGACCGTCCAATCAAGCTCTACGGTCTTGGTCGGCAATTTGAGCTGGTTCTGAACGTGCTCTCCGAACGCCACGGCGACCTGGTAGTACTCGAGATTGGGAATCTGATTTAGCGACTTGCTCGTGTGGTGCGAAACATCCAGTCCCTTCTTTTTGAGAAACTCCAAGGTGCCGTGATCCGGCGCAACAGGTTTCAGGCCGGCACTGCTGAACATGAATCTCGGTTGGTTGAGTGCGTTACCAATAGCCTCGGCCATCTGGCTCAGGCAGGCGTTATCTTCGTCGACAAACAGAATACGGAAAGTCTCGCGGCCTTTGTGCTTGGCGTACTCGCCAGTGCAAAGATAAATGACTTCTTCGCAGATGTTCTCGGCCTGGTCTGACGTCCTTTCGATGCGCTTGGCAATCGTCAGCAGCGGCATGATCGCCTCGACCGGGATCCGCCCCTCCTTCTGGTACGCAGCGACCTCGGCATTGATCACAGTGCGAAGGTGGTCCACAGCCTTCTCGCTCTCCATGGCTTTTCTCGCCAACTCTACGTCGCGGGTAAGAAAGGCGGTGACTGCGTCGCGGAGCATCGGAATCGCGAGGTTCATCATGTCGCGGTACCGATCGTGAAGGAACCGCATATCCAGATGAATAATCTTCAGGCTCTGGCGGGCAATACTCTCGCAGTAGTCGCCAATCCGCTCGAGCGCCTGGTTCAGCTTTATGCTCGCGTAGACGAAGCGAAGATGGCTGGCAACCGGCTGCTGACGAATGATGAATTCGAGGGACAACCGGTCAATCTCTTTCTCGAGCTCGTCAATGTGCCGGTCCCGCAAGACGACCAGGTAGGCTCTCGGACGATCGGCGTCCAGAAACGCTCCCAGGCTGTCGGTCAGGGCACGCAAGACCAACTGGAGCATGTCTCCGATCTTGGCCCGCAGCCGGCCGATGTCCCTCTCCAGACTTTCCTCGTAGTGACTTGGCATAGCAGGGAAACAGGTGAATGGTGACAAAGGTCATCGTAACACCGGGACAATGCAGGGGCAAAGGGGCAAAAGGACAAAGGGACAAGGGACAAGGGGCAAAGGGGCAAAGGGGTAAAGGGGTAAAGGCAAAACGCAAGCAAAAATCCGATTACGATTACGAGCACGAAAGAAAACGGCTTAGTACTAGCCTACGCATTTGCCTTGCGCTTTTTCGTACTCGTACTCGGCTTTTGTCTTTCCCTCTGCCCCTCTGCCCCTTGGCCCCTTTGTCCCTTTACCCCTCTGCCCCTTTGCCCCTTGTTGTTACGTCAGCTGGCTCTGGCCTGGGACGGCCACGGGCACAATCGGGTACTCACCCGGCTGGTATGCTGACGGGCTCATATCGAGTTTCGAGTTCTTGAGGGCCCAGTCCCAACCGATTGCCCGCCCCGAATACGCGCTCATTCTTCCCATGATCGCTCCGAGCGTGCTCTTCGCCATCTCCCTGGCCTCGTTCACGGGCTTCCCGTCGCGGATCGTCTTTATGAAAAATTCCTGCTCGAGGGCCTTGGCTTCCTTGTCCTGCCCGGGATACTCCCAGGCATTGGCGCCCGAGATCTTTCCCTTGTCCACATCGGCAACCCCTTTGGTCCCGATGACGCGTTCTCCGATGCGGTTCATGCAATTGTTGATTTGCCGGGACATGCTGGTCACCCGAACGTTGTCCGGATACTCGAACATCACTGTGAAGTTGTCCCAGATATTGCCCAGGTTGCGGACGGCTCGGCTGCCCATCCCCAAACACTGCTGCGGGTATTTACCGAGCACCCAGTTGATCACGTCCAGGTTGTGAACATGCTGCTCAACCACGTGATCGCCGCTCAGCCAGACGTACCACGGCCAGTTACGGATCTGCCACTCGATCCCGGACAACTTCTCCTGGTCGTACCATTTCCAGTACCCGAGCATGTCGCTGCCCATCCAGTAGGCTTCTGCTGCGACGATCGTCCCGATGGCCCCGTCTTGAATTCGTTTCACCGTCTCCTGGTACATCGGCTGATGGCGGCGCTGGGTCCCACAGACCACGGTGACGCCCTTCTTGTCGGCGAGATCAGCCGTTTCCAGCATGGATCGAACACCGGCCGGATCAACCGCGGCGGGTTTTTCCATGAAAATGTGCTTGCCCGCCTCAACCGCCGCACGAAAGTGAATCGGCCGGAAATGGGGCGGGGTGACGAACAGGACGGCGTCCACGTTCGACGCGAGAACTTTCTTGTAAGCATCGAAGCCGGTAAAACACGTATCTGGCTTCACCTTGATCTTCGCCGCGGATTCCGGGGCTTTCTTCAGGATCTCGAGCGAAGCCTGGATTCGATCGGCAAACATATCACCCATCGCCACGAGCTCAACGCCCGGGACGGACTTCAGGCAGGCGTCCATGTCTCTCGTTCCCTGCCCGCCGCACCCGACGAGACCCAGGCGAACAGTATCAGAACCCGCGGCGTACACTCCTCCACCGACGGCGCCAAGCGCGGAAATGGATGCAGCGGCGGCAGCCGACGTTCTAATGAAGTCACGGCGGGACACGGTCGATACACTACTCGATGTTTCCATACTCGTCTCCTGTTCCTCGTTGTTTGTTAACCCGCGACTATCTTATGCAGGAGACGCCCCGGGTTCAATCGACAAGAAAGAGGCGCAGCAGAACAAAAGCCATCAAGGCGAGCACAACCCCACCCCAGAACACGCCGGTCATTCCCCCAACGATCAGGACTCCGCCCATCAATAACGGACCGAGCGTCTGGCCCAGGCGAAGCACCATTCCGTTCAGAGACATGAAAGCGCCGCGGTTGCCGTGCGGCGCTAATGCTGTCAGCAAACCGGGAACGGTGGGGGTGTTGATTCCCATGGCGGCACCGAAACACGACGTCGACAGCAAAACGTATTCGAGCCCGGGCACTAAAGGAATGGAGCCGAGCGAAACGGCGAACAGTAGATACGACGTCCGCACAAGCTTGCGCTCCCCGAACCGTGCCGAAAGTCTGCCCACCTGCGTGGCCGTCAGGCCGGATGCAATCGATGTGCTGGAAACGATCAGACCTATCCACAACGAGGAGATCGCAAAACGCTGCGCCAGCCAAAGCGGGACGAACGTCAAGTAAGGACCATACAACAGGATGAACGTAAATGTGCTGGAGGTGAAAAGAGCCAGCACTCTGCGGTCGAACACCAACCGGGCCGTCGTCTTCAGATAGTCGGTCAGCGTCTGATCCGTCCTGGGCGGCTCCGGGTTTCGAAGCGAGCGCCAGACAAGCAGCGCGACCGGGATCCCCACCAGGTGCAGCAGGAATGGGTAATTCCACCCTAGAAGCGCGAGTGCTCCACCGATCGATGGATATGCCGCGGTACCCATGCTCAGGACACTGGCGTTGTATCCCAACGCGCGAGTGCGTTCCCGGCCCGAGTAGATATCACCGATGACCGTGTGGTTCAGGGAGCCCAACGGGGCCGCACCGATACCCTGAACGAAGCGGAGAAGCAGCAACAGCGCGAAATCGTGGACCCAGAAACACCACGTCCCGGCCACGGCAAACACGAAGAGAGCCGGAACCAGGATCTTTTTCCGGCCATAGCGGTCGGCCAGAACTCCAAAAATGGGCGTTAGAAATACCCCCGGCAAGGTAAAAACGGTGACCAGCAGCCCGATCGAATGGGTCGAAATCCCAAGTTCCCGCACCACGCTCGGAAAGGCCGGAGTAATGCTCGACACACCAAGCACCGCGACCAGCGTGATGGAGAATATGATCTGCAATGTCGGATCGGAGTACCTGGCTACCTGAGTCATGGCGGCGTCGCGGGACCAATAATAAACCACCTGACCAGCTGACAAGCTGACCAGCTGACCGGCTGACAAGCTGACCGGCTGACCGGCTGACAAGCTGACCGGCTGGCCGGCTGACCGGCAAGCGGCTCGCCAACCGGGCCGAAAAGCGGCGGATTCTGAACCGCGAATCCGCCCTACGACCGCTCGACATGCGAATGCAATCAGTCGTAGGGCGGATTCGCGGTTCAGAATCCGCCGCTTTTCGGCCCGGTTGGCAGTATTCGCTCTTGGTCTGACGGTCAACCGACCGGTCGATCAGTCCGACTCCCGGTCTCCCTGCGGGCGAAAAAATCCATCCCGTCCGCTTGTCAAGAGAAGCTATCATGTTTCACCAGGAGGGCTGCTATATGGCCGAATCCGTCTCATTCCGACTGAACGGGAAGAGGGTCCGAGTGAAGATCGATGGTGAACGTCCCTTGCTCGCCGTCATCCGCACGGATTTCGGGCTCACAGGCACCAAGTACGGCTGCGGGGAGGGGCTCTGCGGGGCCTGCACCGTGTTGGTCAACGACGAACCGGTCCGTTCCTGTCATATGGCTGTCAAGGACGTGGAGGGGAAGCGCGTCTTGACAATCGAGGGATTGGCCAAGAACGGAAAGCTTCACCCGATCCAACAGAAGTTCATCCAGCATAACGCTTTCCAGTGCGGGTTCTGCACCTCGGGAATGATCCTGACCGCTTACTCCCTCCTGCTCAAGAAGCCGCAGCCGAACTTGGACGAAATCGTGCAAAGCCTCGAGTCCAACCTGTGCCGATGCGGGGCTCATCCCAGAATCATCCAGGCGGTGCAGGACACGAGCCGACCGGCGAAGGAGGCATGACAATGACTCGCAAGACGACCGTCACCCAAACGCGCCTCGACATGGCCGACTCCTGGACCGAGCCCGCCTCGTCCGGCGTAGGTCCGACTTCCAAGTCGGACAGCGGGAATGCGGAATGCGGAGTGCGGAATGCGGAATTAATACCGAAAGGCCACGATCGCAGGGATTTTATTAAGGCGGCTGCGGGTATCACGATCCTGTTCGCGCTCGATCCGTTCGACGTCCTCGCCCAAAGACCCGGAGGCCGGCAGGGCTATCCGACCGACTTCAACGCTTATCTGCACATCGGAATCGACGGCCGGGTCCGCTGCCTGGTCGGAAAGATCGAGATGGGCCAGGGAGCCAGCATGATGCTGTCTCAATTGCTGGCCGAGGAATTGGAAGTCGCCATAGATTCCGTGGATATCACCATGGGCGACACGGATCTCTGTCCGTGGGACGCCGGAACCTGGGGCTCTCAATCCAGCCGGATCTTCGGACCGGTACTGCGCGCGGCTGCCGCCGAAGGGAGGGAAGTCCTCCTCCAGCTCGCCTCCGAGCGCCTTGCAGTCTCTCGCGACAGACTTAAGGCCGAGAACGGCGTCATTTTCGACTCGACAACTCCCTCGACGCGCCTGACATACGCACAAATTGCGCAGGGGGCGCGGATCGAGCGTTCCCTCCAACAGAAGCCCGCACTGAAAACCCCAAGCACCTTCAAAGTGATCGGAAAGTCCGTTCCCCGGCGGGACGCCGTTGCCAAGGTGACCGGGGGCGCAAAGTACGCGGGCGACGTCCGGCTGCCCGGCATGCTCTATGCACGAATCCTCAGGCCGCCTGCTCACGGCGCTTCCCTCAAGAGCCTGGACGTTTCAGAAGCGGAGCGCATGGCCGGTGTCAAGGTTGTGAAAGACTCGGACCTGATCGCTGTTCTGCACGAGCTCCCCGACCAGGCGGATCGCGCCATTGCAGCCGTCCGGGCGGAGTGGGATATCCCCGAACCGACCGTCGACGACAAGACCATTTTCGACCATATCGTGAAAGCCTCGCCGGCGGGCCAGGTTGTGGCCGAGAGTGGGAATCTCCAGGAAGGGGCCAGTCTCGCCAAGACGACGTGCGAGGCGACTTATTACAACTCCTACGTGGCCCATGCGGCAATGGAGACACATACCGCACTGGCCCAGCTTGAAAACGGCAAGTACATGCTCTGGGTTTCGACCCAGTCGCCGTTCGGGGTAAAAACGCAGGTGGCCCAAACCGTCGGCGTGGAGCCGGACAAAGTGCGGGTGATAACTCCGTACGTGGGCGGAGGTTTCGGAGGTAAGAGCGCGTCCCGCCAGGCGGTTGAAGCGGCCCGGCTCGTAAAGCTCACTGGACGCCCGATTCAAGTCTGCTGGACCCGGTCGGAGGAGTTCTTCTTCGACACCTTTCGGCCCGCCGCCGTAGTTAAGATCCGCTCCGGCACCGATACGGCAGGGAAAATCGTTCTCTGGGATTTCGATGTTTTTGCAGCAGGGGATCGTGAAGCCAAACAGTTTTACGAGGTTCCCCACCAGAGGACCGTATCGCACGGCGGATGGGGCGGTGGCGGCGGAGGAACTTCGATTCACCCCTTCTCCACGGGTCCCTGGCGGGCCCCCGCTGTCAATACGAATACCTTTGCACGCGAATCGCACATCGATGCGATGGCTGAAAAAGCCGGCCTCGATCGCCTTGACTTTCGGTTGAGGAACCTGAAAGACCCGCGGATGATCCGGGTTCTGAAGGCGGTTGCGGAGAAGTTCGGCTGGGTCCCGGGGGTCGGCGCAAGCCGGCGCGGGCACGGAATTGCCTGCGCCATGTACCTTGGCACCTACATCGCCACCATGGCCGAAGTGGCAGTCGATTCCAACTCGGGCCAGATCAAGGTGAAAAGAGTCGTCTGCGCACACGACACCGGCCTGATCATCAACCCGGAGGGCCTGCGACTCCAGGTCGAAGGATCGTGCATGATGGGATTGGGATATGCGCTGACCGAGGAAGTCCATTTCCGTAGCGGCCAGATCCACGACCGGAACTTTGATAGCTATGAGATCCCGAAGTTTTCGTGGGCTCCAAGGATCGAGACAATCTTGATCGATGCTCCCGAGCACCCGTGCCAGGGCGGAGGCGAGCCGGCCATCGTCTGCATGGGCGCGGTGCTCGCCAGCGCCGTGTACGATGCTGTGGGGGCAAGGCTGTATCATCTGCCGATGACGCCGGAGCGGGTGAAGGCGGCGCTGGGGAAGAAGACTTAACACGGACTGGAACTCAGGAACACGGACCGGGAAGGGCATTCAGCAAAATCTGTCCGTGTGAGTCCGCAGTTGTCCGTGCCTGTCCGTGAAAAAACAAAAGGAGAAGGCATGAATCGTCGTCAGTTCTTGTGTACTACAGGGGGCGGACTCGCTTTTGCGAGATTCGGTTCCTTCACCGGCGTCTTCGCGGACGAGAAACCGAAGCGCGTGGGCGTGATCGGAAGCGGCTGGTATGGCAAGTGTGATCTTTTCCGCCTCATCCAAGTCGCGCCGGTCGAGGTGATTTCGCTTTGCGACGTGAACAAACAGACACTGGACCAGGCGGCCGACATGGTGGCGACGCGCCAGGCATCCAAGAAGCGGCCCCGAACCTACGGCGACTACCGCGAGATGCTCAAAGAGAAGGACCTGGACATCGTCCTGGTGGCGACTCCGGATCACTGGCATGCGCTGCCCATGATCGCTGCCATGCAAGCCGGAGCCGACGTCTGGGTCCAGAAACCGATCAGCGTCGACGTGATCGAAGGACAAGCGATGGTGGCGGCGGCCCGAAAACATGGGAAGGTGGTCCAGGTTGGGACCCAGCGCCGCAGCACGCCTCACCTCGTCGAAGCCCGGGACGAATACATCCGGTCCGGTAAGCTCGGAAAAATCGCCTTTGTGGAAACCTACTGCTATGCCGGTTCATGGAACAGGGGACGGCGCAGACAGACCCCGACCAATCAGCAGCCGATCAGCCCACCGGCTCATCTGGACTACGAGATGTGGACCGGCCCAGCACCGATGCACCCGTATAACCGGCTTGCGGGCACCGGCTGGAGATCCTACATGGAGTACGGGAACGGCATGATCGGCGACATGGGGATTCACATGATCGACATGGCCCGCTGGATGCTTGATCTGGGGTGGCCAAGCCGCGTTTCCTCCACCGGAGGGATTTTCCTCCTGAAGGACCGGCCGTCGAACATTCCCGATACCCAAATGGCGACGTTCGATTTCCCCGAGCTGACTATGACCTGGGAGCACCGGATGTGGGGCGACGCCCAAGACCCCAAGTACCCATGGGGCGCCACATTCTACGGCGAAAAGGGGACGCTGAAGGCGGGCGTCTACGGTTACGACTTCATTCCGCTCGAGGGTGGTCAGCCCGTACATCGCGACGTGACGTACGAGCTGGAGCAGTACCCCGAGGACAAGACCGAGCCGCGACTCGAGCACTTCGCCGCACCGGCGATCCGCTATCACATGAAGAACTTTCTGGCCGCGATCGCGAACCGGGGAAAACCGGTGGCTGATATCGAGCAGGGGCACATTTCCACGGCCGCCTGCATTCTCGCGAATCTCTCGCTTCAGCTCGGCAGAAGCCTGACGTGGGATACGGGCAAGGGCCGGGTGGTCGGCGATGACGAGGCGAACAAGCTTCTGGCCCGTCCCTACCG
>CAYQYP010000570.1:0-2423 GCA_964421755.1 uncultured Acidobacteriota bacterium
ACCTGCAGCGCAAACAGCAGAAGGGCGACTACGAAGTACGGATATGCGATGCGTTGCGTTTTCGTGAGCATGGTGTCACCTCCCGCTCCCAGCCGAGACCGTCACAATGAACTGACCAAGCGAGTGCCGCTGAGCCGCCGAAAGATGATCGTATGCAGGCATGCCACTCCCGGGCGACTGCTTTTCCGGATCCAGCAGAAATTCTGCCGATCCAAACAGCGTCCCGGCGTTTCCCGATCCACTCGAAGCGGGTTGCCACGTTGCCTCCGCTTAGCGGTTCTCTCGGTCACAACTCCTCCTTTCAAACGAGGCAGAGTTGGGGAATGACTCTTGTGTTAACCAGTTTTCTTGAAAAAAGAGTCAACATCAAGAATGGAAGAAAAGACGGCAAGGACCGCAGCGACCACGACGACCGCAAGGAGGGCGGATACAAAGTTGTTTTGTCTGTGCGAATCGTCCCGCTTCGCAGTAGGATTCCTTCGCACGCAGCATGTTCCACTTGGAAGAGTGGGACCTATAAAGAGGAGCGAGTATGGGAACCAACGACGAGTTGACGCGCAGGGGTTTTGTGAGACGTACGGCGATCGGAGGAATCGGAACCGGTCTGGCCTTTTCCCGATCGTCGATACTCGGGGCGAACGATTCCGTCCGCGTGGCGGTCGTCGGAATCAGAGGCATGGGCCAGACGCACATCCAGAACTACCTGAAGCTGCGCGGCGTAGAAGTCGCGGCTCTGTGCGACGTCGACGAGAATCTGTTTCCGGAGCGACTTGCCAAGCACTTCTCCGACAAGCACGTAGCCCGGCCCAAGACCTACACCGACATCCGCAGGCTGCTGGAGGACAAGGATATCGATGCAGTTTCCATCGTGACTCCCAATCACTGGCACACGCTGGCCGCTATCTGGGCGATGCAGGCCGGAAAGCACGTCAGCGTCGAAAAACCATCTTGCCACAATTTCTACGAAGGTCAAAAGCTGGTCGAGGCCTCGAGCAAATACGACGTAATCGTGCAGGACGGCGCCGAACAGCGCAGCAATCCGTGTGCGCAGACGGCCGCCAAGTTTCTCGAAGACGGGGGACTCGGAGAGGTGTACCTGTCGAAGGGCATTTGCTACAAACGGCGGGACACAATTGGCAAGACGCCCGACGAACCGGTGCCGCCGGGGGTGCACTACGATCTCTGGCTGGGCCCTGCCCCACTACGACCCTTCTCGCGCAATCGTTTTCACTACAACTGGCATTGGAACTGGGACTACGGAAACGGGGACATTGGCAACCAGGGAGTCCACGAAATGGACGTCGCCCGCTGGATGCTGGGCGTTCAGTTGCCGACGCGAATTACCGCCATGGGCGGCCATTTCATGTTCGACGACGACCAGAACACGCCCAATGTGCTGATGGTGCTCTACGAGTTCCCCAACCCGAGCGGCGGTGGTGACAAGAAAAAGATCCTCCAGTTCGAGGTGAGGCACTGGTACACGAACGGCGACGATCCGGTTCTAACCGCTACCGACTCGAAGGCGCCGGCCGGTTACATGGTTGATCGCGCCAACGTGGTGGGGAACCTCGTATACGGGTCCAAGGGGTACATGTCCAAGACCGTCACCCGGTGGCAGGCGTACATGGGAAAGGAGCTCGAGCCGGGGGCTTCTGGAAGCGGCGAAGGTAACCATTACCAGGCTTTCATCGACGCGATCCGACAGGGCGACGCGAAGAATTTCAACAAACGAATGCAGGACGCGTTTTACAGCTGCGCACTGATCCATCTTGGAAACATCTCGTACCGACTGGGCCGGTCCCTGGACTTCGATCCGGTTGCCCAGCGATTCCCTCGGGACGAAGAAGCGAACCGAATGCTGAAGCGGGAGTACCGCGCGCCGTTCGTGGTTCCGGAAAAAGTGTAATCGGGACAGCCGGAGCAGAGGCCTCGTCAGAGCCGCGCAGCGGGGCAGCTCGGGACACACTTGCACTGAGGCAGGAGGCCGGGAAGAACCGCAACCCCGTCGGCCGAACAAATCCGGGTTTTCGACCCCAACGGGGTCGCGTAGCAAAGCCCAGGGTTGGCCGCGTTTTTTGCGGCCTACCCTGGGTAGGTGGCTCTCCCACCCAGGGTAGGCCGCAAACGACGCGGCCAACCCTGGGCTTCGCTACGCGACCCCGTTGGGGTCGAAAACCGAGCGGCCGCCGATACCCTTCACTCTTGCCGGAGTGATCCTCAGTCTCACGTGTGGGCCTCGTCAGAGCCGCGCACGCAGCGCTTTCAGCGGAGTAAGCGGGTTCTCCGCCAGCGGGGGGCAGCAGCGCTTGCCGGTAAACGTAGGTCCGACTTCCAAGTCGGACACTACAGACCGCCAGCAACACCGAGCCAGCTGGCCGCATGCCGAATGTCCGACTTCCAAGTCGGACCAACGAGAGATTCCC
>CAYQYP010000571.1:0-9953 GCA_964421755.1 uncultured Acidobacteriota bacterium
CGTCTTCCCTCGTTTTGATGCGTCCGGCAAACCGAATTTCACCGGTGATGACAAGTCGATTTCCTTGCGGGGGTCATTGCGTATCACCACAAAGGGCACGGCTAAGGCCTTCGACATCTTCATCAAGATGAATCCCAAGGATATGCAGTTCGACGGCGCCTTGGCGCTGTAGCGCGACACCGCCCGGCGCCGACTTGTAATGGGCTGATGTCGTGCGGCGGGCGAGATCGAATGGAGCCGCGCACGAGAGCGAACGGCAGTGAGCGAGAGTAAGCGGACCACCAATCATTCCCTAAGTCGATACATTTAAACACGAAGCATTGGAGCGAGTCAGGTGGTCCGCTTACTCTCGCTCGCTTCTCTCGCTCTCGTGCGCGGCTCCATTCGATCTCGCCCTGCGCCGGGAATTCGCCGGTCTATCCGCCTATTAATAGAAGAGTGAACATTCGCAACAGCCTCGCTGCGCGTGCGCGGCTGACGGAAAAAGCAGCCGCAGAGATGTGAGAAATGCTCGGTTAGTTGTTGGCACGCAACTCGGCCAGGGCGGATCTGACCTGCGGGATCACGCCCGCGTACTGCTTGGGTGGCGCTTTTTCGAGGAACATTGAGTAGTACCTGATCGCCTCGGCTGTCTGCCCCGCGTTTTGCGCCAGCAGGCCAAGATTCATGTACGGCTCGGCAAGCTCCGGGTCACCCGCCACTGCCTGCTCGAAGTGACCGCGTGCAGCGGCTGCCTGACCCTTCGTAATCAGCAGCACGCCCATGAGATTGTGAGCCGCCGCATGGTTGGCGTTCTGCGCGAGCACTGCGGCCAGGGTGCGCTCGGCGTCCTTTGGCTTCCCGGACTGCATGTAGGCGTTGGCGAGGTTCGTGAGGTTCTGCAGATTAGAAGCATTCAGCTTTGAAGCCTGCTCCATTGCGGCGATCGCCTGTTCCATCTCCCCCAGCCTGATATGCAGCTCTCCCAGTTCCGCGTAAGTTGCGTCATTGGACACATTCTTTTCGATCGCCTCCCGGTATGTGCCCATTGCCTTTCGATACTGACCGGTCCGTTCGTAGGCGAGAGCCAGCCTGGAGTAGAGCATAGGGTTCTGGGGATCGAGCGCGACAACCCGGACCAGGGAGGGTATCGCCTCACTAAAGCGATCGTGGTTCATCAGCTGTCCCGTCTTTTCCATGACCTCCAGGACCTGGAGCCGATCTTTGGGGTCGGGCCCGGACATGTCCATCTTGATCTCCTTCTGGCGATGGACATTCAGGTAACCGAGGGATTCCAGTTCCTTGCGCGTCTGGTCGTCAAGTGGTGTTACCCGGATCGTTTTTGCCCCTTCCGGCCGGCCGGCAACCTCCCAGACCCGCTTCGTGAGCCTGTCGACCTCCTGCGGATGTTCCGAAATCACGTTGGTTTTCTCGCCCGGATCTTGCGTGAGCTGGAACAGCTCGGGTTTGGGAGACACGACCAGCTTCCAGTCCTCCGCCCGGACGCCGCGGAGCTCAGACCAGTTCATGGCGGTCTTCGGATACAGCGTTTCCATGTACGAGTAGGTCGTGCGGACTGCCCGGTTTTCGGTGAGAAGAGGTAGGAGGCTTTCGCCCTCCGCACGCGGTCCCTTGGAAAGGCCGAGGTAGGCGAGAATCGTCGGCATTACGTCGATCGAGCGAACCTGTTGTTTCAATCTCTGCCCTGGAGCGATTCCAGGCCCCGCCACCAGCATCGGCACCCGCATTGTCGCGTCATAGAGAAACACCCCGTGGGTGTATTCACCATGTTCGCCCAGACTCTCGCCGTGGTCTCCAAGCACGAAGACCAGGGTCTGGTTCTCTAGATTCTTGTTCCGGAGCCAGTCGAAAACGCGCCCGATCTGAGCATCCGTATAGGCAATTTCGCCCGTGTACGGGTCCTTGGCAAAGCGGCTTCCAAACGGTTCGGGCGGGTCGTAAGGAACGTGCGGGTCGTAGTAGTGCAGCCAGAGCAGAAAACGTTTTCCCGCGGTTCCTCCGATTCCCTCGGCGTAAGCCGATTCGAGCCACTCGATGCCCCGCCTGCTCACTACTTCCGCGCGGATCTCGGATACGACCCCGGGTAGTTTCTTGAGCCGTTTTTCCTCTTCAGTATCGTCGTTGTAAACATCGAATCCCCGGTTCAGGCCGAAGCGATGATTGAGGATGGCGGCGCCGACGAAGGCGCCTGTCCGCAGGCCCGCCGTCTTCGCTTCGCTGGCCAGCGTGGGAACATCCTTCGACAGTACGAATCCGCCATTATCACGAACACCGTTGGTTTCCGGGTAGGCGCCCGTCAGGATGCAGGCGTGAGAGGGCAGCGTAAGTGGAACCTGGACAACCGCCTGTTCGAAAAAGGCGCCGCGTTTGGCGAGACGGGCCAGGTGAGTGGTCGGGCTCCCCTCGGATGCCGAAACGTGGTCGGCTCGAATCGTGTCTATCGTGATCAGGAGGACATTGACGTCGCGAACTGAAGGGCCGGGCTTCTCTTCCCGGGAGCACGATGGGAGAAGCGAAAGGGCCAGCAGACAGGAAAGGGCCAGTTTTGTCCGACTCATCGCCACATGTTAGCACTCTCTGTACGTCCCGACTTCCAAGTCGGACATTTCACACCGCCAGCAATACCGAGCCAGCTGGCCGCATGTCGAATGTCCCACTTGGAAGTCGGACCAACGAGAGACCCATGCCGAATGTCCGACTTGGAAGTCGGACCAACGAGAGATTCGCAAGCTGCTACATCGAGCCAGCCGACAGTCGGACACTGCACACCGCCAGCGGGGGGGCAGCAGCGCTTGCCGGTGTACGTAGGTCCGACTTCCAAGTCGGATACTGGCACCCGGATCGCTCGCAGATCGCAGGCCACGGATTGCACGGATGACCGTGAAATCCGTGGCTTGTTCTGCAGCGGGACCTAGAAGCTGATGCGGAGTCCGCCCTGAATTGTGCGCGGGCCTCCGGATTTAAAGAAGACGCGCCCGAATCGCTCCGGATCGTTGACGTCTGTTTCCGGATCGGCAATGCCGATGCGGTTGAACAGGTTCGCCACATCGATTCGGATCTCCACGTTGGCACCCTCCCTCACCGGCAGGCCAAAGCGCTTCATCAGAGAGAAGTCTTCGCCGAAGCGCTTAAAACCCCTGATGTTCGGGAGGAAACGGGGTGCGTTGCCCAAGTGCAGGGGAACGTTGTTTGAGGTCGTTGGAAGCGGTGCGAACGCCGCTGGGTTCAAGTAGGGAGTTCCGTTCTCGTAGTCAATCTCGCTCGGCTGGCCGCCCAGCTTTTGCTGGTCCGTCGGGAGCACGACATCCGGACGGAATCCCGGGTTGAAGAGCGCTTCCGAATCGTATCCACCGGTGCCAACTGCGATCGGGGCTCCCGAGCGGTACCGATGGATAGCGCTCATGGTCCATCCTCCGATCACCTTACCGAGCCATCCCTCGCGCAACCAGCGGCCATTGGGACCAATGGGCATGTCCCAAATCCAGGTGAGTTTCAGATCATGAGGAACGTGGTACGAGGTAACGGAGTAATCGGCCTTTCGGTTGTAGAAATCTTGACCGTACCCGCCGTACCAGCCGTACCCGAGGGCATTATCGGAAGTCGCCAAGGCCTTCGAGAACGTGTAGGCAGCCAGAAAGCTGAGGCCAGTGGTCGCGCGCTTCGTCGCGGTGACCTGCATCGAATTGTAGTTGGAGTAACCGCTGGCCAGCCGGTGCGTCGAAAGCCCGGTGTACTGTGGGAAAGGACGCAACGCCTGAGCCACCGTGCCTTCGAAGCTCGGAAATGGCTTCGCGATTTCCGGGTGGTCGTTGATATCTTCGAGAAGCGTATCGCCCAGCGACAGGTGGCTCGGATTGAGCTGATTCAGATATCCGAGGTACATATCGCTCAGACGGCTGCCGTGCGTTCCGACGTAGTTGACCTCCAGCTTGGTTTGCCATGGCATCTCGTACTGGATGCCGAAATTCCAGTTCTGCGTCATCGGAAATCGATTGGTCTCCGGCGGATAGTAAGGGATTGAATCCCCGTTCAACTGGGCCGGGTCATAGTTCGGCAAAGTGGCCGTGTAAGCCGGGTAAGGCTCCGCCCAGGTGTAGCTTGGGTCTTCGGGGAAACGACTCCTCCCAGGAGCGCGGACGTTGATGTTGTTCGAACCGTTGAAACCGGTGAACCAGCCGTAGTTCCAGCCGTCCAGGATCGGCGGGGCGTAGTTGATCCCGTATCCGCCGCGCACGACTATCTTCTGAGTTGCCGCCCAGGCAAATCCGATCCGGGGGGAAAACTGCTTCCAGTACACCTCGCCGAGGGCCGACCGGCCGTCGCACTCGGCGCAGTCACCGATGAAGGCGAGGGCGCCCAGATAACCGTCCGCTCCCGGGTTGGGCATTTTCGGATCCAGCGCCGACATTCGATTGGCGGCTTCGGTAAAGGGTTGCGGGATGTCCCAGCGAAGACCAAGGTTGAGAGTGAAGTTGGGATTGACCTTCCAGTCATCCTGGAAATAGAGGGCCGTGGTGCGTGATCGAATGCCGGCGGTAAGCCGGTTGACGCCGACACCGGCGTTTCGGACAGCTCCGACCAAAAAGCTCGAAAACGCGAACCCGGTCTGGGTGGAGAACCCGGGAAGGGCCGTGTTCTCGTTGTGGAAGGTGTAGGAACCCGGTGTGTCGACGGCTCCTTCATTCAAGTAATAGCGACGGTGCTCACCACCGATCCGGAAGCTGTGGGCGCCCCGGATCCAAGTGAAGTCGTCGGAAATAATCACGCTGCCGTTCGGAGCATTGCCTGTCCCCGTGTGACCCATGGCTTGGTACTGGCCGCTGAGGGTGTTGCTGAAGCCCCCGAAATTCAGTCGCGGGAAGGAAGCGCCCCCAACGTTCTGCAAACCCAGCTCGGCCGCCCAGTCACGACCATCCAGGTAGGAGTTGGAAACGTTGGAATTGCGGAACCGGTTGTAGCCGAGGGCGAAGTGGTTCAACTTGGTCGGGCCGATCGTCCAGTCTTCGGCGAAACGGATGATCCATCCGGGCGTTGACTGAGTCTTGTCCCCACTTAGGGGAGATGCGGGTATTTGCGGCTCGGGCCACTGGTACCCGGTGGAAGCTCCATAGCCATAACGCAGACGGTACCGGTCGTTGTAAACGTAAGACCCAGTGGTTTTATGTGACTCATTGAATACATGGTCAAGCTTGAAGCTGTAATTGTCGATGTGAAGCACCGGAGCGCTGGCTCCGACATAGGGGTTGTTCTGGCGGAGCTGAAAGCGCTCCGGTTCCGGCAGGCCGAACGAGAGGATCTTCTGGCTGATCGGGCTGATCCGGTTCGCCGGGATGATGTTTCCAGGGAAGGGGTCGCGATACCAGCTGCCGTCGGGCAACTGGCGCGAGCTGGCCGGATCATAAATCTGCCCATAAAGAATCGGCCGGCCAAGAGCATCTGTCCCTACATTCTTCCCGGAGAGCGGATCCTTGGTGAAATTGGGGTCGAGCAGAAGTGAGAAGTCCCCTTTCTTGAAGGGGGCGACCGGCAATGCTTCGTAGCTGCCGCTCAAGTTGTAATCCGTCTGCCGGTTCCCCTCGTAGGAAAAGAAAAAAAACGTCTTGTCCTTGAAGACCGGGCCTCCGAACGTCGCGCCGAAATTGTGCAATCTCGACGGCTGCTTGCCACGTCCGGCGGAGTTGTTCCCCCAGGAGTTGGCGTCCAGGTATTCATTCTGGTGGAACCAGAAAGCGGTGCCGTGGTACTCGTTCGTCCCGCTTTTCATCGCGAAGTTTGTCAGCCCTGTTTGCGAGTTCCCATACTGGGCGGAAGTAGCGCCTGTCTGCAGCTTGAACTCGCTGACCGCGTCCACCGTCGGCGTAAACTCGCTGTTGCTTCCCCCATTGATGTCCATGCGGCCGATGGAGATGCCGTCGATCAGGATCTCGTGGGCAAAGGATTGACCACCGTTAATCGAACCCTCCCAGGCGCCCCCCTGGGTTCCCGGCATGCTCGAAAAGATGAAATTCTGCAGCTGCCGGGTGCCGTCATCGACCATGATCGGCCAGGTGTGAACTTCCAGTTCAGTCGCGGCGGTGCCGATCTCGGAAGTGTCCTTCTCGAGCACGGCGGCCGAGCTTGAGACGACTACTTCGTCCTGCAGATCTCCGACCTCCAGAGTGAAGTCTGCGGTGACTGTTTGCGTCGTCAGAACCCTGACGTTTTCCAGGACGGCGGTTTTGAAACCGCTCATGCCTGCGCTAACCCGGTAATTTCCAGGCTGGATGTAAGGAATGCGATACAAGCCGACGTCCGTGGTGACCGTTTTGGTTTCAACTCCGGTGTCGACGTTGATGGCTGTAACCTCCACGCCAGGAATCACCCCTCCCGACTTGTCGGCCACCGTCCCTGTGATGGTCCCGCGGCCGCTTTGTGCGAGCAGCGGAGGGGCCAGGGCAAGGATGCAGAGAACTACCATCAGCCTCGTGCCAATGAGTGCCTTCATACATTCCCTCCTCGATGGAATGTGAAAAACGCTGACAGTTAGTGGCTCTGGTCCACGTGGCGGAAGCGATTGTAATCGCAAAAAAAATCTGTACCGACCATCGCGGATCAGATTACGGCACTGGGATGCCCGAAATGGTTGTACTACAAAATCTTAATGGATTCAAATCGTTATTCGGAACGAAGAGCAAGAGATCGTAAGGAAAGTCGGCCCCAAATCAACAACACTCGGCAAGCGTTTTCATTCGAACGGGTCCCGATTGCGCGATTGGGGAGTGGGGGATTGCGGGTTGGTGGTCACCGATCCGATTGACCTGGACGGTGACGATTTGATGGAAAGCCACGGATTGCACGGGCGACCGCGTAATCCGTGGCTTCTGCTGCAGGATTAGAAGCTGATGCGCAGACCACCTTGGATCGTGCGCGGACCTCCGGCTTTGCTGAAGATGCGCCCGAACCGCTCCGGATCGTTGACGTCTGTCTCCGGACCGGCAATGCCGATACGGTTAAACAGGTTCGTCACGTCGATTCGAACCTCCACGTTGGCACCCTCCCTCACCGGCAGTCCGAACCGTTTCATCAAGGAGAAGTCCTCGCTGAAGCGTTTGAAACCCCTGATGTTCGGGAGGTAGCGGGGTGCGTTTCCGAGCTTCAGGGGGACGTTGTTCGCGGTTGTTGGCAGCGGTGCGAAGGCCGCCGGGTTCAGGTACGGGGTTCCGTTGACATAGTCGATCTCGGTCGGCTGGTCGCCGAGCTTCTGCTGATCCTCCGGGAGCACGACGTCGGGACGGAATCCGGGGTTGAAGAGGGCCTCCCCTTCGTACCCGCCGGTGAAAACCGCAATCGGTGCTCCGGAGCGATAGCGGTGAATGGCGCTCATCGTCCATCCCCCGACGATTTTGCCGAGCCAGCCCTCGCGTAACCAGCGTCCGTTAGGACCAATCGGCATGTCCCAAATCCAGGTCAGTTTCAGGTCATGGGGAACGTGGTACGAAGTCACCGAGTAGTCGGCTTTCCGGTTATAGAAATCCTGACCATAACCGCCATAGTACGACGAGCCGATCGCATTGTCTGCAGTTCCCATGGCTTTGGAGAACGTGTAAGCGGCCAGGAAGCTGAGGCCATTGGTAGCCCGCTTGGTCGCGGTCAACTGCATCGAGTTGTAGTTGGAATAACCACTGGCCAACCGGTGAGTCGAAACCGTACGGTACTGCGGGAAAGGACGCAACGCCTGGGCCACTGTACCTTCGAAGCTCGGGAACGGCTTCGGAATTTCCGGGTGGAGGTTGATGTCTTCAATCAGGGTGTCGCCGAGCGACAGGTTACTGGGATGGAGCTGGTTCAGGCTGTAGAGATAGGGGTCATTCAGGCGACTTCCGTGGCTGCCGACGTAGTTCACTTCCAGCCTCGTCTCCCACGGCATCTCGTACTGGATGCCGAAGTTCCAGTTCTGAGTCATCGGGAAACGATCGGCCTCCGGCGGGTAAGTCTGGATGGAGTCTCCGTTCAGCTGGGCCGGGTCATAGTTCGGCAGACTGGCCGTATAAACCGGGTATGGCTCATCCCAGCTGTAGCTTGCGTCTTCGAAAAAACGACTCCGGCCCGGATCGCGAACGGGGATGTTGTTGGAACCGTTAAAGCCGGTGAACCAGCCGCCGTAGTTCCAGCCGTCCAGGATCGGCGGCGCATAATTGATCCCATATCCGCCACGAACGACTATCTTGTTACCTGCCGCCCAGGCGAACCCGATCCGGGGAGAGAACTGCTTCCAGTAGACTTCTCCGAAGGCGGTCTGGCCGCTGCACTCGGCGCAGTCCCCCAGGAAGGCCAGGGCACCCGGATATCCGTCCGCGCCAGGGTTGGGTAAGTTCGGATCCAGCGCCGACATTCGATCGGCCGTCTCCGTGTAAGGCTGCGGGATGTCCCAACGAATGCCGAGGTTGAGAGTGAGGTTCGACCTTACCTTCCAGTCGTCCTGGAAATAGAAGGCCGTAGTCCTCGAGCGGATGCCGCTCGTCAGCCGCTGGAGGCTGACACCCGCGTTTCGGACCTCGCCCAGCAGGAAGCTCCCAAAGGCGAACCCGGTCTGCGTTGAGAACCCCGGCAGTGCCGTGTTCTCGTTGTGGAAGCTGTAGGAGCCGGGCGTGTCGACGTTCCGATCATTGATGTAGTAGCGGCGATGCTCACCACCGAATCGGAAGCTGTGGGCGCCCCGGATCCAGGTGAAATCGTCGGAAACAATCACGCTGCCGTTCGGAGCATCGTTTGTCCCCGTGTGGCCCATGATCTGGTACTGGCCGCTGACCGTGTTGTTGAAGCCGCCGAAATTCAGCTGCGGGAAGGTAGCCCCGCCTACATTCTGCAAACCCAACTCCGCCGCCCAATCGCGACCGTCCAGGTAAGAGTTAGACACGTTCGCGTTCCGGAACCGGTTGTAGCCGAGGGCGAAGTGGTTCAGCTTGGTCGGGCTGATCGTCCAGTCCTCGGCAAAGCGAACGATATACCCCGGTGTCGACTGGGTCTTGTCCCCACTCAGCGGAGTCGCCGGTATTCGTGGCTCCGGCCACTGGTACCCGGATCCGCCGTAACCGTAACGCAGGCGATACCGATCGTTGTAAACGAAAGAACCAGTTGTCTTGTGGGCCTCGTTGAAAACATGGTCAAGTTTGAAGCTGTAATTGTCGATGTTCAGGACCGGGCAGCAACCGCTGACAACCGGGTTGTTCTGGCGGAGTTGGAATCGCTCCGGTTCCGGAAGCCCGAACCCGAGGATATTCTGGCTGATCGCGTGGATCCGGTTCGCGGGGATGACGTTTCCAGGGAAGGGGTCGCGAATCCAGCTGCCATCGGCCAACTGCCGGGAGCTAGCCGGATCGTAGATCTGCCCGTAAACAACCGGCCGGCCGAGGGCATCGGTTCCCACGGTCGTACCGGAAAGGGGATCGAGCGTGAAACTGGGATCGAGCAGAAGCGAGAAGTCACCGTTCTTGAACGGGGCGACTGGTAACGCCTCGTATCCTCCGCTCAGGTTGTAGCTCGTCTGGCGGTTACCCTCGTAGGAAAAGAAGAAAAACGTCTTATCCTTGAAGATCGGGCCTCCGAAGGTCGCCCCGAAATTGTGCAATTTCGAGGGCTGCTTGCCGCGTCCGGCGGCGTTGTTCGCCCACGAGTTGGCGTTCAGGTATTCATTCTGGTGGAACCAGAAAGCGGTGCCATGGTACTCGTTCGTCCCGCTTTTCATCGCGAAGTTGGTCAGTCCGGTCTGCGAGTTCCCGTACTGGGCGGAGGTAGCTCCCGTCTGCAGCTTGAACTCGCTGACGGCGTCCACTGTCGGCGTGAATTCGTTGTTACTCCCGCCGTTGATGTCCATGCGACCGATTGAGATACCGTCGATCAGGATCTCATGGGCGAAAGACTGCCCGCCGTTGATGGACCCTTCCCAAGTCCCTCCCTGGGTCCCGGGCATGCTC
>CAYQYP010000572.1:0-2836 GCA_964421755.1 uncultured Acidobacteriota bacterium
CCCGGCGTGCTTTCACCGCTAAGCTTCAACCTCCCGGCGAATTCGGATACACTACGGCGATGCGGGCCGCGCCGGAAATCGCAGAATCCGATCAGAAAATTCTCGTTGTCGATGACGAGATAGCCAACCTTCAGAAACTCCATCGGACTCTGCACGGCCGGTACACCGTACTAGCGGCGAAATCAGGAGGCGAGGCCCTCGGCTTCTTGGAGAACGAATCGGGGATTGCCGTCATCATCACCGACCAGCGGATGCCGGACATGACGGGTCTGGAGCTGCTGAGCCACACGCTGGAGTCCCATCCGCATCTCGTACGAATCATCCTGACCGGCTTCACGGATGTCGAGGTGCTCATGGAAGCGATCAACACCTGTCGGGTGTTCCGCTACCTGGTCAAGCCTTGGGAGCCGGGCGACCTTCTGATGACCGTGGAACGCGGCCTCGAAACCTACCGGTTGGCGTTGGAGAACGAGCGGTTCCGCCGCGAGTTGATCAGGCGCGAACGACTGGCTCGCGAGCTGGAGATTGCTCGGGAAATTCAGAGGTACATCCTGCCGGCCTTCTGCCCTCCCGTGCCCGGCTACGAGGTCTCTGTCGAGTACCAGCCGGCCTTGGAAGTTGGGGGAGACCTTTACGATTTCGATTATCGACCGGAATCAGGCATTTTGCGCGTCGTCGTGGGCGACGTGTCGGGCAAGTCGATTCCCGCCGCTCTCTACGGCGCGGTCTTCAGCGGCCACCTGCGGGCCCTGTTTGCTCAGCCAATGCAACCGGCCGAATCGCTCGCCTTCCTGAACGCCAGCCTGGTCAGCCGCACGCCACGAGCCAATTACATTGCAGTCAGCTTCATCAGCCTGGACCTAGCGACAGGTTGTGTAACGCTTTCAAACGCCGGTTTGACTTACCCGTATCTTGTACATCACGGCCGCGTCGACCGGCTCGATCTTCCCGGACCGCCGCTCGGGCTCCTATCGGAGGCGACCCATGAGGAAACGAGAGCCGTTCTCCAGGCAGGCGACACTCTGATAATTGCCAGCGACGGCTGTACCGAGGCAACCGACCAATCCGGCGACGAATTCGGGGAAGAGAGATTCACCGATTGCATCGAACGCCATCACGAGGAGAGTACGGGGGAACTGGTCCGGAGCCTCTACCGGGAAATCTGCCTGTTCACGCAACGCGCAGAGAACGAAGACGACATAACGATCCTGGCGCTTCGCCGTCAGGCGAAGTAGTTAGCCGGACCGGCTCAGCGACCCCAACGACGTCAAGGACCTCAAGAACCACAACCACGGGAACCAGAACACGCCGTACCCGTGGTTGTCTTTGCTGTTGTTGTCCTTGTCGTTCCCTTGGTGTTCTTGAGGTCGTTTGTCCCATTGACCGCAAGTGGTTGATAATTGGGATTGCGTCTCGGGCCGGGACACCTGATAATGCGGAAGTTCACCCTGGCTCCTGGTCTCGGACGGGAGAACTGTGATCGCACGTCGATTCTGCCTGTGCCTTGTCGCGGCTTCCCTCCTGGCTCTCTCTGTGTGCCGTTCATCCCGTGATGATCTGCCGGCATCCTCCAGGTCCGCCTCGCCGCCGAAAGTCAAAGGCACAATAACGGTCCTCGCGGTCGGAGACGTGAATCTGGGCAGGAAATGCGGCCAGTTGATCCTCAAAGAAGGGCCTGATTTCCCGTTTCGACACTTGCGTGAGTGGATCGAGAGCTACGACCTCGCAATCTGCAATCTCGAGTCGAACATTTCAGAACAGGCAGGGCAAACCGAAAAGCCTGGCAATAATCTGATTTTTACTGCGCCGCCGGACGCTGGTCGGGCTCTTTCCGAGGCTGGCTGGGACGTCGTGTCCACAGCCAATAACCACAGCGCCGACTATGGCGCCAAGGCCCTGCTTCAGACGATCCACCACCTCGATAGGGCGGGCCTTCGTTTCAACGGCACGGCCCCGGCGGCCGACCGACTCTATCAGCCAACCATCCTCCGGGTAAAAGACTACCGCTTGGCTTTCCTGTCGGTTACCGACGTAACCAATGGACCCGTGCGGGGCACCGAGATCGAACAGTACCTGAATCTTGCGGAAAAGGACTGCCTGTTGCCTGCTCTGATGAATGCGGAGGCGCAGGCCGACTTCACTATCCTGTCCTATCATGGCGGCGTCGAGTACGCGTCCGCGCCAACGCAGGCCACCAGGGACTTTGCCCACTGGGCCGTGGAGAACGGGGTCGACCTGGTTCTGGGCCATCATCCGCACGTCATCCAGGGGACCGAGCACTATAGAGACGGGCTAATCATCTATTCACTAGGCAATTTCACTTTTGTGCAGACAGGCAACCCATGGACCCAGTTGGGTGTTGCCGCGACGATAACGATCAGTGAAGGTCGGATTGCCGGCGTTGGCCTGATCCCCGTTCGGGCGCATTACCAGCCGCAGGTCGTAAAGGACACGGAGGTGCGCATCCGGGTGCTTCGACGAATAAGCGATCTGTCGCGGGAACTGACCGAGTAAAGGGGGTGTCAACCGGGCCGAAAAGCGGCGGATTCTGAAACGCGAATCCGCCCTACGACTGAGTGCTTCCGCACGCCGAGCGGTCGTAGGGCGGATTCGCGTTTCAGAATCCGCCGTTTTTCGGCCCGGTTGGCGAGTTGTCTGTTGTTGTCAGCCGGTTAGCCGGGCAGTGCGCAGTGCGCAGTCGTCAGTACTCAGTTGCCTTTCTGCTCCTCAGCCCATTTCTCGAACAGCCTGGCGATGCCCGCCTGCTCGGCGTTGCCCGCGTGGACGACAACTCGGTAGTTGAGCTCGAGACTCTTGCCGGATGCCACCTGGAACC
>CAYQYP010000573.1:0-4132 GCA_964421755.1 uncultured Acidobacteriota bacterium
GTATAGTTCAGCAAAATCGAGCGCGGCTCGACGACAGCGACTGTCCGCTGCACATCTGCCCGCCGCCTAACGGCAAAAAGTTCAGCGGGCCGCCCCGGCCGAGCAGTCGGACCGGAGCGCCAGCCGAAGAGGATTCTTGGCGAGAGGTCGCGGGAGGAAGACGAGCCCTGAAGCACAAGGCGTGACGCGACCGGTCGCCAAGAATTTGTTGGACTGAAGCGCGCGGGCTATGGGGATTGAATGGGAAGTGGTCTGCTGCGGGCGCCGCGCCGGAGCCGTAACAGCTGGAAAGGGCGGCCAATCGAGGCTCAAGCGATCGTCCGCGAGCTGCCCAGGGCCGTCTCGGTCAAACGGCGGATGGTTGCACCGGCCTGAAATTCCTGCCTTTTTGCTTCACGAGACAAACCACGACAACACCGTCCAATCTGAGGACAGTCGGTCAGGAAGTCCAGTCGCGGCCGTCCGGCACGGGCGGCGGGGAGCGTGCCGGGATGGGCAGGAGCTCAGCCCGCAGCATGTGGCCCCGGCGGCAGACCGGGCAGAGCTCGGGGGCGGCCGGAGCAAGCCGGCGGGTAAGAGCCTCGGGCCGAGCGGGCGGGACAGGCAGGAGCCGGTCTGCGGGAGTGACTTCGAGGAGGCGGCGGGCCCGCTCGATCCCGCTTTCCCCGGCGCGGTTGGCCAGGAAACCGAAGTAGCGGATGCGGACAAAGCCGCGCGGGAGCACGTGCAGGAGGAAGCGGCGCAGGAACTCGCCGGCCTCCAGGCGCAGGGTCTTGACGCGGGCGCCGTGGCGGTAGTCCTTCCAGCTGAAGCTGACCGCGCCGCCGTCGATCGCGAGCAGGCGGTGATTGGACAGGGCCACCCGGTGAGTGTAACGGCCCAGGTACTCGACCACCTGGGCGGGCCCCGCCATCGGGGCTTGAGCGTAGACGACCCAGTCACGGACGGCGAGGCCGCGCACCCAGCGGCGAAAGTCGGCGGGTCGCCCGAGGTCCTGGAGGGCGCCGTGAAACTCGAGCCGTCCCTCCCGGAACAGCTCGACGAGACCTTCCAGGAAAAGCCGGCGAAAGCGGGCGCCCAGCACGGGGACCGGGAGGAAGAAACGGCCGCCCTTGCGAAGGCGGCGGGCGGGAATCCAGCGGTTTCCGTCCGGGGAAAGACCCCCGCCGGGGACCACGCAGTGCAGGTGGGGATGGTGGGTGAGGGTCTGCCCCCAGGTGTGAAGGACGGCGAAAAAGCCGATCCGGGCGCCCAGGTGTTTGGAGTTGGCGGCGACCGAGCGAAGCGCGCCCGCGGCGGCGCGAAAGAGCAGGCCGTAGAGGAGGCGCTGGTTCTGGAGAGCGAGCTCGCGCAGGCCCTGGGGCAGGGTGAAGACGACGTGGAAGTAAGGGACGGGGAGCAGGCGGTCCAGTCGCGCCTGGACCCAGCGGGCCTGGGCCTGGCCGCCGCATTTGGGACAGTGGCGGTTGCGGCAGGAGTTGTAAGCGGGACGCTGGTGGCCGCAGGCCGGGTTGTCGCAGCGCTCCAGGTGTCCGCCCAGGGCGGCGGTGCGGCAGCGGGCCAGGGCGGTGAGCACGCGCTTTTGGGCGCCCGAGAGCTGGGCTCCCCAGACGCGAAGAAACTCCCGGCCATGGAGCCGGATCACCTCGGCGATTTCGTGAGGGGGGCGTGTGGTGGCGCTCACGGGAGCAGGTCCAGGGGACTGACGGTCTGGGCCAGGGCGGTGTCGGCAACGTGGGTGTAGCGGGCGGTGGTCTTCAAAGAGGCGTGCCCGAGCAGGAGCTGAATCACCCGTACGTTGACGCCGGCTTGCAGCAGATGAGAGGCAAAGCAGTGACGGAGAGTGTGAGCCGTGACCTGGGGGCTCAAGCCGGCTTTCTGACGCGCCTCCCGCAAAGCCTCCTGGAGGGTGCGCTCGGCCAGGGGACGCTCCGGATTCAGACCCGGAAAGAGCAGCCGGGCCGGGCGGTAAGCCTTCCAGTACTGGCGCAGCAAGTCCAGGAGCCGGGGCGAGAGCATGACATAGCGGTCCTTGCGGCCCTTGCCCTGGCGTACGCGCACGGTCATGCGGGCGGAGTCGATATCGGCGACTTCCAGGCGCCGGGCCTCGGACAGGCGAAGCCCGGTGGCATAGATGGTGGTGAAGAACATGCGGTGGCGGGGATTGGAGATGGATTCGAGCAGGGTGGAGACCTGGGCGCGAGCGAGGATGACGGGGAGGCGGGTTTCCTTGCGGGGGAAAGGCAGGTGCTTGATGATCCAGTCCTTTGCGAGGGTGGTGGCGTACAGAAAGCGCAGGGCGCAGACGGTCTGGTTAAAGCGGCTCCAGGAAACCTGCTTCTCGTGGATCAGGAACAGCTGATACGTCCGAATCTCCTCGGGTCCGAGCAGTTCCGGGGATCGGTTGAAGTGCCGGGCGAACAGCGAGACACATTCGACATAAAGCTGCTGTGTCTTGGGAGAGTAATTGCGTAACTGCAGGTCTTCGAGGTAACGTTGGCGCAGTGGGGTCATAAGAGGCTCCTTTCCTCTGGAAAACGTTGTAACGCAACAACATCTTCCTTCGAAGGGAGCCTCTCCCACAGGCGAAAATCGAGTTTAGCTTTGGTTTTACCGCGTCAGCGGTTTAGTCCAACCCGTCGTTCCAGCGGAGCGGCTGGGAGCGGCGCTGCGGTGGGAACGAAGAAGTGACAGCACGATGGCGGCACGGGGCACCTGTTCGGCTCCAGCCGCCCGCTGAACTCTGTGCCGTTAGGCGGCGCGAAAAGAGTCAAATATGTCGCAACGGGTTTCGCAGCTTTTCCTCACGCTTTTTGGCGCTGTCACAGTGATCAGTATCGCCTCACTGTCTGGTTGCGGTGGGGAAAGCACCGGAGATCATGAAATCCAGAGGGTGGCATCGCCGGACGGGCGGGTTGAGGCAGTGTTGACCCGTGAAGACACGTGGGCCTTTGATCCTTACAATTACCGAGTTTTCGTTGTGCCGAGAGGAACAAAACCAGAAGCTGGCGATCACTATTTCATGGCCTCGTACTGCGAGGACCTTGCTGTGCACTGGTCTGAAGACAAGCGCCTGCAGGTTGAGTACCGGAAGGCCCAGATTAAGGAATTCAGCAACTGTGCATATCCTCTCTGGAAAGCTCAAGGCGACTATCGCGTCGAACTGCGACTCAAGCCGCTGGAAGATCGGGCTTTGACATCGAGCGATGGAGGCACAAGAAATCGTGATGCATTGAAGAGCCGGCCTTAGAGACGCTGCACGGGTCTCGCAGGTCGCAGCCTGCGCGCAGCCTAACAGGTCGTTCGACCGGACCGCCGGGGAGCCTGGCGATCACGGTTCGGTGGTGCTTTTGAGGCAACATGGTTGCCACGCGCCGGCGGCCGGTCAACTCCGGGTCGTTAGGCGGCGCTGGAGAGATGGCACAATGGATTGGTACGACGAGTCCGAAATCAAAGACGATTTTCAGAGGGCCGAAAGCATCCTCGGATCAGGCATATTCGAGCCGGGGAATGCCGGTCATCCCCTTTTCAAATCGGCGTTTATCGAGTTGCTTATTTGTCTACGCGACCTGATGTACAAGGCAGCTGAATACGCAACTCCGATTGACTTCACGGACGACGTAACGATTCAGGGCAAGGTCAAAGATGTTTCGTCCCTCATCAAGTACGTCCGAGATGCATTGTGTCATGTCGATAGCAACAACCATTATATCGACGCCGGAATGAAAGCTTCTTTCAATGTTCAGTTCGGTCGTGGACGAATGAAAGTCGGAGCCCTCGAACAAGTAAACCCTTATCCGGACGACACCTGTTTCTTTTTTGGAACCCAACGGATTTACCTTAAGCGGCATGTCTTAAGGGCATTTGATGAAGCAAGAAACGGTCTGTCTCCCCTCATCCATCGGTGAGACGGTGACGTAAGGGCAGCGCGTTTTTCCGGCGGGAGCGCGGTGAAGAGCTCGCCGAGACGGTATGGTTGGCGACACGGGGCCCGCCTAACGAAGAGGATTCTTGGCAGAGCGGTCGCGGCAGATAACTGTGGGGAGGAGCGGAAGCCGAGCCGGCGACCGGTCGCCAAGAATTTGTTGGACTGAACCGCGGGGGTATGGAGATTGAATTGAAAGCGGTCTCC
>CAYQYP010000574.1:0-2990 GCA_964421755.1 uncultured Acidobacteriota bacterium
GCCTCCCGCACCCGCGCCAGGAAGCGAGGCATCTTCTCCCGCGGGTCGCCGGCGCCGAGCGTCTCGAGCGGGATGTAGCCGCGGTATCCGCCGTTTCGTATGATCCCGAAGAGCTTGCGCAGGTCCGTTGGCATTTCCTGATCGCGGGAAAAGACGTTCTCCTTGATCTGCCAGTTGATCGCATTGGGCAGCGCCTGCTCGATATCTTTGTAGGGGTCATCGGTCCTGAAGCCGCCGATATCCAGATGCACCTTGAGCCAGGGCGACCCGACCCGCGCGATGATCGCATTCAGGTGGTCGGCGGTGTCGATGAAATCCCGGTGGTTCTGCAAGGCGAGCAGGATGCCGTAGCGACCGGCGTATTCCGCGCACTCCACAAGGCAGTCGACGAGCCAGTTGTCGATCTCCGTCGTGGACGGCCCGGTCTCCTCCCGTCCAGCAAAGACCCTGAGCACCGGTGCTCCCAATTTGACCGAGACTCCAACCCAGCGTTTGACGATCTCGATATCGGCCTTACGCTTGGCGGCGTCGGACTGGACGAAGTTGTTTCGGACGCCGGTTCCACTTATATCCAGGCCAAGGAGGAAGGCTTGGCGCTTCACCTCGTTCAGGGCGGGATCCGGTGGGGCTTCCGGGTAACCGGGGAAGTAGTACCCGGTCGGATCCACCGCCTCGAAACCCAGTTCGGCGCAGTAGTCAATAACCTGCGCGAGAGTCATCGTTCCCTTGGTCAGTGGTTCGTTGAAGGTGAACAGGTTGCAGCTCAGCTTCAGCAACGGTTGGCGCGCTTTGCCGGATTGGGTCCACGCGAAAGGTGCAAGGAGAGGGGCGGCAAGTGCGCTCTTGATCAAGTCACGGCGGTTCATAGAATTGCCTCCTACTCGTTCGAACCCCAGCATTCGGAGTAGACGATCGCGTCGAGCGGCTTGCGCTCTTTGGGTTTTGGCTTGTCGGCGGGAAAACCGAGCGGTGTGAAAGCCACTGGGTCAACCGCGTCGGGAATACGCAGCATGCGCCTTGCTTCCTCGGCGTTGAAATTGGCGATCCAGCACGTTCCCAGACCCTGGTCGGCAGCGGCCAGGATAAGGTGGTCCATGACGATTGCCGCATCGACCAGGGCATAGTTGCGGCCATCCTGACGCACCCAGGCCTCCCCCGGCACCGCGCAGACAAACACAAGCAGTGGCGCGCGCAGAATCCAGTCGCGGTGGTAAAGAGACCGCAGCTGCTCCTTGCGCTTTCCGGTATCCACGATAATCAGCCGGAACGGTTGGCGGTTCGCGGCCGTCGGTGCCAGTCGAGCGGATTCGAGGACCTTCTCCAGCGCCTCTCGGGGGACCGGGGTCGATTGGTAATCCCGCACGCTGTACCTGCTGTGGACAAGCTCGAGGAAGTTCATTGCGAGAGATGTTATCAGAAACAAGCGCGATAATATGATCCATATGAAAGGATTGCGTGCGGCGCTCATCCTGGTTGCGGCGGCCTTGGCCGGTGGCCTTCTTCCGAGCCCGAGTCCCGGAGGCGGGCCCGGTATCCAGTCCGGGCGGGATACCAGCCGGGGGACGGATCAGGCCGACTACACCCAGGCCCACCGGCCGCAATTCCACTTTTCGCCGCCGGCGAATTGGATCAATGATCCGAACGGGCTCGTGTTTCATCGGGGTGAATATCACCTGTTCTACCAGTTCAATCCGTTCGGTGAGCATTGGGGGCACATGAGCTGGGGACACGCGGTCAGCCGCGACCTTGTCCACTGGCAACATCTTCCGCTGGCCCTCGCAGAAGAGAACGGGATCATGATTTTCTCGGGCAGCGCCGTCGTCGACACGACGAACTCGTCGGGTCTGGGAAGAAAAGGCCGCGCCCCCCTGGTTGCCATCTACACCGGCCACACCCGGCGTCTCCAGACTCAAAATCTCGCGTTCAGCATCGATGATGGGCGGACCTGGAAAAAGTATTCCGGTAATCCCGTGCTCAACATCGGCAAGAAGGATTTCAGGGACCCGAAGGTGTTCTGGCATCGCCCGGGCAGGCAGTGGATCATGGTCGTCGCCCTTCCCACCGAGAAGAAAGTGTTTTTCTTCGGCTCTCCGAACCTCATCAAGTGGAAGCGGTTGGGGGAATTTGGGCCGGCCGGCGCAGTAGGCGGAATCTGGGAATGCCCCGACCTCTTCGAGCTGCCCATAACTGGCTCTCCGCGAGAAACGAAGTGGGTCCTTATCATCAACATGAACCCCGGGGCGGTCGCTGGCGGTTCGGGCACCCAGTATTTCACCGGCCGGTTTGACGGGAGCACATTTGAGGCCGATGATCTCCGCCAGCCGCGGTGGGCCGATTACGGGAAGGACTTCTACGCTGGGGTCTCTTGGTCAGGTTTGCCCGAGTCCGATGGCCGCAGAATCTGGATCGGGTGGATGAGTAACTGGGAGTATGCCGACGAGGTTCCGACCTCCCCGTGGCGGGGCGCAATGTCCTTCCCGCGGGAGATGCGCTTGGAACGAACGGCCGCCGGCCTGACGCTGGTTCAGCGACCGGTCGCTGAATTGGGTCATCTAAGGACCGAGCTGCTCAGGACGGGCGCCACTGATCTGGCCGAGGTGAATCGGATGCTCCGCGAACGCAAGATCCAGGGTGACCAGCTCGAAGTCGAGGCCGAGTTCGCGCGGGTCACGGCGGTTGAAGTAGGCATCGCCGCTCGGGTCGGGCGCAACCAGCACACCCACATCGGCTACGATTTTCGTGCTGGAAAAGCGTATGTCGACCGAACGAATTCGGGCAACGTGACGTTGCACCCTTCATTTCCCGGCCGGCACACGGCCCCGGTCCATGCTCCGGGGGGAAGGGTGAAACTGCATCTGCTGGTCGACCGATCCTCCGTCGAGCTGTTTGCGAACGACGGCGAAGGAGTCATCACCGACCTGATTTTCCCGGACTCGGAAAGCCAGGGTCTGCGGCTCTACGAACGAGGAGGGAAAGCTCGAATCGTCAGC
>CAYQYP010000575.1:0-3197 GCA_964421755.1 uncultured Acidobacteriota bacterium
AAGGGCCACAGTTCCTGTCATCGCGTTCAGGACGAGGGATTGCGGTGTCGCACCGAGTTGAAGCGTCAGGACTGCTTTCTTTTGAACCAAGTCAAAAACGATCACGCCTCCTCGATTTGTCACGACAGCCAGATTCCTCATCTGATCAATCGCGACTAGATGGGGATGTTCACCGACCGAGTAGTTCTCGTGCGTTTGACCTAAGGCAACCGAACCCCAGAAAACGAAGAACAAGAAAGAGAGAACCGATTTCTGCCACATGCCGTCTCCTTTTCAAAGTGTTGCCGATGGCGTGTTGGCACCGGCCAGAAAGCAGGCCATTTTCAACGGAATGAAAGTGGTCCACACCCTGTCTGTCTCGCCCCATCGGCCAGGAGGCGGTACAAACTCTATAACTCTATAGAAGACTCTATATAGGCGCCGGCACTCGTTTCGGCTTCCGTTCCGATCGCTTCTCCTCCAGAGTGAGCGGGATCGGAAGGAGGAGATGAAAGCAGGCGACCATCAGTGCCCCTACTGCCACCACGATTTCACCCCATCCCCTTATCGTCCCCAGCAGCGCGTCTGTTCCCGGCCGAAATGCCAGCAAAGTCGTAAAAGGGACTACCACCGCCGCCGGCTGGCGTCGGATGCCGAATACCGGGAGGTGTGCCGGGACAGCCGGCGTAAATGGCGGGCGCTCCACACTGATTACCAGCGTGAGTATCGCCACAAACACCCGGACTACGGCGAGCGCAACCGTCGGCAACAACGCCGTCGCGATCAGAACCGACACCTGGACCATCTTGTAAAGAACAACTTAGCTTTCGACTTAAAGCGTTCAGAACACGAGGTTTGGCTGGTTGCGCCGGAAGCCGGGAATCTTGTAAAGAACAACTTAGCTTCCTCGCAACTGGTGATTTTTAAAAGGCTTGGCGATTCCAAAGAGGTGCCCGCATGATCTTGTAAAGAACATCCCTCTGGGCTTTCCCTGGCCGGGCCGCTATTTATGACGCCTGAGCGAAAGGAGGACCGAGGATGGAAGATCCGGCGATTGTTGAGGCTATCTACCGACTGAGCCAGGGCGAGCACTGGTCGATCCGCAAGGTGGCCCGCCACCTGGGGATCAGCCGGGACACGGCGCGCAAATACCGCAACGGACCGGTGGATAAAGCGCCTCTCCCACCGCGCACCAGCAAGCTCGACGGCTACAAGCAGATCGTGCTCGATCTGCTTGAGCAGGACCCGGAAGCCGGCGGATCGGTGATTCACCAGCGTTTGACCCGCCTCGGCTACGACGGCGGGGTCAGCATTCTGCGCGAGTATCTGCGCCGGGTGCGCCGGCAGCCCGCTCCACGGGCCTTCCTGCGGATGGACCCGCTGCCCGGCGAACGTTTCGAAGTCGACTGGGGACACTTCGGCGCGCTGGATTACCAGGGAGACCGGCGCAAGCTTTACGCCTTCGTGCTGGTCGACTGCCATAGCCGCCTGCTTTATGTCGAGTTTACCCACAGCCAGTGCTTCGAGACCTTCGCCCGTTGCCATATCCATGGCTTCCGGGCCTTTGGCGGTGTGAGCCGCGAAATCTGGTTCGACAACCTGCTCACCGCTGTGGCCGAGCGCGACGGCCGGCTGGTCCGCTTTCAGCCCCGTTTCCTGGCTTTTGCCCGGGACTACAACTTCTTCCCGAGGGCCTGCAACCCCGCCGCCGGCTGGGAGAAAGGGACAGTCGAAAGAGCTGGCGTCCGCTACCTGCGCCAGAGCTTCTGGCCGCTGCGTACCTTTGTCGACCTGGCCGACGTGAATCGCCAGGTGCGCGAGTGGCTCGAGGAAGTGGCCAACCGGCGGGTTCACCGTGAGACGCGACAGACGCCGCGGGAACGGTTCCAGGTCGAAGCCCTGCGTCCCTTGCCGGCCCTGGATCCCGACTACCGGGACAGCGAGGACGCTCGCGTCTACAAGGACCTGCGTCTGTACTTTGACGGAAACCGCTACTGCGCCCCGCCTCGCTACATCAACCAGATCCTGACCGTCAAAGCCGATTCTCAGTCAGTCACGCTTTATGACGGCCCGAGGGAGGTCGTCTCTTACCCCCGCTGCTGGCGCCGCGGCCAAGTCCTGGGAGCCGACCGTTTCAAGGAGGAACTGCTGGAGACCCGTCCGGCCGCCCGCGCTTCCCAAGCTCAGCAGCGGCTCGTGGCCCTGCTGGGGCCTCCGGTGGTCGATTACCTGCGGGCCCTGGCCGACACCGACCGCTCCCTGTCACGACAGATCGCGGAACTGCTCGAACTGGTCCGCCTTTACGGGCCCGAACCCGTCGGCGCCGCTCTCGAGAAGGCACGCGCGGCCCGGGCTTATGGGGCCGACTATATCGCCAATCTTCTCCTGCAGGAACAGCGCCTTCGCCAGGCGCAGCCGCCCCTGCAGCTCAAAGATCCGCGACTGAACGAGCTGCACACCGACCCGCTGTCCCTGCTCGATTACGACCAACTCATCTTCGACGAAAGGAAGGACAAGTGAACTTGCTCGCAACCAAACTCGAACAGCTGCACCTGGGCGGCATGAACCGGCAACTGGACACGGTTCTGGCCGAAGCCCCCCGGCGCAACCTCAGCCTGGCAGCCGCGCTGGAATGGCTGATCGACCTCGAGCTCGAGGAGCGCCAGGGCCGGTCGGTGGAGCGGCGCTTTCGCCAATCGCGCCTTCAGACCCGTTACGGCATCGACTCCTTCAACTTCCAGCATCACAAATCGCGTCTTGAGATCAAAGCCCGCATCCTGCGTCTGCTCGATCTGGAGTTCATCTCCCAGGGCGCCAATTTGGTCATCATCGGAAATCCGGGAACCGGAAAGACATTCCTGGCCAAGATCGTCGCCTGGAGAGCCTGCCAGGCCAACCACCGGGTGTTGTTCACCTCCGCCATGGACATGCTCAACCAGCTGCTGGCTTCCCAGCTCGATCATTCGCTGGTCCGCAAGCTCAGGATCTACACCGCTCCGGCACTCCTCGTATGCGACGAATTAGGCTATCTGTCGCTGGACCAGCAGACCTCCAACCTGTTCTATCAGGTGATCTCGACCCGTCACGCCCAGCGCAAAAGTACGGTTATTACAACGAACACGCCGTTCTCCGACTGGGGCAACATCCTCCACAACACGACCATCGCCACCGCCATCGCCGACCGGTTGGTGGAAAACTCGGAAGTGTTTCTCCTGGGT
>CAYQYP010000576.1:0-18293 GCA_964421755.1 uncultured Acidobacteriota bacterium
TGCTCGTCGCTCGCGGGAGTAGTCCCCAGCCGCTGGGAGAAAGTCGACCAGTTGCGCTCGGGGGCACGCGTTGAGCTCTTTCTCAAGTCAGGGGAAAGACTAGAAGCGCAGAAGGCCACGAGGGGCCACAAAGAGCCTCTCTTCGTGGCCCTTCGTGGCCTTCGTGAATCAATGTCTTCGCAGTCCTCACTCCGAGTACCGAGAGTCTTGTCCGAAGGCTTCGTCATATCCTTGCTGGAACCCGTCCCGGTACGCCTGCCGGTAACGCGATTTGCTGCCGTATTCGGATTTGTAGCCGCGATCGGCGTCGCGGTAGCGTTCATGCCTGCCTACACCGGCCGACCGGTTCTTGCGCCAGTCCTCGCGCCCCTTCTCGAATCCGTCACGGTAACCCTGGGAGATCGCGAGTCGGTCGTAACCGTCTTTTCGCCCCACATCACGTCCGTACCGGCGTTCGTCCCGGTAGTCGACGTCGTCTTCGTCCCAATCCTCGTCTTCGTACCGGCCGTAGTCTCTGTCTCGTTCACGCCTATCCCTGGCGGCTTCTTGAGCGGCCTCGCGGCGATCCTTCTCCCATTCGCGGGCAGCTTCGCGCCGGTCCTTCTCCGACTCCTTGATTGCTTTGCGCCGTTCTTTCTCCCACTCTCGTCGTTCTTTTTCCTCTTCTTTGATGGCCTCGCGGCGTTCCTTCTCCCACTCTTTCCAGTCTTTGTCGTCATCCGCGAATGCGGGGATAGACATGAGCGCGAAAGTCAGGAGCATGAAGTAGGCCAGGCGGCGGCTGAACGTAATCAATACAGGCATTTAACGAATCCCTTCCCGGTGCGGTGCATGGCGCATCCGCCCCTTTTCTATATAGACGGGATGGCCGGTCTCGAGTTTCAAGTGGATCGCTAACTATCGCTACAACTATAGCTTGCCTCCATGATCGCCTGCCGCCTGCGGGTTTGAAGTGGCCATTGACAAGGCAGATAATTGGAACAGGGGGTTTTCAGAATCTTACTTCACGCCCTCCGTTATGCCCTGTTTCCTGGCGGTGGGGAGCGCTCGGGTGGTTCGAATTCCGAGCCTGCAAGCGGCGTTTCCCGACCTGAAGGAGGACTATGCATCGTCTTCCGTCGATTGGTCGGTCGGTCGGTTTTTCTCTCTGCGTTTTTTCCTTCTTCTTCATTCCTTATCTGGCTGCGGACGGTGATCTCGATCCAGCCTTCGGCGTCGATGGAAAGCTGGTCTTTCTCGGTGATTCCGCAGCCACCGACGAATTCCTGGATGTCTGTCTGCAGGCCGACGGGAAGATCATCGGTATCGGTTACACCTCGGGCCAGGGCGGATGGGACGTCACTGTCGCCCGGTTTAACGGCGACGGAAGTTTCGACCCGACGTTCGGTCTCGGCGGACGGATGATCTACGATGCCGGCGCGGAGGAGTTCGGGATGGCCGGGGTCCTCCTCGAAGACGGCCACATTCTCGTTGTTGGCGAAAGAGACGTCGCTGGTGAACCCGAAATCCTCATGATGCGAATTCTCGCGGACGGGTCGCTCGACGCGTCCTTCGGGACTGCCGGCTTCGTATCGATGCCTGGCGGGTACGCCGACGACGTCTTGCTCTTGCCCGACAATCGGATCATTGTAGGTGCGACAATCAAGTCGGCCACCGGTGACGACTTCGCTCTCTTCTGTCTGGAGCATTCCGGATCGCTGGATGCAACATTTGCAATTGGCGGCTACGTACAAGTTGACTTCGGAGGGAACGACCAGCTTCGTCGGCTGGCCCTCACCCTCGGTGGGCATATCCTGGCGGCGGGCTTCTCGGAATCGGGCGATCTGCTGGTCACGATGATCACTCCAGCCGGGACTCTGGATCCGGGCTTTGGAACCGCAGGCCGCGCCATCTTCACCAGCCAGGAAATCGGCGCTTCGGTAGGAGGTCGATCTTCGGTTGGACTGGGTGTCCAGCTGGACGGCCGAATCGTAGTAGGGACCGGTCACAAAGAAGCCGATCCATTGGTCGACATTTCCGATTCCGATGTCATTCTCGTGCGACTGGAACCCGACGGCACCCTGGATGCGTCCTTTGGCACGGGCGGTGTATCGATGTGGGATCTGACCGGCTCCGACGATATTCTCGGGGACCTCGCGATTCAGCTTGACGGCAAAATTCTGGCCATCGGCACGGTCTACCCGGTTCATTACGGTGACTTCCTGGTCCAACGTTACAATTCGGACGGCTCGCCGGATATGACCTTCGGGCCCGGCGGATGGGTTGCGACCGATTTCGGCTGGGGAGACCGAGACGGGGCACGCGCGGTGGTGATCCAGCCGGATGGCAGGATTGTGGTGGCAGGACACGGCCCGGATCAGTCGGTCGACTCCTGGGACATCGGTCTGGTCCGCTATCTCTGTTCGATCGATGCTGACGCGGCGCTTGCCACGCTTCGCTCGAGTTTCGATACTTTCTTTCCCGACGTGGACAGCTTGACGAGATTTGTCGAACACGCAGACAGGCACCTGGACCGCGAACGGCGTCGTCCGGTGCTGAGCTCGTTGTCCATCCTGGAGCGGCGGATTCGACTGCTGACCGCGACTGCCCAGCTTGCGCCCGAGTATCGCAGAAGGGTCCTCGAGGTGATATCGGCGATCCGACTGCGGATGGGGGGAACGATACAACCTGTGGAACCCGTGGCTGAAAGCGTTTACCATCGTTAAGAGCAAACTATGAAACGACGAGATTTTTTGAAATTCATTGGAGCGACAACGGGCGCTGCCGCCCTCTCTGAGACCGAACTTTTGGCCGCATTGCGACCGGCGGCGCCAAGCGAAACCGTTGCGGGGATGCCGCGGCGGACTCTCGGGCGAACTGGTCGCAACGTGTCCCTCATTGGGTTTCCCGGGCTGGCACTCTCCCAAAAAGAATACGACCAGGCGCGCTGCACCAAGGCGCTTCACGACGCTTTCGCCCGCGGGCTGAACTACTTCGACGTTGCGCCGGCATACGGCAGGGGCCTGTGTGAGACCCGGATGGGGATCGGGTTGGAGGGGATCGACCGCAGCCAAATCTTCCTGGCGTGCAAGACCAACAAACGCGACCGCGAAGGCTCGCTCCGCGAACTTGAGCAGTCGCTGAAGCTGCTCAAGACCGACTACTTCGATTTGTACCAGTTGCACCATCTGCGGACTCCGGAGGAGGTAAAGCAGGTACTGGGACCCAACGGCGCTCTAGAAACCTTCGTAAAGGCAAGGGAGCAGGGAAAGGTCCGGCACCTGGGATTTTCCGCGCACACGACCGTCGCAGCCGTGGATGCGATGAACGGGTTCCAGTTCGATACCGTCATGTTCCCGATCAACTTCGTTGATTACTTCGTAAACGGGTTCGGTAAGGACGTGATTGACCTGGCGAACAAACAGGGAGCGGGCATCATCTCGATTAAGCCGATGAGCCACGGCAGCTGGCCTCAGGGCTCCGAGCGGTCGCGGGACTGGTGGTATCGGTGCACCGAAACCGAGCAGGAAGTGGCCCGTGCGATCCGCTGGACTCTTTCGCTGAAGGGACTCGTGGCCGGCATCCCGCCGTCCTGGCTGGACCTCGTGGATAAGGCGATCGAAGCAGCAAGGTCGTACAAACCGGCGACCGAAGACGATGTAAAGGAACTCGAACGGCTGGCGGCCTCGTTGCTACCCCTGTTCCGTGAAAACGAGGGCCGGGCCGCGCTGGACGAGCCGGATTGCCCGTACCACGCGTGAATTCACTGACGACTGACCAGCTGACAACTGACAACTGAGAAGGTGTGAAAGAATCGAGAGACGAGGCGAATGTACGTCTTCGACCCGTTTGGGTCGAAATGCGGTCTTACGATTTTTTCACACCTTCTGACAACTGACCCATCCATTGCCCGCGTGACCCAGAAAGTCAGCCAACCGGGCCGTACAGCGGCGGATTCTGAACAGCGAATCCGCCCTACTACTCCTCGCCATGCGGGACCGAGTGGTCGTAGGGCGGATTCGCTGTTCAGAATCCGCCGCTTTACGGCCCGGTTGGCAAAATCAACCACCTCGGTCGCCATCAGTTGCCAGCCGGTCAGCTGGTCAGCCGGTCAGGTGGTTGGTCAGTGCGCAGTGTGCAGTGCGCAGTTGCCTTTCAGCTTTTGGGCACCCACCAGCCCGGCTCGTACTCCCGGCTCCAAAGGGTCATTGCATCCGGGTCATTCAGGATCTGCCCGGTTTTCCCGTCGCAGTGCAGGGTTCGCTGCTTTCGAAGTGCAATGTTGCCGAGGTGACCAAGCATCGTGCTCTTGTGTCCCTCCTCAATCGGGGAATTGAGCTTCTCGCCTGAAGTGATGGCCTTGACGAAGTTGTTGAGGTGGTGCATGTCCTTGCCGAATCCCGGGCCGGTCAGATCGACCGGGGCCGCCGCTTCACCGCGAATTTCCTTCACGACCTTGCCTTTGACGTCATACACGGTGTAGCTGGAATCGGTGACGAGCATATTTCCGCCATCGCCGTGGAACGTGGGGCCAGGGTAACCGAGGGAACTGCAGCTCAGGCCTTCCCAAAGCATGGCTTTCCCGCCCTCGAACTCCAGCATGATGGACTGCGTGTCGGGCGTCTCCCAGTCATCCCCCTTGTAGCAATAGCGGCCGCCGGTTGACGACACGAGGATCGGCAACTCGACCTCCAGTCCCCACCTGCACAGGTCCATGAAGTGAACGGCGTTGTTGCCTGATTCGCCGGTGCCCCACTGCCAGAACCAGTGCCAGTTGTAGTGGATTCGGTTGTCTAGGTAGGGACGGCGCGGGGCGGGCCCTTGCCACAGCTCGTAGTCGAGCCACTCGGGAACCGGTACTGCCTTTCCGTTCCCGATCGGTCCACGGTTGTTGTTGTAACAGCTTCGGCTGTAATAAACACGGCCGATGACCCCGCTCTTGAGGGCTGCGATCGCCTCGATGACATGGGGGTAGGACCGGCGCTGGTTACCCATTTGCGCAAGCCGGTTGTGCTTTCGGGATGCTTCGACAAGCAGTTCGCCTTCCCGCGGGTTGTGACTGCAGGGCTTCTCGACGTAAACGTGCTTTCCGGCTTCGAGTGCGAGGATGGCAGCCGGCGCATGCCAGTGGTCCGGCGCGGCGATTACGAGGGCATCGACGGACAGATCGTCCAAAACGCGGCGAAGATCTGAAACGCCCTTCGGTCGAGGCTTCTGGAGTTTTTCCACAGTGTCTTGAGTCTTTCGGACTGCCCGGGAATCGACATCGCAGATACTGACCACTTCCGCTCCGGGCAGCTTGGCAAAGCTGCTGGCCAACGAGTCCCCCCGGCTGTTCGTCCCCATGACCGCGACCCTTACCCGCTGGTTGCTTCCGATGACTTTGGATTGGCTGGATGCTGTTGCTCCCCGGATCACCGGTGATGCGGCACCCACGATCCCCGCAGCCCCGATCCATGTCATGAACTCCCGCCTTGAGGTGCTTTTCGCCTGCCCCGCCGTTCCATCGGTCTTTTGGCTTTCGAGCTTGGACTGATCCATCATGTTCTCCTGACGGCAGTTTAAGAGTTCGAGGCAGAGAACGCCAGAGTGAACCGTGGCTGTTTGGGCAAGCCCCTCCAGGTGCGGCTCGTCCCGTGGATCGACTTCCAAGTCGCACACGTCTGCTACTTGAACCGCCACCTCCTCCAGTGCTTCGGGGAACAAAACACTCGCGCGATCCGTACACAATTGCCAAGAGTCGCATGTTCGACGCGGAGGAGGAGCCATGGGAAAAGCAGTTGCGCTTGCTGTTCTGGTCTTGGGGTTAGTGGTCGCTGGCACCTGGACGGACGCGGCCTGGGCCGACGATGTGCGCGAACGAGGCGTGCAAAGTGCACGTCCACGGTCCGAGGTGACGATAAATCTCGAGTCCTTTGAACAAGACATGGAACAGTTCGCCAAAGACATGGATCGCCTCGCCTCGGACATGGAAAAGCTGGCCCACTCTCTTGAAATTACGGTGGACCGTGTGGCCGACCAGGCCGAAAGGTCCGCCGCCGCTAACGAGAAGTCGGCGGAGCGCGTCAGTCGAAACGCCGAGAAGATGTGCGAGCGCGCCGAGCGATTTGGCGAACGAATGGAACAGTTCGGCGAGCGAATGGGTCGGCGGGGCGAGGAATTCGGTCGACGCATGGAGCTCCTCGGGGAGCGGATGGAACGTCTGGCCGAACACCTGGCCAACGCCTTTTAATCCGCTTTTAATCCGGATTTTTCCTCACAAATGCGGCCAGCGGGTCTTTTCGGAGCCGCGCACGACAGCGAGAGAAGCGAGCGAGAGTAAGCGGACCACCTGACTCGCTCCACTGCTTCGTGTTCAAATCTATCGACTTAGTGGCGGAGTTCGACCCGACTTACCTCTCCCGCTTCCACTTGGATTTCTTGTCGGTTTGTTCCCGCTCGCTCTACCCCTCGCACTTCGTAAGAGCCCGGTTTCAGCGCTGCAAAACCAAACCACCCGTTGCCATCCGTTTGCGTGCGGTAGGTCTTGCGGAAGGGCCACCAACCGGATTTGCGCATCTGGACCTTGGCACCGTCCAGACCTCTTCCGTCCGAGCCGGCAACGGTTCCTGCCACCCAGCCCTCAGCCGGGCGGTCGATCCAAGGCATCGGAGGAGGCGGCACGCGGTCGGGGAACGCAGGCGGATGCGCGGAGGTGCCACCGGCAAGGTAACTCAATCGCTGGGATCCTGAAGGTGCCGGCACAGCGGCGGCGACTGCAGCCTGCTCCGACGGGGCGGCGGCCGAAGGATTCGCGTACGAGAAGAACGAGACTCCGTCAGCCAGGTGCTTGCCCTCCGATCGCCGCACTCTTGCCAACTGGGCCAGCGTGTTGTCGTCCGAATTCAGATAGGCACCGATCCCGACTGCCACCTGCCGGCCGTATTTGTGGCGCTTTTCGAAGGCGATCCATCCGTCGAACCACTGCCTGACGGTCGGGTTGGTTTCCCTCGCGTAGTTCATTGGAACCGCCAGATCCAGGATTCCCTCCTTCATCCAACCGTGCCAGTCCTGGTAAACCAGGCGACCAGAATCCGTCTCGAGGAAGTTGCGCGACGAGCGCGGAGGCTGTCCCCAGGCGATCGTCGACGCGCTCACCTTGGCACGCGGGTTGATCGCCTTGGCCTCGATGTAGATTCTGCGCACCAGCTGCGTCAATTGCTCTCGGCGCCAGCTCATCCACTCGTCGTCGCCCGGATCGGGCTTCGCTTGCCGGCCGGACAACCGCGCGAACCTGGCCAGACTCGTCGCGTTGTACCCGACGGGAGAGCCTTTTGGAAGCCGCCCTTCGGTCTCGGGGTACCGGATATAGTCAAAGTGAATCCCGTCGACCGCGTAGTTGCTGAGTACATTCAGGTAGACACGCACCAGGTGATCCGTGACCCCGGGATGGCCTGGGTCCAGGAAATACCCAACCGGGAACCGCGGAGAGCCGGACGAAAGGCAAGTCAGCCAGTTGTCGTCGCCGGAAGAGGTGAGGCCGTGCCGGTTGAAAATGTGGTCGGACGCGTGAGGCGGGGGCGCGTCCCGCCAGACCGCCATCGCGTTGATCCAGGCATGAACTTCGAGACCGGCGCGGTGCCCGCCATCCACCATATAGGCCAATGGGTCGAACCCGGGCTCGCACGCCGGGTCTTCCAGAAAGGGTTCGAGCGACTTCAAGTACAGCGAATCGCCTCGCCGGCGAACCTGGATAAAAAGCGTGTTGAAGTTGTTGCGAACCGCATCCGCAAGCAACTGATCTGCTTCCCGTCTGGAGCGGATGCCCGGGTGAAAAGCGTCGACCCACAGGGCACGGAGCTCGGCGCGGGCCGGTGGAACGGCTACCTCGGCAAATGTGGCAGAATTGAACTGGAGCGCGAACAGGATCAACGGGTAGCACCAGGTGCGTTTCATTGGCTCTCCTCGCGATGGCGAAGCGAGGATTCTACCGATTGGCACGGCCAGGCGCAAACAGGTTCGGCATGGCGACACGGTAAGTTTGTTCTTGCACCCTCGGCGGCTGCCGGAGCCCGGCACGAGAAATCCGGGTTAGGGATGGGTTAGGGAAAGAACCTAAACCTCCCGGTGACCCAGGGTAAGGCCGCGAACAGCGCGGCCAACCCTGGACTATCCTGCTTTACGCCTTCGGCGTAGGAACACTGCCGCTCCAGCCTGACCGGAGCGCGAACGCTGGAAGGCCCTTCACGACTCCATCGCGCTCGACTACCCCCTCCGGAAATGTCTGCATCTGTCGGTAAAGATCGCAATATCGTTCGGAACAGATCAACCTTGCGAACCGACCGGGCGAAGTTGCGACCTGTCGTCCTGGGTCGGCGTAACAACCTGCACGCTGAAGTTCTCGGCGGATTGAAGGCGGGAGATAGAGTGGTAATTTATCCTTCGGACCGGGTGAGCGATGGCGTCTTGGTGGGCCCCGAGCGGAGACACCCCGGTAAGAATGGCGGCGAACCTCATGAGGAGTCCGCCGCTATACGGCCCGGTTGGCAAAAAAAACTGACTTTCGAGGCTGCTTTTGGAGCTCAAAATCTGAAGGTGTAGTCGAATTTGACCCGGAAGCGCGTCTGCGAGGACTCGAAACGGTCAAACTGATTCTCCTGCCATGCGTGGTTCAGTACGATGAAGAATTCGTTGCCGGGCGTCAGTATCCAGCGCAGGCGGCTCTGGAGCCCTATGTTCCGGCTTTCCGTGTCGTACTGAGTGAAATTCGCCAAGGTGATGAACGGCGTAAACGAGTAATCCAGGCGGTACATCACCACGCTCGTGTTGAAATCGCCCTGTTCGAGCCGGACCCAATTCTGTTCGAAGGTCAGCGCCGTCGAGAGGTGATGGTCTTTGCGCCAGGTCGCTTCCACCTCTGCCTCGCGCCGCGTTCCGCCAAAGAATGAACCTGACCGGAAGCCCACGGAGCCGAAAAACGGCCGTGTCTCGGAGCTGCGGAATTCCATGCCGAGGGAACTGAAGGTGTATTCGCCGATCGGGAGAATGACTCCGTCCTGGATTTCCCACGGTTCGTAAAGCCGCTCGGTGACACGCTCGTACTCGAAGTTGAGCCATTCACCGCTGTTGAAGTTCCACTGCAGTGGCGTGACTGTCAGCTCCCGCGTCTCGACCGATTGTTCCCGGAGATTGTAGTAGTCCGAATACTCGAGCTCGAAAGACATCTGACGGATGTTCCAGAAGTTCGGCCGCGGGCTCAGCTCCGCTTCGAGTGCCGAAATCTGGACGCCGGGGCGCGGAACGAAACCCAAGGCCGGGTTGTAATTTTCGCCGATCCTCATCCACTTGTACTCGGCGAACACCAGGTCGTTCGGGAAAGCCAGGGCGCCGCCGTAAGAGCTGTCGCGTCCCTCGATGCCGCTGGTACGGCTTTTCGTCCCGAAGAGAGTAAGACTGAGGTTCTTTTCGCTCTTGAGGAAGTTCGAGGTGGCCAGTTTGAGGTCGATCCCTCCCACCTGGTTGGAAGTCTCACCCGTAGGATCGCCATTCGTGAACAAGGCTCCCACGTATGACTGGTGCAGGAAATTGGCTTTAACACGACCGACTGCCAGGTTCTTGCCCGGGACCAGAAGATTATCGTCCCGCGTGAGATCACCCGTCTGGACATCCATGAGGCCGACGTCGAAACGTCCGATTTTGCCCGTCAGTTTCTCACCCACCCGCAGGGGAACTTCATTGCCAGCGACAAGACCGATGCGGCGCGAGAAGAAGGGCAAAAGATCTCCGCCTTCCTGTTGGCCCGGTGCTCCGCCTCCCCCGGCAGCAAACTCGAAAATGCCTGCATCTTCCAGAAAAAATCCCCGCTTTTCCGGGAAAAACAGCGGGAAGCGGGTAAGATTGACCTGCCGGGCGTCGACTTCAGTCTCGGCAAAATCCGTGTTGAACGTGGTGCTCGAGACCAGGTTCGACGTAATCCGATAGAAAATGTCAGCACCCACCTTGCCGTCGGCTTCCAATTGATTCTCGCGGCCGATATCGCGAGTGAAGCCGGCGATGCCGAAGGGCTTGACGTCCAGGCCGACCCCCTGCGAAAGCCCTTCCAGACCCGTGATGTCGCCCGCGCGGACAATCTGGGTAAGCTCGACGTCCAGAGACGGGGAGGCCCATCGGGAAGTCTCCCGGAGGCGAGCCAGGTGACGGGAGACGTTGAAACCCCAGTCCGTGACAGTGGGGCTGAAGCCGATCGTCTTGAAAGGAATCTCGAATTCCGCGGTCCAGCCGCGGTCGTCGGTCAACGTGCGCACGATCCAGATGCCGTCCCACTCCAGGCTGGGCTCCTGGTTCTCCGTGACGCGCCCGTCCACCAGCGCGCCGGCCGCGTTCGTCGCGAAGAAATAGGCGTTGCGGTGATCGTGGTAGGTGTCGAGGACGAAAGCGATATGGTCGTTTTCGCCGAACTCCGCGTCCCGGCGCATCTCGGTCGCCACAATTTCCGCCGCCTCGCGGTCCTCGCAGCGGACGGCGATGTAAAGTGCCTCCTTGCTGTACGCCACCCACAGCCGGGTCGCCTCCGTCGGCTGATCGCCGGACCGCGGTTCCACCTGCACGAGGTTCTGAATCGAAGGCTCAGCCTGCCACACAGCCTCGCTCAGAACTCCGTCGACCTGGATCTTGTCCTCCACGCGCCGCGCCACCAGATCAGGGATGTCGGCCGCCCCACAGATCTCGGAAACGCAGGCCAGGACAAATGCCAATCCCAATACCCGCTGAACGGTTACCAAGCGAGACAACGCAGCCTTAATCAACCTTTCCTCCTCCGGGGTTCGAACTTAGATACGCAGACCCGATCGAATGTTGCATTTTCAGCCGCGAAAATCCACTGCGTACTGCCCACTGCGCACTGCGCACTGCCTGCTGCCCGCTGCCCGCTGCCCGCTGGCTGCTGCCCACTGCCCACTGCGCACTGCGCACTGCCCGCTGCCCGTTGCCCGCTGCCCGCTGGCCTAGTGGGAGTTGTCAGCAGTCAGTTGTGCGGTCACAATAGCCATGAGGCCCTGGAGGCACGAATATGAAACAGAGCACGAAGCTTGGGAGGAGAGCGTTTCTGCAAGGAAGCGGTTTCGCAGTAGCAGCGTCCTCGGTTGGGGGTGGGTTTGCCAGGGAGACTCAGTCTCAGGCTGTGGCGCCGGCGTCCTCCAGCCCGCCTGATTTCATCATCGATTCTCACATCCATTGTGGGGGAACCGAAGCCTGGGTGAACGACCTGCTTCAGGCCTGCAGGCCGCGAAAAGCAATGGCTTGTGTGCTGACCCGTATTGCAGACATGGAGCTGGTCCGCAAGGCGATGAAGGATAACCCGGATGTCGTCATCGGGTACGGTTACGTGGACCTGGACGACTCGAACGCCGTGCGCGAAGTCGAGGCCTTTCAGAAAAACGGCTTCGTCGGCATGAAATTCCACAGCCCACAAAAAGATTATGACGACCCCGGGTACTTCCAGGTCTACCGACTGTGCGAGCACTTTCGCCTGCATATGCTTTTTCACACGGGGGTCACCAGCCGCAGGATTTCTGAAACGCCTCGGCTCCAGTCGGCATCGCGGATGCGGCCGATGTTCCTCGACACTATCGCCCGCATTTGCCCCAGGACGACGCTTCAAGGCGCCCACCTGGGGAACCCCTGGTACGAGGAGGCCGCGGAGGCGGCTCGCTGGAATCCAAATCTCTACTTTGATGTCACCGGGTCAACCCTTCTCAAGTTCATCAAACTCGGGAAACTGGAGAGGATGAGCGAGATTCTCTGGTGGGCTAGCGATGAAGCCGACGAGAACCCGCATACGCTGAAGGGCGGACCGGGTGCCTGGGAGCATATCGTTTTTGGGACCGACGAGGCTCCTACCGGCCTGGGATCGAACATCGAACGGTTCCAGCAGATGCTGGACGCAAACAAAGTCCCCGATGCCGATCGGGCAAAGATGTGGGGTTTGACCATGGCGCGGGTTTTGGGAATCGATCCGAAAACTCGAAAGCTGATCCCGAAGGCGAGTTGAGTGCAGGGGATCTCGGGCAGGCCACTTACTTCCTTTGCTCAAGGGACGAGGCGCTGTAAGGCCAATGTCCCCGAAATTCAGACTGGAGTCGTGTGGAAACAACCGAAGCCGTGGCCCGGCCCAATGTAAGGACTCTCCCCGCCCTCCGCTGGTGGATCGGCGGACTTCTTTTCGCATCCACGGTTATCAATTACATCGACCGCCAGACCCTGTCTGTTCTGGGTCCTTACCTCAAACGAGATTACAGCTGGACTAACGCGGACTTCGCGCTGGTGGTCATCAGCTTCCGAGTCGCCTACGCTTTCGGTCAGACCGGCGCCGGACGGCTGATCGACTGGATCGGGACGCGCACCGGCCTGACTATCTCAGTGACCTGGTATTCCATCGTTGCCATGCTGACGGCACTGGCATCGGGGTTGCGCAGCTTCATGGGCTTTCGCTTCCTGCTGGGACTTGGTGAATCCGCAAACTGGCCCGGTGCCACGAAAGCGGTGGCGGAGTGGTTTCCGAAACGCGAGCGCGGCTGGGCGGTCGCGCTTTTCGACAGCGGCTCTTCGATCGGGAGCGCGCTTGCCCCTTTCCTCGTCCTCTGGCTCTACCACAACTTCGGCGGCTGGCGCCCGGCGTTCTTGATTACAGGGACGCTCGGGTTCCTCTGGCTGATCGCCTGGCGGATCCTCTACCATCCGCCGGAAACCCATCCAAGACTCAGGGAAGCCGAAAGGGAGATGATCCTGCAAGACAAGCTTGAAAGCGTAGCTGAGGAAGCTGATTCGAAGCCTGCCCGCTGGACCGAACTCTTGAGAGCTCCCCAGACCTGGGGCGTAATTATCGGACGTTCCTTGACAGACCCGGTCTGGTTCTTCATCACTGACTGGTTTGCGATTTACTTTGTGGCCAAGGGCATCCGCCTGGAAGACGCACTATTCGCTTTCTGGATCCCCTTCATGGCGTCAGATCTGGGCAATTTCTTCGGAGGCGGCTTCTCCAGCTGGCTGATACGACGCGGATGGCCCGTCGGACGGGCGCGGAAAGCGGTCGTAGTTTTCGGTGGGATCGGCATGCTCGCACTCTCGGGAGCGGCTTTCGCCGACACCCCCTTCGCAATCGCCGGTCTCCTCGGGTTCTCGACCTTCGCGTACGCGAGCTTCTCGACCATGGTTCTGGTGCTTCCTTCTGACCTTTTCCCGAGCAGATCGGTGGCCACGGTAAGTGGCATGGCGGGAACAGGGGCCGGGATTGGAGCGATCATCTCCACGTACCTGGTGGGTTACGTGGCGGACCGCTACTCGTTTAAGCCGATTCTGATCGCTGCCAGCCTCATCCCGTTTGTGGCGATGGTGCTGGTGTTGATTCTGGTGAGGAACACGAAAGACCGGCGTGGCGGGGTGCGACCGATTTGAGAGCTGACCGGCTGACTAGCTGACCGGCTGACGAGGATGGGCGCAATAAAGCCAACCGGGCCATAGAACGGCGGATTCTGAACAGCGAATCCGCCCTACGACTGAGTGCGTTCGCACGCCGAGCGGTCGTAGGGCGGATTCGCTGTTCAGAATCCGCCGTTTTACGGCCCGGTTGGCTGGCTTTTACTGTCTGTGGTCAGTTGTCAGTTGTCAGTCGTCAGTTGTCAGTTCATGAAGGAGAAAAATATGAATAATCCGACACCGTTGAATGCAGGGAAGACGCTCGCTTCGCGACGTGATCTACTAAAGCTCGCCGGCCTGGCGTGCGCAGCCCCGGTTGTGTCCCCGGTCATAGCCGCACAAGCGCCCACTCCGGGGAATCGGCTGAAGAATACGCAGCTCTCGCTGGCTGCCTATTCCATGAGGAAGGCGCTGACCGACGGCTCGATGAACCTCTTCCAGTTCATCGACCTGTGCGCGGAGCTGGACCTGGCCGGGACAGAGCTCACCTCGTACTACTTCAAGCCCGGATTCGACAAAGCCTACCTCCATGAACTGAAACGGCATGCGTATCGAAGCGGCGTGACGATCAACGGGACGGCCGTGCGCAACAATTTCTGTCTGCCTCAGGGGCCGCAGAAGCAGAAGGAGATTGACCACGTCAAACAGTGGATCGACCACGCGGCCGAGCTAACGGCGCCCCACATCCGGATTTTCGCGGGGGATGTCCCGAAGGGCGCTGCGAAAGAAGATGCGATCCAGTGGGTTGCGGACGGAATCAAACAAGCGTTGGAGCATGCCGCTGCGCGAGGCGTCTTCCTTGGGCTGGAGAACCATGGCGGGATCACTGCCCGGGTTGCCGACCATTTAGCCATCTGCGATCGTGTGGGCGATCATCCCTGGTTTGGCATCAATCTCGATACCGGTAACTACCGAACCGATGCATATCGCGAGCTCGCCCTGGCCGCGCCAAGAGCAGTTAACGTCCAGATCAAAGTGGAGATCGCCCGGGATGACGGGACCAGGCAGGCCACCGACCTGCAGACGATTCGAAAGATCCTGTCGGACGCCCGATACAGGGGATGGATCGTCCTCGAGTACGAAGGGGAACACTCTCCTGCCACGGCGATCCCCGAATGGATACGCAAGATGAAGCAGACGTTCGTGTAACCCACGCGCGCTTTTTCGGAGCCGCGCACGCCGCGAGGGTGTTGAAAATGTTTACCCTTCTATCAATAAACCGATAGACCGGCGAGTTCCCGGCGGAGGGCGAGATCGAATGGAGCCGCGCACGAAAGCGAGAGAAGCGAGCGAGAGTAAGCGGACCACCTGACTCGCTCCACTGCTTCGTGTTTAAATGTAGCGACTTAGCGAATGATTGGTGGTCCGCTTACTCTCGCTCACTGCCGTTCGCTCTCGTGCGCGGCTCCATTCGATCTCGCCCTCCGCACGATTGTTCGCCGATTTGTGGGGCGCGAAATCCCAGCGCTATGCGAAGTTGGAGCGGATTTCGGCAGAAATCGCTTCGACCATTGCTTCCGGGAAAGTCCGGCCTTTGCCCTTGACCTGCAGCGAGGCATTTCCGCGGAAACCGTGCTCGTGGACGACCCATCGGTCGCCGGACCTCGAAGCCCGGACACGTGCGGCCAACGGTTCTAACCCTTCGACATCCAGGCTGACATCAAGCGTGACAGACGGGAAGCCCGGGTCATCTATTTCGGCGAGGGCAGCTGCAACCATCTCGGTCAGCTTTCGGGGCAGGAAGCCGGATCGGATGGCGGAGTCCGGAATCTCCGCGTCGTGAGCAACGAGGATCTTGTCGTCGGCTCGCTTGACCTCGAAGCGAACGGGGCGGATAAGCTCGTCGCGCTCATCCGCCGGCTCGGTTCCAGGGGGAATCATCTCCAGGCTGGTCGCCCGTTCCGTTGCAGTCAATTGTGCCCGGAGGAGCTTCGCCGGATCGCCTGCAAAGAACCAGATCAACCCGCAATCCCCGCAGATAAGCACGCGGACGGGGCAACTTGCCGTTTCTTTCAATATGAGCGCCTTCGGATCGGCGTCCACTCCGACCTCGAGGGGCCCCTTGCTGTCGGCCCGAGCCCAAATTCGGCCGTCCGTGATGACTTTCTCTGACTTGCAATTAGGGCATGTGGTCATACGTCTTGATCACGCACGCCCGGATTGGCCGGTCGCGACTTCGTACCTTGCCCTGAGCCAGTCAATCGGGATTTGAAGAGCGGTGAACGTGTATTGGTACTCGACCTGGTTACGCCACCGCACGATGTCCTTCATGGCTTCGGCCACCTCTCCCGAGATGCGTCGCTCGGTGACCAGGCGGTCGATTCGTCCCGGTATCCCTTTATCTTCGAAAGTCGGGTCAAGGGCATAGAGTCGTTTGCGCACCTCCCTTGCCATCCGGACAACTTCATCGCAAGCATCAAACAGGACCACTTCGTCGCGCAGCTCGTCGGGAAGCTCCCGGGGCGGACGATCACCTGAGTGGCAATAAATACGCTCGGTCTCCGTCTGGAGGAACTGGCCGTTCTGGAGGCAGAGTAGCTCCTCCTCGGTTTGAGCGCTGAGCAGGTTGCGGGCGAGCGCTCCCAGGGTAGTGAGCAGGCTGTTGCCGGTAGTTCGCTCTCCGAAAAGGTGCAGGACGCCCCCCGGCGCGCTTTTGCGTATGCTGTCCCAATCCAGCAGATAGCGGTAGCTGTGCAGCGCGGTGAAGTCGAGGACTTTTTCGACTCCAAGGCTCTTGACCAGGCCAATGACCGCATTGGTGGCCAAGCCGGAACCGGAACCGGCCCAAACGGTTCTTATAGCCGGGTGATCGTTCAGATGGCAGCTGTAGTCCTGAATCGGTTCGCCGGCCAGGATCGTTCCATAGAGCCCGGACAGGACTACCACAGATGCTGGGCCGGATGACAGCAGCGAGGTTGCGTCGGGCCCAAGCTGCGTGAAGAAGCTGCCGGTGTAGCGGTGTGCAGCCGGCAGGTAGCGACCGTCTGGTTCCGCACCGCCCAGATCAGGCCCCTTCACGAGTGCGTGATTTCCGAACAGCTCCGAGATTCGTATCCCGCCTCGGGTCTTGCCTCCCTTCCTGATCAATTCGAATACGCGGGCGCGGCCATGCAAAATCTCTGCTGCCACTTGCCCGCCCACTCGGGTCGTAAGGGACTTGGAAGCATCGTACCCGGCCCTGCCGCCTCCTTTTTTGTTGTTCGAGCAAATTGTAACGAAGAGTACTCTACGCTGCTCTCGCATTGGCTGTTCCTCCCGCCTCTATCTGCCGTTCCGTTTATATAGCAGGAAAAGGGTGCTTACAAGCACTCAAAGAGCGAATGCCTGAAAGCTATTCGCTCTGTATGCGAGCAAGGATCTCGGTGATTGCGCCGTAGCGGGCGCCGGGCTAAGCTGTGCCAAAGGAGTTCTACATGGTCGGTAATTCTATCTCGATAGTTGTGCTTGTCTGCTCGTTCTTCACCGCCTCGGTCGCGGCCGGTTCGAATACATGGGATGCGCTTTACCAGACCAGGCGGACGCCGGAGGTCATCACCGTTGGCGGACCGGCTGCTCAGATCCCCGGTTTTACATCGTCGGCGATTCAGCTCGCCGTCGATGCGCTTGCAACCCGAGGCGGAGGTACGGTGAGGCTCTCGGCGGGAGTTTACGAAATGACGGGGCCGGTGAGCCTGCGCAGTAAGATTGCCCTGGAGGGTGCCGGACGCGAGACGGTGCTCAGAAAATCCCCTGGCTTGAAAACCAGCTTTGTCGTCGACGCCGATTATGGCATGCACAAAGTGACGGTGAAAGATGTAGAGGGCCTGGCCCCCGGAGTGGGCATTCAGCTCTACGACGATAAGCACAAGCAGGGCTGGGATGTCACGACCGCAGTCGTCACGGCAGTTGACGGTAATGTCGTCTACCTGGACAACCGGACGCTGAATGATTATCTCGCCCCTGAGAACGGCGTAATCTCCAACGCTTTTTCTCTGGTGCAAGCGATTGAAGCCGAGGATGTGCGCATTGCCAACCTTACGGTTGATGGAAATAAGGCCACGAACGACTATATCAACGGCTGTCGCGGCGGCGGCATCTACCTGCACAAGGCTCGCAACTGCGCCATTGAAGGCGTCCACGTCAGGAACTTCAATGGCGACTCTTTCAGTTGGCAGATCACGGAGGACATCGTTGTTCGCAACTGCGAGGCGTCCGAAGGCGGTGGGCTAGGGTTCCATCCGGGGACGGGCTCGGTTCGCTCCCAGGTTTTGAACAACGTCAGCCATGACAACGCCGAGGACGGGTTCTTCCTTTGCTGGCGGGTTCAACACGGTCAGTTCCGGGATAATGTGTCTTACCGCAATGCCCGTTACGGCATCTCGATCGGCCATCAGGACACCGACAACATCTTCGAAAACAATAAGGTCTACGAGAACGGCTCGCACGGCGTCTGTTTCAGGCAGGAGACCGAACAAAACGGGGGCCACCGGAACACGTTTCGAAACAACACGATCGAAAACAACGGAGTCGGCGGGAGTGATGCCTACGGGTTCTTCGTCGGCGGCCATACCAACGACATCGTCATTGAGCAAAACACGATTCGTTCCACCGGGAAGGGAAAACAGCGCGCCGCGGTCTGCCTCGGGCCGAATGCCGAGAGGGTGCAGGTGAAAGGCAACACGGTGACCGGGCACGAGGAACTGGCGAAATCGAGCGCTGAGAACTGAGAACCGCACACTGCACACTGCGCACTGACAACTGGCCCCCTGAAAGACATCAGAACCGCAAGCGGAGCGCGCGGGCCCGAGACTGTTGCCGAACGTCAGGAATTCTGTGACACCACAAGTCAAGTGTGCTGATCGCCTGGGCCCGCGCGCTTCGCT
>CAYQYP010000577.1:0-6261 GCA_964421755.1 uncultured Acidobacteriota bacterium
GCAGTGCGCAGTTGTCAGTGCTTTACCGTCTCGCCGTTTACATCGAAGACGAGGGATTGGCCGAAAGGTTTCAGCTGGGGAAGGAGACGCGACCGGTCGCCGACGGTCACCAGGACGCGGGATTCCGGATCGAACAAAGCGGAAGCGATCTCCAGGATCTTCTCCGGAGTCACAGCCCGGACGTTCGGGACAAGCTTACGGTAGTAATCCTCGGGCAGGTGGTTGAGCCGGCGCCTCAGCTCGAGACTGCCGACGCCTGCCGGCGTTTCCAGCTGTCGAATGAAGGCCCCGACAATCTCCGATTGGCAGCGAGCCAGTTCATCGGCGGCGGGCAGTTCGCGCCGCATTCGAGCCAGCTCTGACAGAATGTCGCGGATCGCTTCACCGGTTCCCTTGCTGTTGACATTCGCCGAGACAAGCAGCAGGCCATCGGTCCGGTAGGCTTTCAGGCGGCTGTAAATCCCGTAGGTCAGTCCTTTCTCCTCGCGGAGCTTTAAAAAAAGCCTGGCACTGGCGCCTCCGCCGAGGAGCTGGTTGCATATCTTAAGCGGCACGTACTCGGGGTGATCCGCCGGCAAAGCCCGGAGAGCGAGGAGGACCCTCGACTGTACGGACCCGGGACGGTCAACGACCAGGTTGCCGGGCGAGGGTAACGGTGGCACTGACCCCAGATCCACGTGAGGAAAAGGCAACTTCCTCCACGTCCCGAAATACTTCCTGGCCAGCGATTCCGCCTGGTCGAGCGCGATTGGTCCGGCAAAGAGGAGCAGGGCCCCATCCGGGGTGAAGAGCGAATCATAGACTGCCCGGATTGATGCCCGGTTGGCCGCTTCGATGTCCGGCATGCCGACAAGCGTCTTTTCGTACGGGTGACCGCGATAAACCGAACGGTAAAGCCGTTCCTCCGCCAGGTACTCTGGCTGGGACCGCTGGCCGATCAGGTAACTCCGCCACCGCGCCCGGACCTTTTCGAGCTCCTGGTCGGGGAACAGCGGGTCGAGCAGCATCTCGGAGAGCAGGCTCAAGGCCTTCTCCAGGTGCGGTTCGATCACGCTCATGGACAGGACGCTTCCTTCCGTGAAGGCGTCCGCAGAATACTGGATGGCCCAGTAATCAAGCTCTTCGGCCAGCTTCCGGGACTCTGAGGAGCCGGTCCCCTCCCTGAGCATCTCGAGCGCCAGCTGCACCAGCGCCGAGCTTGAGTCGGGATTGTGAACCTTGCCCGCCTGCAGTCCCAACTGTACCGAAACGACCGGGAACCGGAAGTCCGGCACGACGAGAACCGTCAGGCCGTTTTCTATTTTGGCTTCCTCGATTTCGCCGTAGCGGACATCGGTCAGCACGGCCGCGGCCGGTCCCGGGTTCTTCATGAAGGTCTCCTGGACGGCTCTACCACGATGAGCGTTTCATTATCCGGCCGGAAAGCACGATCGGCCGCTTGCTGGATGTCCGCAGCCGTGACGCGCATGAATCGCTCGAGCTCACTGTTGATGGCGTTGGCGTCATCCTGGTAGATCGCGCATCGAGCCAGTGACTCGCCGATGTACGAGACCCTGGTCAGGCGCGACAGAAAGGCATGGCTGACGTTGTTCTTCGTCTTCTGGATCTCGGATTCTTCCAGCATCGAGGTGGAGGCGCGATGCAACTCTTCGCGCACGGCATCCAGAACGGACTGAGTAGCCACCAAGCTCTGCAGCTGGCACCAGACGGTGAAAAGCTGCGGGCCCCTGTACTGATTCGGGCCGGCGTACAGGCTCGTCGCCCAGTTGTTGTCAAAAATCAGACGACGGTACAGGCGAGACGAGTCGCCGTGCGACAAAGCCAGCGCCAGCAGGGAGAGAGCGTAATAGTCATCGGATCCGAGCGGAGGCATATGGTAGCCGAGCATGATCACCGGCAGTGTTGCGAGCAGGTCCGGGAGATTCTCCTGTCGCGGCTTCGCCTGGGCCGGCTCTTCGAGATCAGGCCGGAACTGGATGGTGCGATTCGGCAGATCTCCAAAGTATTGGCTCACTTTTTCGAAGCCGTCATCTTCATTGATGTCTCCGGCGAGGACCAGGACGGTGCGTCCGGGACCATAGTGATCCTGGTGGAAGGAGATCGCGTCGTTCAAGGTCAATCGCTCGAGGTCCTCCAGCGACCCGATGACGGAGTGAGCGTAGGCCCAGTTTGAGTATGCCAGTTCGTCAAACCGTAAATGGGCCAGCCCGTACGGCCGGTTATCGTAACTCTGCTTCCTTTCCTCGATCACCGTCTGTCGCTGGTTCTCGAAGTTTTCGCGAGTGAGGTTGAGCGAGCGCATGCGGTCAGCCTCGAGCCAGAGGGCGAGGTCGAGGTAGTTGGACGGGACGGTGGAGTGGTAATTCGTGCGGTCCTTGTTGGTCGAGGCGTTCCAGGTGCCTCCGGCCGTGTCGAGGAGCCGACCGTGTTCGTTCTTCTTGACGTTCTCGGAGCCCTCGAACATCAGGTGCTCAAACAGGTGGGCAAGTCCCGAAAAGCCGCGCTTCTCGTAGCTCGAACCGACTCGGTAGTGAAGCGTGACGTGAACCAGGGGAACCCGGTTGTCCCGGTAGAGAAGCACTTGAAGGCCATTAGGCAGCCGGCGCTCCTCGAACCGAATTTCGGGGGAAGAAATTGCCACTACTGCCCCTTGGCCAGTTCGAATTCGAAGAACATCAGAGGCTCGTCCTTCGTGATGTTGTAGACCTCGGGGATGTAAAGGCGCGACCCCGCCAGGGAGCCATCTTCCGGAACAGGGAAGAAAATCACGCCGTAATCGGAATCATGCGGCGCGACGAGTTTTTCGGCGAAGGACTTGTGCTCGAAGTCCTCAACCATCTTTTTATCACCGATCTGGCGGAGTATTACGTCTGGTCTGGGTGTCGGTCCAGATACGGCGCCACGCTTCCCGCTGATCTTCATGAGGACTTCCGGAAACGGAATCGACCGGACTCGGGCTCCATCGGGGCCCACCAGGTAGACCTCACTCTCGTGCAGCCGGATCGCGAAGTCGTTGTTGTTCTCCACGACCAGCACCACCGGCATGATCTTCTTCTCAAGGAGCTTCTTGGTGTCGAACAGCTCCATGACGCCTTCCTCGGTCAGCCGGGGCGAGGCGGCCAGGACAATGTTCTGAAAATCCTGGAATGCGGCATACTCCTTTGCCGGCTTCGGCCTGAATTCTTTGACCTTGTAAGCGTAAAGCACCGAGAACAATAAGACTAAGATGGCGAGGGCGATGAGGCGCCCCGCGTACCTCCGTGCTCGTAGTCCTTTCATGCCGTAATGATATCGGAAGAGGACAATGGCGCGCAAAGACGGAGGCACGGAATACACGGAATCCGTGTGAAGGAATTTTTTCCGGCCTGCGCTACCGAAAGGATCTCGGGTCCGGCCAACGTTCGATGACGATTCGGCCGAGTTTTTGCCCCCGGAACAACTTCGCTGCCATACGGCGGGACAGTTTGCGGGCGTCTCTGAGGCCCACCGTGCTGGCAGTCAGGCTCAGGAACCTTACCTTCCCGTTCACTTCGGCTGCTACCAGAAAACGCTTAGACATATCTTCTTAGCGAGCACGCGTCATGCCAAAAAGCGGAGCACTTTTCGGTACACCTGCTCTTCGAGTATATCGCGATTGTTGCGCGTTACCGTGATGACTTCCACGTCCTTTCGCTCTTTGACCCGCTTGGTGAAGCCGGTCCCGTGCGCAGCGACCGTTGCGACCACGACGCAGGGTGAATCCAGAACGGATGTGACGGCTTCCTTGAAACGGTCCGAGATCAGCTCCATGCGGGCGATCTCATCCACGAAGACCACCTGAGCGCGCTTGCGACTGGCGTCCAGATGCGGTATTACCAGCGTCTCGAGGATTTCCGGCCTGACTCCATACGTGCCGACCCGGTGGCCGGGTTCCCCGTGGTAAGAGCGATGCGCGAAGATCGCCGAGCTGCCATTGAGCGTAACGGCTCGGAAACCCATCCGAGCGCCTTCTACGCGTACTTCTTCCGTGTAGAAGCCCGATAACGCGTAGTTTCCGAGTCGCTGGGTCAGCTTGATGATCAGGGTTGTCTTGCCCACACCGGGATTGCCGGTCAGCAGGATGTTCTTTTTGGGGGAGTTGAGCATTTCATTTACTTTCGGGCGGCGACTGTCCGGCCGGGGGAGTTTTGAGTTGTTCGCGGAATTCAATCCTGTAGACCTCGAGCAGTGTCAGTCCCAGTGCCACAACGATCGGCCCGAAAATCATTCCCAGCACGCCGAAGTAAGAGATTCCACCCATGATGGCAAAGAAAACGACCATGGTGTGCATCTGGATCCGGCCTTCGATCAAAAGCGGTCGAAGTACATTATCCAGCGACCCGACGACGACCGACTGAAGCACGATCATCAGAACGCCGGTCCAGATTTGGCCTGTGACGAGGAAGTACAAGGCCCACGGAACCCAGATCAAGGCGGCGCCCACGACAGGGACGAGCGAGAAGAAGGCGCTGAGCGTTCCCCAGAACAAGGCGTTGGACACTCCAAGGGCCCAGAAGATGATGCCTGCGGCAGTGCCCTGGGCGAGCGCCGTGAGAAGGCTCCCGACGATCGTCGCCCGGGCCACGTTCCGGAAGGTCGAGGCGATCAGGTTCGTGTAGCGGACGGAAATCGGCGACCACGCTTGCAGTTGCGTGACCATCTTTCCGCCGTCCCGGAACAGGAAGAACATAGTCGCGATCATCAGGAAGAAATCGAAAATCAGGTTAAAGAGGCTCGATACGATCGCGGTGCTGTGGGTCAACAGAAAAACGCTTGCCTGTTGCAAGAGGCCCGACAGACTCCCTGCCAGATCGAATTTGCGTAGATCGACCACACGGCCCAACCACCCGATGGGTCTGCGCAACCATGGGTAGTTCTGCAGACTCTGCAAATTCCGAAGATTCTCAAAATCGCCCCGAGCGAGACGTTCCTGAAACTGGGTATAAACCTGACCCACCTGATCCGCCAGCAGGATCAGCAGGATGATGAAAGGGATAACAATTACCAACGTGAGGCCCAAACAAGTCAGGAACGCGGCCCACGCCCGCCTGCCTTTCAGCTCTGCGCAAAACCAGCTGAACACCGGGTAGGCGAGCGAAGTAAGCACCAGGGCCAGGGCGATCGCGACGAGAAACGGTCGAAAAATCTGAAACACAAAGTAGAGGACGAGGAGGGCGGCGGCGAACAACATCAGACGCGCCATTGTTCGCTGTTCCATACGTTGAATAGAAACACGTTCCGGATCACCGGTCAATCTCGCAGGCGAAAGAAGTGCGGTGATTGTTCTAAAATGCTTTCTTGAAGATATGACCTGTTCGGTATGCGGATCCGAAGCAGTTGGGGTGCTGTGCAGCGCTGAGGACCGCCTGATCAAGCGAGAAACCAGCTGGCGGGTACTCCGGTGCCGCGATTGCCAGTTTGGCTGGACTGACCCTCCATTGCCCGAGCACACCATTGCCTCGTACTATCCGCCGACTTACCTCGGCGATTACGAAAGCACCGTGAATGATTTCAAGACCGGTGTGCTGCCCGGGAGCCGATCCTGGAGGAAGGAAAAGGAAAAGGTCCTGCTGGTCGAGGAATACGTCCTTTCCGGGAAGATCCTGGACGTCGGCTGTGCGGACGCCAGGTTTCTGCTTGCCTTGGACGGTCTGCGCTGGGAACGGTGGGGCGTGGAGCTGTCCAAAGGGGCGGTCGAAGTAGTCCGCAGAGGTTTTCCGGAACTGAAGCTTGTCTGGGGCGACGTTCAGACCCCGGCCCTGCCGGCCCAGTACTTTGACGCCATTACTCTGTGGCATGTCCTGGAGCACCTGCCGCGAACCGGCGAGGTACTCGCACGCCTCCACAACCTGCTCGCTCCGGGCGGATTCCTGTTCGTTTCCCTCCCCAACGTTGCGAGCCATCAGGCGGAGTTGTTCGGCCGGTTCTGGTACGCGTTTGACGACGTCCCGCGACACTTGTACCACTTCTCGCCGGTGTCACTGGGCAGGTTGTTGCAGCAGGCGGGTTTTGAGGTATCCGATCGGGTCTTCTTCTCGCGCCTGGTCAACTACCACTGCCTCAAGCACAGCCTCTTGAACTGGTCGCAAGATCGCTTTCGATCCAGGCTCCCATACTACGCGCTTAAACCGCTTCTTTTTGCCTTCCCGCCTCTCGAGTCCGTCACCGGGCGTTACGGGATCATGACGTTCATCGCGCGAAAGGCGTGATAGTAGATCCGACCTCCAAGTCGGACATTGCTTT
>CAYQYP010000578.1:0-10334 GCA_964421755.1 uncultured Acidobacteriota bacterium
TCTGAGCAAGCGGCGTGCCCAAACAACATGGAGCCGAATTCCAGCGGTTGCCGGGCACTCGGGTGGATTGGTTGCGATCTGCGGTGCTGCAAATCCAACACCGGGTGATTGATTTGCCACGAAGTGAGAGCGCGGACGGCCCTGGAGCGCGGGCATCTTGCCTTGGAGCGCGGGCATCTTGCCCGCACTGGGATCGCGGACGTCCCGTCCGCGCGGCGGGCATCCTGCCCGCCGTTGTAGTTGCTTTCCGGCCTTGGCAGTAAAACAGGCCAACGCCGGGCAGGATGCCCGGCGCGCGGGCAAGATGCCCGCGAACCCAGTGCGGACGGGACGTCCGCGTTCCAAGACGACGTCCGCCCTGCGAGCGTTATTCTTCGCCTCTGTCGATTCGAGGCCGATTGATCTTGTTCCAGAGGTAGTCGTACGCCCGTTCCGGCAACTTCTCCTTCAAGTCGAACACGAAGTTTTTGCCACCCCCGTATTCGCCGCCGGTGCGCTCCATGGCGGTGATTCGCAGCTGGTAAGGACCCGTGCTGCCGATCGAGACGAGCTCGTCGTATCGCCAGATCCGGGCGTCATCCTGCTCAGCCGTTCGGTAAATGACATAGTGCTCGGACAATTCAAGCACTCCTTGCGTCCCGCTGAACGCCTTGCGGTGCTTCACCGGGATGCGGTATTTGGCGGCTGCTTCCTCGGGTAATACCGAGGACATGAGGGGTCGAGTGAGCTTCCCTTCCAGAAAAGCGCGCAGCGAATCGTCCACCCGACCTTGCGTCACCTCGAAAGTAACTCGCTCGTCTTTGCCCAGATAGCGCGGACGATCCTTGTATGTCAGGACCGTGACCTTCTGGGGGTCTATTCCGAGTTGCTGGATGTCCTGGTACGTCCACTTTCGGCCGTGTTTCGCCTCTTTGGTCTCGTAGCGGACCCCGGTGTCATTGAAGATAAGCTGTCCTTCACAGCTTCCGAGGAGGTGATCATGTTTCACGGCCAGCCGCGTCTCTTCTGCCATGACCAGTCCGAAGCTTCCGACTGCAATCCCGAGGAGGCCGGCCAGCTTTGCCATGTTGTACATTCGTAGCTCCCTTACTTAGTGCGCTCGTGCCGGTGCGTCAGGCGTCGAGAAAGTCTGGTGTTTGACCTCGGTTCGCCACTTCCAAAGCAGGTAGATGGCCGGGTAAACAAGCAACTCGAGCAGAAACGAGGTGGCCAGCCCGCCGACCATCGGGGCTACGACTCGTTTCATCATGTCCGCGCCTGTCCCGATCGACCACATGATGGGCATTAGCCCCATGAAAGCCGCCGCAACTGTCATCATTTTGGGTCTGACTCGCTTCACCGCGCCGTGGATGATCGCTTCTTCGAGGTCGGCTCTGGTCTTAAGCATTCCCTTGCGTCTGGCATCGTCATACGAGAGATCCAGGAAAAGCAGCATGAAAACACCCGTTTCGGCGTCCAGTCCCATCAGTGCGATCATTCCAACCCAGACCGCGATCGAAACGTTGTACCCGAGGATGTAGAGAAGCCAGACAGCTCCGATCAGGGAGAACGGTACAGCCAGCATGACGAGCGTGGCCTTAAAGGTCGACTTCGTGTTCATGTAAAGCAGGGCAAAGATGAGGACCAGCGTGACGGGAACCACAATCTTCAGACGTTCCCGCACCCGCAGCATGTTCTCGTACTGCCCACTCCAGACGAGCGAATAGCCGGCCGGGAGATCCAGCTTTTCCGCCACCACCTGCTTGGCTCTCTCGACGTATCCGCCGACATCGCTGGTATCCAGGTCAACGAAGACATATCCTGCGAGCATCCCGTTTTCGTCCCGAATCATGGACGGGCCGTTTACTTTGCGGATGTCGGCAATCTGGCTGATCGGAACCTGGGCGCCGTTGGCGGTCGGTACGAGCACCTGGCTCAGCCGCTCCATGTTATCGCGCACCTCGCGAGGGTAGCGGACGTTGACCGGGTAGCGGGCGCGTCCCTCGATCGTCGTCGTGACGTTTTCCCCTCCTATCGCCGACATGATGATGTTCTGCGCATCGGCGACCGAAATGCCGTAGCGGGCGAGCTGGTCGCGCTTTAAATCGAAGTCGACGAAGTAACCGCCGGCGACCCGCTCGGCGAAAACCGACCGGGTCCCGGGTACCTCTTTCATGATCATCTCCAGATGGCTGCCGATCTCTTCGATCTGGTTCAAATCCGGTCCGAAAACCTTGATGCCGACGGGCGTGCGCACGCCGGTCGTCAGCATGTCGATACGGGCCCGGATGGGCATCGTCCAGGCGTTCGTGACACCGGGGATGTTCACGACTCGATCGAACTCGTTGATCAACTCGTCACGGGAGATCCGATCCGGCCACGCCCGCCGAAAGACCGCGTTGTTCAGCCACTCGGGCGACCAGGAGGAGTACCAACGGTCCTTGTGACGCCACTCCCCATGAGGCTTGAGGAGGACGGTCGTTTCCATCATCGAGAAGGGAGCGGGATCCGTGGACGTTTCGGCGCGGCCGGCTTTGCCGAAGACGCGTTCCACTTCCGGGATGCTCATCAGCAGCTGGTCCTGCTTCTGGAGCAGATCCTGCGCCTGGGCGACCGATATGCCGGGCAGGGTCGTCGGCATGTACAGAATCGTGCCCTCGTCCAACGGCGGCATGAATTCGCTGCCGAGCTGCAGATACACCGGGATTGTTGTGAGAACCAGAAGCAGCGCGAGGGCGATTGTCGTCTTCGGGTGCCTGAGCACCAATCGGGCGGCAGGCTCGTAAATCCCGAAAAGGATGCGGCTGATCGGGTGCCTTTCCTCCTTGTAGTACTTGCCGACCAAAATCTGATTGGCAATCCAGGCGAGCGGGCGCGGCCGGAACCGGAAGTAATCCATCCGGGCAAACAGCATGCGCATGGCAGGATCCAGCGTGATCGCAAGAATAGCGGCGATGGCCATCGCGAAGTTCTTGGTGTACGCCAGCGGCTTGAAAAGCCTTCCCTCCTGGTCGACCAGGGTGAAGATCGGCAGGAAGGCGACAGCGACGACCAGAAGCGAGAAGAAGACGGATGGGCCTACCTCCTTCAGCGCCTGCAGCCGGATCTCATGGAAGTCCCCCTTCCTGCCCCCTTCTATCCACAACTCGAGCTTCTTGTAGGCGTTTTCGACCTCCACTATGGCGCCATCGACCAGGACGCCAATGGAGATTGCGATGCCGGCCAGCGACATGATGTTGGAGTTGATCCCGAGGAAGTACATCGGGACGAAAGACAACAGCACGGCAACCGGGATCGTGACGATGGGGATGATGGCCGACGGGATATGCCAGAGAAACACGAGGATGACCAGGCTGACGATGATCATTTCGACGATCAGCTCGTGTTCCAGGTTGGCGATCGCGCTCTCGATCAGCTCCGACCGGTCGTACGTCGTCACGACCTTGACTCCCTTGGGCAGGGATGGCTCGAGATCGACCAGTTTCTGTTTGACCGCGCGAATGACCCGGTCGGCGTTCTCGCTGTGGCGCATTACGATGATGCCGCCGACCACATCGCCGCGCCCGTCGAGATCCGCAATCCCCCGGCGAATCTCTGGTCCCCGCTCGACACGGGCGACATCCCGCAGCAGCACCGGGGTGCCGAACTCGTTGGCTCGCAGCACGACCTGTTCGAGGTCTGTCGTTGTCTTGACGTAGCCATGGCCACGGACCATGTATTCCCGGCCCGTGAACTCGATCAGTCGTCCGCCGGACTCCACGTTGGAATTGCGGACCGCCTCGGTCACCTCCATCATCGGGATGTTGTAGGCGGCCAGGCGCTCGCGGTCGACCGTCACCTGGTACTGCTTCTGGAACCCGCCAATCGTTGCCACTTCGGCTACACCCGGAACCGATTGCAGGGCGTAGCGCAGGTTCCAGTCCTGAAACGAGCGGAGATCAGCCAGGCTATGCTGCCCGCCTTCGTCCACCAGCGCGTACTGAAATACCCAGCCGACGCCGGTCGCGTCCGGGCCTATCTCCGTTTTCACCTCGGGCGGAAGGGAGGTCGTGACCTTGCTGAGGTACTCGAGGACCCGGCTGCGGGCCCAGTAAATATCTGTTCCATCCTCGAAGATGATGTAGACGTATGAGAACCCGAAGTCCGAGTACCCGCGGATGGCTTTTACCTTCGGCGCGCCAAGCAGGGCCGTAGTAATCGGGTAGGTGACCTGGTCTTCAATGATGTCGGGCGAGCGGTCCCAGCGCGAATACACGATGACCTGCGTATCGGAGAGGTCCGGAATCGCGTCGATTGGCTGGTTGTACAGGGTCCAGATGGCCAGGGCGACGAACGCCGCCGTGAACAGGAGGACGATGTACTTGTTGTGTGCGCACCAATCGATGATTCGTTCGATCATGTTGCTCTTGGCGCCTTATTCCCCGTGCTGGTGGCCCGGGGCCTGACCGGCCCCGAGGGTTGCCTTCAACTTGGATTCGGAGTCGAGCAGGAAGTTCGCACCGGTTGCCACCTGCTCGCCGGCCTCCAGCCCTTCCTTGATTTCGTAAAGGTCGCGCACCCTCACTCCCAGGATCACTTCCCTCGGCTCGAAGACACCGTCCCCTTTAGCGACGAACACGATATTGCGTTCGCCGGTCGAAATGACTGCGTCGTCCGGCACGGCCACTCCTGATCCGCGGGTGCCGCGAATAACGACGTCACCGTACATCTCCGGCTTGAGAACTCCCTGGGGATTCCGGATCTCGATTCGGGCCTTTACCGTCCTGGTCTCTTCATCGAGGGTCGGGTCGATGAACGTCACACGCCCGATGAATTTCTTGCCGGGCTGGTATGGCAATAGCATTTCGGCAGGTTGGCCGACCCGGACAAACGGCAGCGTCACTTCATAGATATCGGCGAGGACCCAGACGGAGGAAAGGTCGACCACATCGTAGAGCGTGTCCCCCGGCATGACCCGGAGTCCTTCGACCGCGGTCTTGGCCATGACGAAGCCGGTTACCGGCGAGAAGACCGTCAGGTCACGGATCGGTTCGCGAGTGCGCTCCAGCTGTTTGATTTGGGAGTCGTCGATATCCCACAGTTCGAGCCTCCGACGCGCGGCGCCAACCAGGTCAATTTTCGGCCCGGTTTTCTGATCGGTCAGGTCCCCGAACTGCTCGCGTGATCGCAACGCCAAGAGGTACTCTCTCTGCGTGGCATAGAGCTCTGGGGAGTAGATCGTAAAGAGTGGTTGGCCTCTTTTCACGAACTGCCCGACATAGTTCGCATACAGCTTCTCGATGTAGCCCTCGTATTTCGTATGGACGTGATGAAGCATGGTTTCGTCGTAGGTCACGCGGCCCGTCGTCCTGATGCTCTGGTCAAGCGATATCGTTTCGGCGCTGGCCAGTTTTATTCCCATCAGTTGCTGGCGTTCGGCCGGGAGAGTGACGGTGCTGTATCCCGGTACTGTGGAGGTGTCGGTAGCCTGCTCGGGCACTTCGGACCCAGCTTGGTGGTCTGCGTGGCCATCCGCCGGGGCCTCGCCCGCTGCCTGGCCGGAGGTCTTGATCGGCACGAGCCTCATCCCACATATGGGGCAGTCGCCGGGCTTGTCCGAAACGTACGTCGGGTGCATCGGGCAGTGGTACTTCTGAACCGTTTGGGTCTTTGCAGGTCCCCCGTCCCCGAACGGCTTATTAGTGACGATCCAGAAGCCGCCTGCGGCCAGCATCAGCGCCACGATGAATCCCAGAATGAAATTGCGCATCGTTTAGGTTTCCTAAGTCCTCATGACCCCAACGGGGTCACGTAACAAAGCCAGGGTTGCCCGCGTTTTGTGCGGGCTACCCTGGGTTTTGCTCGGCTGTCACTACTCATCGAAACCCGTCTTTCCTATCAGCTCCTCGATCTCCGCCAGGGCCTTCAGGTACTCCGACCGCTGCTCATGGAAGTTGAACTCGCTCTCCAGGATCGCCGTGAAGTTCGACAATACGGACTGAAACTCGATCGTCCCCGTCTCGTAGCTCGTCAGCGACGACTCGAGCGCCAGGTTGGATTGCGGTGTTACGATTTTTGAATACAGGTCCATGAGTCGTTCGGACGCCTCGGCCGCGAGGTAGCGATCGCGAACCCGGAACCCGAGATCCTGCTGTTCGGCCCGGAACCTCCGCTGCGATTCGGTCAGGCGAAGGCCGGCTTCCTCGAGTCCCAGCCTCTGCTTCTTCCAGAAAAAAATCGGAAGGTTGAGCTGAAATCGGAACTCCCACATGTCTTTCATCGATCCCTGGTTGAAGTACCCTCCCATAACCTCGAAATCCGGGTAGTACTCCTTCCGGGCCATCTCGACGCCCAGCTGCCTGCTGTCGATCACAGCGCGTCGAGAACGGAGCGCTGGCGAACGCTCCAGCGCCTGCCTCTGGAGGTTTTCGAGCGGCATCAAACGGGGAACGTTTTCCACTGGTTCCGGACGCCCGAACGGCCTTCCGACAGGTCGGTCGAGCAGCCTGTTGATTTCCGCCTCGAGGCTCCGTTGGCGCTGCTCGAGCTGTATGGTCCGGCCGTCCAGAAGATTGATTTCCACCTGGGACCTGATCAAGTCCTGCTGATTGCCTTGGCCGGCCGAGTAGCGTACTTCGGCGACTTTTGCCAGCCGCTGCAAGAGGTTCTGGTTGCGCGTCAGCACGTCGATCGCTTCGTAGACGAATCGCAATTCGTGAAAAGCCGACTTCAGCCGAGCGACCTGCGTCAGCTCCGTGGACCGGAACATCTGGCCCTCGCTCTCGGCTTCTTTAGCGGCCATGCTTCCGCGTAGGCTTCGCTTGCCCGGAAAGGGGATTTCCTGTGAGACCTGGAAGCCGACGTTTGCGCCAGGTTCGGTGCCCAGTCCGGAGCCGGGTAGCGGCGAACCGGCGCTCGACCATCCGACGCCTATGGCCGGATCCGGCAACGCCGTTTCCTGCCCGGGCCGGGTCTCCGCTGCTTCGAAACGCTTGCGCGCCGCCTGGATCTCCGGGTTGTTGGCCAGCAGCTCGGAGACGAGCTGCCCGAGTCGTTCTGTCGGCATCTGCGGCTGCCCGGTTTCCCGTTGCGCACTGAGCACCGCTGTGGCGAGCAGGGGGAGAATACCCAGAACGATGGTCCGCTGAATTCGCTTGGTAGCGTTCATTTAACGTCCCCTTACCCGGCAAGCGGCGGGCCAGTGGAGGTAAAGAGCTTGTATCCGTCAGCATATCAAATAGATACCGAGGGAACACCACTGATAGTAGTCAGGCCAGGGTGTTGCAAAACCAACACCCCTTGGGGAGTTTCAAGCATGTTCTGTCCTATAATTGAGCCGTGGCAAAACCACGAATCCTGCTCGTCGATGACGACCGTAACTTCTTGAAGGTTTTTACCTACCAGATCCGGGAGTTCGGGTTTGAGGTGCTGGCCGCTGAGTCCGCGTCCAGAGCGCTCCAGGTACTGGACAAGGAGGAGGTCGATCTGGTCATTTCCGACGTGCGCATGCCTGGTACAGATGGTGTGGATCTTCTCAAGACCGTGGTGCAGACTCGCCCCGGCCTTCCGGTGATTCTCCTGACCGCGCACGGTACTATCGACAAGGCGGTCGAGGCGATCAAGGCGGGCGCGCACGATTTCCTCACGAAACCGTTTCAGAAGGAAGAGCTCCGGCTCGCCATCACAAACGCCCTGAAAATGGCCGATCTCGTGAAGGAGAATCAGAGCCTTGAGGCGGCGGTTCGTGAACGCTTCAGCTTTGCCGGATTGGAGGGGAATTCCCGGCAGTTCGCAGAAGTCCTGGAAAAGGCCAGCCAGTTGGCGCACGTAGAGACGACGGTTTTGATTCAGGGAGAAAGCGGCACGGGGAAGGAACTGGTCGCCAAGGCCATTCACTACAATAGCCCGCGACGCGCCCGTCCGTTCATTACCGTCAGTTGCGGCGCGATTCCGGAAAATCTAGTCGAGTCGGAGCTTTTCGGGCACAAGAAAGGCTCGTTCACCGGTGCAGTCACGGATCAAAGGGGCAAGTTCGAGGCAGCCAACACCGGTACCGTGTTTCTCGACGAGGTCGGGGAATTGCCGCTCGCCGCGCAGGTCAAGCTGCTCAGGGTGCTTCAGGAGAAACAAATCGACGTAGTGGGTAGCACCATACCTAAACCAGTCGACGTTCGCATTATCGCAGCCACCCACCGGAACCTCCGGGACATGGTGCGATCCGGTGACTTCCGCGAGGATCTGTACTACCGGCTGTCGGTTGCGCCGCTGGCAGTTCCGCCGCTCCGGAGTCGAAGGGAAGATATCCCTCCGTTGATTCACCACTTCCTCTCTCAGATCAACGACCGACTCGGCAAGAGTGTTCTCGTGAGCCAGGAGGTCGTCAGCCAGTTGAAGGAGTACGACTGGCCGGGCAATGTTCGCGAGTTGGAGAACCTGGTTGAGCGCCTGGTGGTGTTCAACACGAGTGGGACGGTCGAAAAAAGCGAGCTTCCTCCGGAGATTCTGAGGGCTCGGACCCAACTAGCCGGACTGAGGATGGAGCTGCCGGATCAGGGTGTCGCGCTCGAAGAGGTTGAAAAGGCCTTGCTGCTGGCGGCCCTCGAACGCCATGGTTGGAATCAGAGCCGGGCAGCGAGATATCTCGGTCTCACCCGAAACACGCTGATCTATCGAATGCAGAAGTACAATCTGCGCCCGGACGAGATCAATGTAAAAGCGGCTGTTGGCGAAGCCGACCAGGGAGACTGAGGCATGCGCCGTCTGGATCCGCAGCATGTCCGGTACCTGCTGATTGGCCTCCTGATTGGAGGCATCACCGCCGCGCACTACGGGACAAGCACCGAGTACTACTACCTGCACGAGGTCTACCAACGGAGCTACTACATCCCGATTCTTCTTGCCGCCTTCTGGTACGGTCCGCTGGGCGGGTTGGCGGCCGCCGCACTAACCAGCATTTTCTACTCCTACCATATCCTGGTGCACTGGGGTCACTCGCCGGTTTACAGCTTCAACCAGTTCGCAGAAATCTTGCTCTTTCACGCCATCGGTGCCCTGACCGGTTTTCTAGCCCAAGCCGAACGCCGGCAGCGCCAGGCCCTCGAGAAGACAACAGCCGAGCTCCAGCGGGCCTACCAGCGCATCGAGCAGTCCTTCGAGCAGATGAAGCAGGCGGACCGGTTGGCCGCGCTCGGGCAGCTGAGCGCCGGCATCGCCCACGAAATTCGCAATCCGCTTGCGACGCTGGCAGGGGTGATTGACATCCTGGGTAGCGGGGTGCCCGCGGAGAGTCACAAAGCGGAATTCGCCAAGATCGGCCAGGAAGAGATGGCGAGGCTCGACCGGATTGTGACCGAGTTCCTGGCATTCGCCCGGCCGCCTCAGCCCTCTTTTCAAGAAGCCGACCTGAATGAAATCATCGATTCAACCCTGCTCCTGCTCAGCCATCAGGCCGAAAAGGCCGGTGTGACTATCGCGCGGAACCTCGCCGCCCTGCCTCGGGTAACGGTCGACCCCGACCAGGTTCGTCAGGTGCTGCTGAATGTGATCAAAAACAGCATCGAGGCGATGCCCGATGGCGGGGGACTCGAGGTCCGATCGGCGCATCAGGCTCCGGATGGGACCGTCAGCGTCGCGGTGACCGACAGCGGCGCAGGCATCGACCCTGCGATTATCGATCGCCTGTTCGACCCGTTCTTTACGTCAAAGCCCGCAGGGACGGGTCTCGGCCTTTCTATTTCATACCAGCTGGTCACCCGCCACGGCGGCACAATCCGCGCCATCCCGAACCAGAAGGGCACGACTTTCGAAATCAGGCTGCCAGTTGCCCACGCGGCTGCGACGATCGCGACGGCCGGCAACAGCTAGGAGTTTCGGGGCTTTGGGTCCGACTTCCAAGTCGGACTCCGGAATCAACGACCTCAAGGACTGGGCCGCGACCGGCGGGACTCGGCAGGAATCGCGCCGCATGCGAAATCGCAAAGAGCCGCGCACGAGAGCGAGCGAAGCGAGCGAGAGTAAGCGGACCACGCACCAAGCCCGGTGCTTCGCTTTGAAGCCAAGCGCTCGACTCGTGGTCCGCTCACTCTCGCTCGCTTCGCTCGCTCTCGAAGCTGGCGAAAAGTTCTTAAGGCCTGAAAGGCCGGCATATATTAGCCCAGGGCGAAGCGCTTTCTGCGCAGCCCTGGGTTTAGCGGTAGGGACGGAGACAAGCCCTGAAAGGGCGCAAGAACGGCACCATTATCAGGATCTTACGCCCTTACAGGGCTTCGCGGTCGAGTCCGTTTTGACCCAGGGCTACGCGAAAAGCACGCTTCGCCCTGGGCTAATATGTGCCGGCCTTTCAGGTCTCAAGACTCATTCGACCCTCTCTCGTGCGC
>CAYQYP010000579.1:0-3568 GCA_964421755.1 uncultured Acidobacteriota bacterium
CTCCCTGCTATCGAAAATTGGGAAGATACCGCTGAAGCCCGAGATCTGAAAAACGTCTTTGACCATCTTGGTTAAGCCACAGATGAGGACCTTTCCGCCGCTTGCCTTGAATTTTTTCGCGACCGAAAGCACGCTTCTCAGGCCGGCGCTGCTGATGTAAGTGAGCTCGGACAGGTCGAGGACGAGCACCTTGGCGTTTTTCTGCAGGATGTTGTCGCAGGCCGCTTCGAATTCCGCAGACGTCACATTGTCCATCCGGCCAGTCACGACTAGGACCGTACCCTTCTGTTCATTGATAGCTTGAGTCTTGATCACGTTGCCTCCCATGGTTTTCCGGACAACTGAGAAGGCCACCGCGCCACCGCGTGAAAATTTGCAGTAGGGACTCCTCAATGGCATTTTTACGTGACATAATGCCGGCGATCGTAACGGGGAGAGAATACCTCTTCCACGGTTCCGGTACAAATCGGCCTCCGTTCGGCATTCGATAAAAGGGGGGGGCAATAAGTGTGGTGAAGACCGAAGGTCCAACCCTGCGTTACTCGCCGGTAACTCTCCCGGTTCCTCTGCCTAACCTCTCCATTATCCCTTCAATTCACAGAGAAGAGACCCAGGCTTATGTCATCGAACATATTTCGAAAAGTCTCGCTTGAGCGACTGTCCTCACCGGAGCAGCTGGACCTGCTGATGCCCGTCACCGGTCCGCTGTCCTGGGTGGCGCTGCTGTCCGGCATCATCCTGTTGTCAGTGGCGACGTACTGGGGTTTCCACGGTCAGATCGAGACGCGTGTCAACGGCGAGGGAATCATTCTGAAACAAGAGTCCCTGTACGATGTCGTCTCGCTCGGCTCAGGCCGGATCGAACAGCTTTTTGTGAAGGTCGACGGAGAGATCAAGGCAGGCCAGGTGATTGCGATACTGGCCCAACCGGAGCTCGACCTTCAGATCAGGGAGGCGGAGAATCAGCTGCGGCTGCTGCAGAGCGACCTCTCTCTCACCCAGACTTACGGCGGCAAGGCCGAAGAGCTCAAACTCCGCTACATCGGTGAACAAAGGAAATCCTTCGAAGAGGCGATCAAGGCGGACGAGCAACGCCTGGAGTTCATCCAGAAACAACTGGAGGATCGGAAGAAGCTTTTCAGTGAAGGACTGATGACGACTATCCAGGTGCAGGAAACCGCGAACGAGCAGGACCGGGTCCTCCAGCAGATCCGAGACCACCGCGCCCAGTTTGCCAACTTGTCGGCCCAGGAGGTCGATCTCGCATCCGAGAAGCAGAAGTCGACGACCACGATCGAGAGCCGGATTTCGCAGGAGAGGGAACGCCTGCGCGCAATCAAAGCCACCCTGGAGCTTCAGAGCCGGGTGATCAGCCCGGTCTCCGGGAAAATTCTCGAACTGTTCGCAAGTGTGGGCAAAGTAATCGGCACCGGTGACCCGCTCCTTACCGCCGAGGTGAAGGTGCACGACATCGATGTGCTTTCGGCTGTCGTGTATTTCTCTCCCCGGGACGGCAAGCGGGTGCGCCCCGGCATGGAATCGCAGCTTTCTCCGTCGGTGGCGAAGCCCGAGGAGTACGGCAGCATGCTGGGCGTCGTGAGCCAGGTGTCGGCTTTCCCGGCCTCCACGCGTGGGATGCTGAGGATCCTGCAGAACCCGGATCTGGTCAGCAAGCTCTCCAAGGTAGGGGCGCCGATCATGGTGTACGCGACCCTTCTACGAGACCCGGACACGGTAAGCGGATACAAATGGTCGTCGGGGGGTGGCCCGCCGGTTCAAATCGACAGTGGGACGATGTGCTCGGTTGGCGTGGTGGTTGACCGGCAGAGGCCGATTGACCTGGTCGTGCCATACCTGAAGAAGACATTTCTCGGCGAGGGGACAGACAGTGTTGCTGCACAGGAAGAAGAGCAAGCCAAGCGAAAGCAAAAGTGAAAGCCCTCCCAAGCGGCTCTGGGGCCGCAAGCGGGTGAAGACGCCGACGATTCTCCAGATGGAGGCCGTCGAATGCGGTGCGGCCGCCCTGGCCATCGTCCTTGGCTATTTCGGACGTTTTATTCCGCTCGAGCGATTGCGGGAGGAGTGCGGAGTCTCGCGAGACGGAAGCAAGGCGTCCAACATGATCAAGGCAGCGGTCAAGTACAACGTGACCGCGAAAGGATATCGCAAGGAGCTCGAGGCGCTCCGCACGCTTCCGCTGCCCCAGATTCTTTTCTGGAATTTCAATCACTTCGTGGTCCTGGAAGGAATCAAGGGCAAGAAGGTCTATCTGAACGACCCGGCCAGTGGTCCCAGGAAGGTCACGCTCGAAGAGCTTGATCAGAGTTTCACAGGCGTCGTTATTTCCGTTCAGCCAGCCGCGGGCTTCAAGAAGGGCGGCGCCAAACCGGGAGTGCTTACGGCCCTCCGTCCACGATTGGGCGCGATTGGCTTGGGAATCGTGTTCGCCATTATCGCAGGGCTTGCGCTCGTCCTTCCAGGCTTGGTGATTCCGGCCTTCTCCAAGGTCTTCGTCGACGACATCCTGGTCAGCGCCAAGTACCACTGGCTCCGACCACTCCTGGTCGCCATGGTCATCACCCTGGCGATGCAGGCTTTCTTCCTTTGGCTTCAACAGGTTAGTCTGTTCCGGCAACAGATCAAGCTGGCGACGAAAACCTCAGCTCAGTTCTTCCTGCATATCCTGAGGCTTCCCTACGTGTTCTTCACCCAGCGCTACGGCGGGGAAGTAGGCGGGCGCGTGGCGTTGAACGACCGGGTTGCGCAGTTGCTCACGGGAGAGTTGGCGTCGGCTGTCCTGAGCCTGCTGACCGCCGTGTTCTTCCTCGTTCTGATGGCCGCGTACGACCACCTGCTGACGGGCACGGTTGTTGCCGCGGCGATGCTGAACCTGGTTGTCCTGCGTTGGGTGTCTCGAAAGCGCGTGGACTTGAACCAGCGCATGCTCCAGGAACAAGGGAAGCTATTCGGAACGGCGATGGGGGGCTTGAGCCTCATCGAAACCATCAAGGCGACAGCTTCGGAATCCGACTTTTTCGGCCGTTGGTCGGGGTACCACGCGAAGGCCTCCGTGGCCCAGCAGGAGATGAACTGGTGGACGATCATGCTGAACCCGATCCCGACATTCCTGTCCGCTGTGACGACTGCCGGAGTGTTGGGGCTGGGCGCGCTGCGGGTAATGGAAGGCCAGATGACGATGGGCATGCTCCTCGCCTTCCAGAGCCTCATGCTAGCCTTCATGAGCCCGATTGCCAAGCTGGTCCGCCTGGGCGCCAGTTTCCAGGAAGCCGTCGGCGGCATGAACCGCATAGACGACGTTCTCCGGTACGAGCAGGACAAGATCTATAAACTCGCCGACCGCACAGCCGATGAGACGTCGTTCCGGCTCACCGGTTACCTGGAAATCCGCAATCTTACATTCGGCTACAGTCGTTTGGATCCCCCATTGATCAAGGACTTCTCCCTTAGCGTCACCCCCGGCGCGAGAGTCGCCCTGGTGGGAAGCTCCGGTTCGGGCAAGTCGACCATCGCAAAACTGGTTTGTGGGCTTTTCGAGCCCTGGGAGGGC
>CAYQYP010000580.1:0-3487 GCA_964421755.1 uncultured Acidobacteriota bacterium
GCGACCAGCGGGGTCGCTCGTGATTTTTCAATCACCAGCCGTACTTTACTAGCCGTGACCGGCGAGGCGATTCGGTCCAGCTTTTTGTGCCCAACCGTCGTCCCTTGCGTGATCGTCTTCCATTCCCCGCTTTGCAGCGCCTCGACCCGGTAGCCGGAAATCCTCTGCCCCAGGGCGACAGGTTCCTGAATGCGAACAACGTCGAACGTCGCCGGACCGCCCAAATCGAGTTCAAGCGTCCCACCGGTGCGTGCATCGTCCTGTGCCCAATACGTCCGCAAATCACCGTCCACGGCCTTGGTCCCGTCGAACTCGGGCGAATTTCCGCGAACCGCGCTGGTCTCGGTCGTCTTCCCTCCAGCGAAGTCCTTCCCGAAGATCGCGTCGAGCGCCTGCCTAAACTCGTGCAGGCGCTTGACGTCGTGTTCGTCAAAGCGGCCTTCCGTATTCGGCGGCACGTTCAGGAGGAGAACTCCATTTCGGCCGACTGACTTGAAATAGATCTCGACCAATTGTTCCAAGGACTTCGGCTGTTCTTCGGGATGCCAGAACCAACCCTTCCTGATCGAAGTGTCGCATTCGCCTGGGATCCAGTCAGGCGCTCCCTCTTCCCCGCTGTTGAGATACTTGGTATCCGCCTTCCCGACTTTTACCTTGGTCCGGTCGATCGTCGACCAGTTTGTCTCCCCGGCAAACCCGCGCTCGTTTCCGATCCAGCGCACATCCGGACCTTCGTCCGAGAACATGACGGCCTCGGGTTGAAGCTGTCGTACAGTTGCCCAGAACGCCGCGAAATCGTAATTCATGTCCTTCGCGTCTTTTCCCTTGGCTCCGTCAAACCAGACTTCGGCAAGGCGGCCATAGCCGCTCAACAGCTCGCGCAACTGGCCGAGGTAGAATGAGTTATAGGCGTTCTCGTCCCCGTAGACCGGTTCGTGCATATCCCAAGGCGACAGGTAAAGACCCATCCGAATCCGTTGGTCTCTTGTCGCCTCAAACAATTCGCGAACGACGTCGCCTTTGCCGCCTTCCCACGTGCCGGATGCGACCGAGTGCGTCGTGTATCGCGAAGGCCAGAGACAGAACCCGTCGTGGTGTTTGGCGGTCAGAATGATTGTCTTGAACCCGGTCTCGCGAGCGACGAGCGCCCACTGCCGCGCGTCAAGACGTGCCGGATTGAAGATCCTGGGATCCTCCTTCCCCGTTCCCCACTCCCGGTTCGTGTAGGTGTTGACACCGAAGTGTACGAAAAGCCGCATCTCGTCGTATTGCCATGCCAGTTGCCGGGCCGTCGGAATCGGAAGGAGCGGCCGTGGAGGCGGAGTCCGTGACTGTCCGAAAAGACAGAGAACCAGTGCAGGCGCGACCAAAACGGCAGCGAAGAAAGACCGTTTGTGCATTTTGTGAGCTTAACGGATTCCGTCCGAATAATCTCGTCCGCCGTGAGCGTTAACAGCGAGATTTGATGCCGATTTAACCGACAGTGCAGGTTGACAAAAAGACCTGAAAAGTAGAGACTCTGCATCAGGATTTAGAGTGTTGACTGGCGTCTACTCTTGTCCGAAGTTTTCTTAATGCATAGTCACCTGGATCCCAAGCCCGGCGATACGTCTTACTTTCGCGGCCCCTGGGGAGAAAAGACTCCTCGGGTTGCGTCCCTCTCTACGTTTGTCTCGTTGTCGAGCATTGCCACTTGGGTCGATCAGCCTCGGAGGACTCTATGGATTCGCAAAACGGTGTAAGCAGAAGAACGTTTTTGAAGCGAACGACGCAAACGGCGGGAACGGTTCTCGCCGGAGCCGCCGTCAGCGCCGCAATTAACCCGCACATTCTCGGCGCGAATGATCGTATCAACGTTGCCATCATAGGCATTCGAAGCCAGGGAACCGGGCACATCGGCGGTTATTCGCGCCTTGCCAACGTTCGAGTCAAGACATTGTGCGACGTCGATGAAAACCTGTTTCCGGAGCGGGTCAAGGGGCTGCAGGATAAATTCCAGTACCTGCCCGTCACCGAATGGGACATGCGTAAGGTTTTCGACGACAAGGAAATCGATGCCGTAAGCATCGCGACACCCAACCACTGGCACGCCCTGGCAACCATTTGGGCGGCCCTGGCCGGGAAGCACGTCTACGTCGAGAAACCCGCTCACTGGGCAGTCTGGGAAGGACGCCAGATGGTCAACGCGGCCAGGGCGAACAACGTGCTGGTGCAGGTCGGGTTCCAGAACAGGTCGCGCAAAACGACCATGGCAGCCATGAAGCTGATCCATGACGGAAAGCTGGGCAAGATCTACATGGCACGTGGTCTCTGCTTCAAGCCGCGCGGGGATATCGGACGGTATCCTGACGGGCCGATGGCAGAAGGCGAGAAGTTCGCGCTGACGAAAGACGGTCGCGGTAACCTCGCTTACACGCAGGCCTATCTGGCCAAGGTGCACTACGACAATTGGATCGGCCCGGCTCGCCTGCGCCCGTTCAACCGCAACCGCTTCCATTACAACTGGCACTGGCAGTGGGAATTCGGAAACGGGGACACCGGCAACCAGGGCCCGCATCAGTTCGATATCGCCCGCTGGGGCCTCAACAAGGACGACTACCCGGTCAAGGTGCGGTCCTTCGGCGGAATGTTTGTCTTTGACTCCGCACAGAACACCCCGAACACGCAGACCAGCACTTTCGAGTACGCCGATGGAACCATCTTCGAGTTCGCGACGCGCGGTCACTATACGAATAAGGAAGGCATGGTCGACATCGGTAATGTCTTCTACGGGAGCGAAGGCTGGCTCGAAATTGACGCGGACGGCAACTGGAAGACTTTCTTCGGACGCCGCGGAGAGCCCGGGCCCGATTCGAAGAACATCCCCGAGGAAGTGGCCGATGCTCAGAACACTGTCGGGACGGGCATGGGCGGCCATTTCGGCAACTTCATCGAAGCGGTCAGGGCCGGTAAGCGCGAGATGCTCAATTGCGAGGTCGAGGTGGGACACCGGTCCAGTTCACTCCCCCACTTGGGCAATATCTCCTATCGGCTGGGTCGTGAACTAACCTTCGACGGCCGGCGCGAGCAGTTCGTGGACGACGCGGAAGCGAACAGCATGCTCAAGCGTGAAGAGTATCGCGATCCGTACGTGATCCCGGACCTCTCGTAACCGAACTAGTCGCCAACCGGGCCGAAAAGCGGCGGATTCTGAAACGCGAATCCGCCCTACGACCGAGTGCATGCGCGCGGCTGTCAGTCGTAGGGCGGATTCGCGTTTCAGAATCCGCCGCTTTTCGGCCCGGTTGGCGAGTTTTCTCATTCCCATCTGACCACTCGAAAGCTCCTACGGGGCCTTTCCTCACGGCTCCACGAGCTCGAATTCCTGGCTTACACTTGCTGATTGGCTGGTGATCTGGTCGCTGATGTCGATAGCCAGTTGATAACGGCCGGGCTCCAGGTTTTGAGTCCTGAGAGCCTTGAGCAGAATTACCCGACCAGGCGAGAA
>CAYQYP010000581.1:0-6701 GCA_964421755.1 uncultured Acidobacteriota bacterium
TTATTCATCACGTTCGCGACGACGCGTGAACGAGTGGAGCCGCCGGAAGGGCAGCACAGCTCGTTCAGGCAGGATCTGAAGGACCTTTCCGGCAACATCCCGTGGATCGTGCTCTTCATTTCGGCGATCTTCTTTCTCGTCCACAACGCGATTCGCAATGCAGCGGTTCTCTACTATTTCGACTATGTCAACGGCAAGGGGAACGACGTTCTCGCGAGTTTTTCCGTCGGTCCACTGAAACTCGATTTCAGCCTCTCGACCACTTTCATGACGGTCGGAACCCTGGGCATGATCGCCGGCGTCCTGATTACCGGCCCGTTGGCAAAAATCTTCGGGAAGAAGCCGTTGATTATCGTCATAACGATCGCGAGCGCCCTCGTCGGCATGTCTTTTTACATCCTGCCATCCGATAATTTCGTTCTGCTTTCCTCGGTGAATTTTGTCTTCTCGATCCTTGCGGGCGCCATGCCGGTCTACCTATTCGCGATGTATTCTGACGTGGCGGACTACTACGAATGGAAGTCAGGCCGGCGCGCGACCGGGCTCGTTATCGCAGGGATCATGTTCGCCATCAAGATGGGCATCGCGATCGGCGGATTCATGACGCTTAAGCTTCTGGATGTGTTCAACTACGTGCCGAACCAGGTGCAGACGCCGGAAGCAATCAACGGGATCAAACTTTTGTTCAGTGTCATCCCCGGTACCTTTGCGCTCCTCTGCGGCCTCGTCCTGATCCTGTACCCGATCAACGAGAAGATGCTGCAGAGGATGGAGAAAGAACTGAAGGAGCGCAAGGCGGCTGAATCCGCTCGGGGGCTCGGGAGGACACCTGCAATTTCGGAGACATAGTGGATGCGCAGACTTCCGTGGGTCCGTCTTTCGTGGGTCCGACTTCCGTGGGTCCGACTTCCAAGTCGGACTCTGCCAGGGCGCCGGGGCTTAGGTCGGGACAAGAAGGAATGTCCGACGTGGAAGTCGGACCTACGGAAGGCATCGGTCAACGACGAAGCGAGGCTCCGATCCTTTCCCACCGACGACAAGACTTAACTTCTACTAAAGGTTGTGTGAAGCACAATATACAGGGGAATTGACCACCCGGCGGAGATGGAAACGTGCGCCGGTCGATCCGAGCGAGGGGCGACAGGGGACATCTCTCGAGTGAAGGCATCTCGTCGACCACGAGTTGGCTAGGAAGGGGTGACGTCATGAGCGTGGAACCGGAGAAGTTCTATGTCGGTGTAATCGACTTCTTCTCGATCCTCCTTCCCGGAGCGCTGCTCACCTATCTGCTGAGAGACAGCCTGGGTCCCAGGTTTCTGGGACCTCGGTACGACAGGCTGGCTGGTGCGGAAGGGTGGGCGGTCTTTCTCTTCAGCAGTTACCTGCTTGGGCACTTTGCCTTCCTGTTCGGCTCCTGGGTACTTGATGATCATGTCTACGATCGAATCAGACAGGCAACCCAGGCGGAGCAAGTCAAGAGGCTGGCCGGCGGGAAGGCGCTTCCCTGGCGACTGACACGGTTCCTGGCCAAGTGGCTCATCAAGAAAGGCACCGACGATGCAGTCAGGCAGGCTGTGCGAATCAAGGACGGCCACCTGGCGCCACACCAGACGTCGGGCGCGATCAATGCCTTCCAATGGTGCAAGGCGCGGTTGGCGCTTGAAAAGCCGGACGCGCTCGCGACCGTCCAGCGATTCGAGGCAGACTCCAAGTTCTTCCGGAGCCTGCTGGTCGTGTTGTGCCTGCTCATTCCCTGGGGTGTCTTCACCGGACGGGGCACGGTCATCGTGGCGAGTGCAATCGCGCTGGTCCTTGCCTTCTGGCGGTACGTGGAACAGAGGGTGAAGGCCACGAGTCAAGCCTATTGGTACGTTATTACTCTGGAAGGAAGCGACGCAGCAGCACGCAAGACGCCGGAGGCGCCAGCCGATGGTTTCACCCATGCCGGCGGTGTGGTCTTCAGGCAAGCTGGCGGCCAGGTCAGGTACCTCTTGGTGGAGGCCAGCAACAACCCTGACCAGTGGGTGCTGCCCAAGGGACACATTGAGGCTGGGGAGAGCATGCGCGAAACAGCTGTACGTGAGGTGAGGGAGGAAACAGGCGTCTGGGCTCGCGTGAGAAGCGAGCTGGCGGGCGTTTCATTCGACGCTGGCGGCAAAACCGTTAATGCGCAGTTCTACTTGATGGAGGCGTTGGAGTCGGGCAAGCCGAGCGACGGCAAGCGACGGCACGAGTGGCTGCCGCTGAAGGAAGCCGTCGTCCGGGCGACCTATCCCAACAGTAGGGAGATCCTGACGCTCGCAGAGAAGAAGCGCATTGGAGGATGAATCTGCCGGTTCGCGGAGGTCCGACTTCTAAGTCGGGGGGGAGATGGGTAGCGCGATCGCGTGAATCCGCGGAAAAGCAAAAGCCCCAAGTAACCGTTAGAGCAGCCGACTTAAAGCCTCCGTCACGCTTTGGCGTGAGTTCGTAGTCGCTGTTTCATGGATTTCTTGGGGCCAATTCCAATTGTGCCCTCTGCCGAGGGCCAACTCAACAGAAGCGGGAAGTTTTTTTCGATCGCCCGCTACCTGATCGCACCCTAAGCCGCCAGAAAACCTTGCACCCAGGCACCAGACCCGATTGCACCGGCGGCGACCCGCCTTCGCCGATGCGCGGATTTTTTCGGGCCTCTGCCTGATGGCCTCGGGGCGGGCAGAGAGACCGGTGCTCTGGAACGCTTCTTGCTCTCCGTGTCCGCCGAGGAGGACTCATGCCGGATGCAGGGCAAATGGTGGGAAGCAGGTGGATGGTGTTGTGTCTCGTCGTCATCGCACTCGGCTGCCTGGTTCAAGCGCAGCCGGACAGACGGTGGGAACTGGGGGCACAGTGGCTCATCGCGGATTTCGAAGCCCTCGGGGAAGTGCCGGGCGGTTTCGGCGGTCGCTGCGTATACAACCTTAGTGATTATCTGGCGGTGGATAGCGAAATTGACTATTTCCCTGATTACACTCGAAAATCATCGCGCCTTTCGCCTCTTGTCCCGGTGATCCGTGCCGGGATCACCTGGCCCCACGGGGAGACCGAGGCCGTCGCTGGCCTGCGCGCCGGATTGCGTTTCGGAGGAGTTGGCATCTTCGCTAAGGCGCGGCCGGGCATCGTCCGCCTGACTGATCACCAAGTCCGCTGGCTGACCGATTCCGGGAAGATCCGCGGAGCCTTAGATCTCGGGGCAGCAGTGGAGTTGTACCCGTCCACTCGACTCGTCATCCGAATAGACCTCGGTGGCCTTTACATGCCGTTGGGCGACCGGTTCGTGTCGGTAGACCGCACCGTCGTAGCCCCCACCACTTCCTGGAACACGCACGGGGGAATCGGTTTTGCGGTCCGCTTTTGACGGCGACTGACCTGACCCGGGAAGGTGGCCCCCTCTGGGCAGCTGGCGGGCGAACGCAAAAAGAAAGCCCCAAGTAACCGTTAGAGCAGCCGACTTAAGACCTCCCTCACGCTTTCGCTTGAGTTCGTATTCGCTGTCTCATGGATTTCTTGGGGCAATTCTCATTGTGCCGTCTCTCGAGAACCAACTCAAGAGAAGCGGAGAATTTTTTCGTCTCGCCCGCTACTTTTTCGTCGCCTCGACCGGATGCTTTTCGACCCGCCGTTCGTCGGGATCGCCGGCGAGGGTCCGTTTCACGGTATCGAGGACACTGCGCTTCTTGTTCTCCATATCGTTCAGCCTGGCCTCCAAATCGCTTCGTTCCGCCTCGGCATCCCGCAGCTGGATTTGAAGAGCTTCTGCGGTGCGGTGCTCTTCCTCCCAGCGCCCGCGCAGGCTTTCCACTTCGCGCTCCATCTGACTGCGTCCGCTCCTGGCGGTCGCGAGATCGCTTTCAGCCGCTCTCAGCCGCTCCTCGTAGTCATGAACCTGGCCACCGATGCGCTCGATTGTCTGATCGAGGCCCTCACGCTTGACTCTCTCCTGGTCGGCAAGCGACTCGGTCGTCTCCACTCGATCCCGCCACTGGGTCAGTTCCGCGTCGCGGTCGTGCAGCGTGTTCTCGAGATTCTTGGCCCGCTTGCCGGTCTCCTCGAGTTCCCGGGCGTAGCCGCTTATCCGCTGCTGCGCTTTCGATACGTAAAGGGCATACATCAGGCCGGCGCCGACCGCCAACCCGACAATGCCCGCAATAATCAGCCAAATCATCTCCATGATCGTTGACCTCCTTGATCTGGATATCACGGCAGCAAGCAGGGTGCCAGTCTGGACCTCGACGCTCTTGTCTTTTAAATACAAGGAGATATCCAGGGGAGCTCGAAGCGGGCGAAGTGGAAAATTTCCCCGGCTACGCAGGTCCGACTTCCAAGTCGGACACGTGCCTCCCGCGCAAAGGCAATGCAAATCCTAAACGCAGTGTCGGACTTGGAAGTCGGACCTATGAACCAGCTAACATGCGGCTATGACTAGCCGGATCATACTCGCGTCCGTTCTCGCGCTTTTCACCAGTGCCCCTGCAGCCCGGGCCCAAACGCTTATGAGCGGGCCTATGGTAGGCCACACCACCAGTACGTCAGCCAGGATCTGGCTCGAGACCGACCAGGCGTGTGCGGTCAAAGTCCATTACTGGCTTGAGGCGCGCCTCCAGTATCAGTCGTCCGCCGGGCAGCCCATCATCCGCGGCACGGCGGCGGGCCAGACATCCCCAGCGCCGCCTCACACGGGGATTATCGAACTGGCCGGGCTGAAGCCGGGCTGGCTGGTCTATTACGAGCTCGAAATCGGCGGGAAACCTGTTCGGCCAGCGACTCCCCAGGTGTTCTCCCTGTTGCCTGACGCTGATCCGAGCCGCGCGCTTCCGAATTTCTCCGTGGCGTTTGCCTCCTGCATGTACCCGGCTCGAGTGCCTGTACAGCCGATCTGGGACCAGGTTTCGCTCCACAGGCCGGCGGTTCTTCTCCTGATTGGGGACAACAATTACATGCCAAATCCGACCGGGGCCTACGAGACGTCCCAGGACGTGGTCGAGTACGCAATGGCTCGCTACCACCGCTATTTGCGCGATTTGCCCGGCTTCAGGTCGGTTTTGGCGACGACACCCACCTACGGCATTTGGGATGATCACGATTTCGGCCCGGACAACTCGGACCGCACGTTTCGCTGGAGAGACCTCAGCCTCTCCCTGTTCAGGAAGTATTACCCGAACCCTTCGGCGGGTCTGCCTGACGTGCCGGGGGTCTTCACGTCCTTCCAGATAGGGGATGCACACTTCTTCCTTCTGGACGACCGCTATCACCGGGATCCCAACCAGGCTCCCGATCGCAAGACGATGCTGGGATCGGGCCAACTGGCCTGGCTCAAGCAGTCACTGAAAGACAGCAGGGCCACGTTCAAGGTGATCGTCAACGGCGGCACCATGCTCGTCGACCGGCAGGGCTCGGGCGAGTACTGGGCGAGTTTTGGGCAGGAGCGGGACGAGTTTCTCTCCTGGCTTTCCCAGAATCAGATCAACGGGGTCTTCTTTGCAGCCGGCGACTGGCATGTCGGCACACTTAACCGCCTGCACCGGCCGGAGGATGCTTACCCGCTTTATGAACTGCTTTCCTCCAATGCGGGAGTTTCACTGCCGCCGCCACCCGCTGAAGAGACGGGACAGACGCATTACCGTTTCCATCAGTATGCAGGTCCTGAGTACCGCGGCTTCAATTTCGGATTGCTCACCTTTTCTGGTCCTCGCGGCAGCCGGACCGTGAGTCTCCAGATCATCGACAGCCACGGACTGCCCCGAGTGCAGTTGAACCTCAGGGAACGGGACCTGACGCCCGAGTGGCGCGCCAGCAGGTGACAGGCGGAGCGCATTGTCCAGATGCGGTGGGGGCCAAACTGGTTGAGCGGCGCTTTTCTTTCGTAAGATGGTAGTAATGCCCCATCACGTCTGCCCATGGTACGTGGGTTACTTGCTGGCCTGCCCTTTGCGACGCCTGCACCAGAACCCCATCAAAATCCTCGCGCCCTTTGTCCGTCCGGGAATGACAGTCCTTGAGCCGGGTCCGGGGATGGGCTTCTTTACTTTGGACCTGGCTCGCCTTGTTGGACCGGCGGGTCTCGTTTACGCCGTCGATATCCAGACGAAAATGCTACGGTCACTCGAGCGGCGCGCCAGGAGGGCCGGCCTGCAAGACCTGGTGCGAGCTCGCCTGACCGAGCCCGATTCGCTCGGCGTGTCGGACCTCGCCGGTCGGGTAGATTTCGCTCTAGCCTTTGCGCTCGTTCACGAGACGCCGAGTGCCTCATTCTTCTTCCACCAAGTCGGTGAGACTCTGAAGCCTGGCGGCCTGCTGCTGTTTGCCGAACCAAAGGGCCACGTAACCGACGACACATTTCGCAGCGAGCTGGCTGCAGCCGAGTCCGCTGGATTCACAGTCGTTGATCACCCGGTTATCCGGCGGAGTAACACTGCAGTGCTCAAGAAGACTTAATGATTAACTCCGCTGAAAAGCTCTGCGAGGCTGTTGAAAATGTCCACTCTTCTATTAATAGGCGGATAGACCGGCGAGTTCCCGGCGGAGGGCGCGATCGAATCGAGATCGAATGGAGCCGCGCACGAGAGCGAGAGAAGCGAGCGAGAGTAAGCGGACCACCTGACTCGCTCCACTGCTTCGTGTTTAAATGTCTCGACTTAGCGAATGATTGGTGGTCCGCTTACTCTCGCTCACTGCCGTTCGCT
>CAYQYP010000582.1:0-5668 GCA_964421755.1 uncultured Acidobacteriota bacterium
TTTCACCCAGCTCTTCATGTGGAGCGGTTACACCGGCGTTCACTGGGATGTGATCTGCGACGTGGTTCCGGAAAGTGGCCACCGGCTCGTCTACGAGACTTTTCCAGGCGGGATTCACTCCGGCGCGGACTTCTACATCAATGACGCGGGAATTATGATCGGCGAGACAACCGTCGCGCAGACCCCGTTCGAGAGCGCCGGATCGCCGCAGTCATCGCGCATCCGGAAAGCCGCCCAGTACTCGTCGACCATAAATGATGTGGTGAAGACTCTGACCACGGACAACAACGGGCTGTACACGAACGATTGGCTGATCGGCGACGTGAAGGCCAACGAAATCGCGATCCTCCTTCTGGGCACAAAGAAGCACAAGTTGTGGAGAAGCAGCACCGGAGAATTCCCCGGCGGCACCGAAGGGTTCTACTGGAGCGTCAATAACGCGAAAGACCCGGAGGTCCGGAAGGAGTACATCCCCGACGCTCAGAACGCGCCGTTTGATCTGGCGTATTCACCGTCCAACCGCGACCTCGCCTTCTACGATTACTACAAGAAGGAGAAGGGAAAGATCGACGCGATCAGCGCTGTCAACGCGATCGCGACATCGCCGATTAACCGGCCACATGCCTGCGACGGCAAAGTTACTACATCCGAGATGGCCGAGAAGCTGATGTTCCTCGCGCACTATGGAAAAGTCACACTCCGCGAGAAGTTCCCCGACAAAAACAGCCGAAGGATGCCCGACTTGCCCGGCGCTATCCCTCACCTGACGCTGGGCCACTCGGTGATCAACCCCCTGTTTGTCACCGAGGAGCTCAAAAAGCGCCGGCGGGCTGCGGTTTCCGAGGCTCCGAATCCTTCCGATGATTTCTCGGACACTGCCGACGTGTACAAGTTCGACCGGAAACTGCTCTGGGGAAACACGGTGTTTCCGGCGTCGGACGCCGACAACTGGTTCGTCAGCGGCACGGCCAGCTACTGGAAGATGCTCAGCGGCCTCCCGGCCGATCTGAAAGCCGCGGCACCCGCGCTTGCCGATCAGTTGGGTGAAATGAACTGCAGGCTGCTGTACACGACCGGGCGCGAAGGTTCGCTTGCCCCCCTCGGTGCGGCACGAGTGTACGACCGATACGGCAATTATCTTGTGCCGCGCATTCGGGGAACTTACCTGCTGCACCAGCTTCGGCTGTTGCTCGGCAATGACGTCTTCTCCAAGGTGATGACCGGGGTCCACTCCGAATTTCGCGAGAAGCCGATGACAACTGAGGCATTTATCTCTAAGGCCGAGGCGCTCGCGGCCCGGCCGCTGCGCTCCTTCGTCATGCAGTGGCTGGAACGCGACGACCTCCCTTCGCCCGCGGTGAAAGCGGACGTTGAGCGCGACGGCGACGGTTGGAAAGTGAACCTGGATGTCTCGCAAGAAGGCAGACCGTACGACTTCCTGACGACCCTCGGCATTAAGACAGGGAAGGGAATGCAGTGGCGGCTGGTGCACGTCGAATCCTCAGGCGTTCGAAAGAGCTGGACGGTCAAGGACCAGCCGACCCGACTGATCTTCAATGCAGGCAACGACGTCCCCGTTGAACGGGCCGCCTACAATGTGCTGCCGAACCTGTTCGACGATTTTCGGAACCTGATGGTCGTCTACGGCACTTCGAGGCAAATCGAGGCACAGCACACGCTCGGGCTCCGATATGCAACCGTGGTTGCCGACGCATTCACCGAGACAATCCCGGTCATTCGGCAGGATGCCGAAGTCACCGGACCCGATCTGCAGGCTCACGACACGATCATTCTTGCCGTGGGGCTGGACAACAGTCTGGCTGTTCAGCTGGCAGACCGCGCCGGCATAAAGATCGGGAGGAATTACTTTCACTGGAAGGGAAAAACCTTCGGCGATGCGGATGACGGGCTCGTCGCGGTACTCCCGAGCCCGTGGAAGCCCGGACGGGTCGTGTTTCTTTTTCTGGCGAACAGCGCGCTCCAGCTGCACCAGATGACCAAGGTTCATGTGACGCTGCCATCCTGGGGGATTTTCAAAGGCGACCAGGTCGTCGAAAAAGGTTTCCACCCAGTCAAAAGCTTAGAGCTGGAGCTACAGCCCGGATCCTAAGGGGAAAAGCACACCACCAAGTCACCAAAACGCAATGCACCAAAAGGCGATGCACCAAAAAGTCCTCCACGGGCTTTTTAGTGAAACGCTTTTTGGTGCATGCTTTTTAGTGACTTGGTGGTGATCGAGCCGCCACTAATCGGTATCATTCGAATAATAATTCGACTATAATGGAAGTATGGCAGAGACCGGGAGACTCGAGGCCGAAGATCGCGGCGAGGCACACTTGGCGGATCTCTGTGCCGGCCTTGCCAGCGACGTTCGGGTGCGACTCGTCACGGCATTGAGCTCCAGCCGTGAAGGGATGGTCGTCGGGGAGCTCCTGGCGGAGATCGGTATCCCCGCATCAACGCTCTCCCACCATCTGGACAGACTCCGGGAAAATGGGTGGGTTTCGGTACACCGTCACGGGACCTTCCTGCGGTACCAGGTCCGGGCCGAAGCGGTTGCGCAGCTTTCAGAGTTTCTGTCCGGCCTGCGGCGGCGATCCAAAGGCAGGGCCTTGCGGCCGAAGGGTTCAAAAAAACCCGCCGGATCTTGGCGGCCGGATCAGAATCAGGATCTGCAGATTGAGTTCGATTAAGAGGGCTTGAATCCGCGCACTTCGCAAAAACGCTCCATTTGCGGTTCTGAACCACTCGTCGACCCGTCCGGCTTACCCCGCCGGGTGCCGTGCTTCCTTGGCAAGCTCCCTGATCAAAAGCGAAAACCCCGCAAAGAGCACGATTCCCTGGAGTCCGCAGCCGTACCAGAGATAGTCGGGTCCGTAAGTCTCGTAGACCCACGAGCCGATGGCCGGCCCGGCAATCATGGCGCCGGCGAACGAGACGCTGAGCAGGGCCTGGTAGCGTCCCTGGGCGGCTGATGTGGCCCGGCTGGCGACCAGGGTGACCAGGAGAGGCATGATGAGAATCTCGCCCATGGTCCAGACGACGACGGTGAAGGCTCCGTAGAAGAAACCCCTGCCCAATGGCATCAGAGCAAACCCCGTACAGAGGGCAAGCGCGCCGATTCTCGCGACCCGCGCGGGTTCAACTCCCTGCAGCCGATGAATGATCAACATCTCGATGGCGACAATCACGACGGTGTTCACGGTGATCAGGAGGCCGATTGCGTTTTCCGGGAGCCCGTACACTTCCCGGACATAAAGGGGGAAGGTGCTGAACAATTGCGCGAAGACCAGGAAGACGAGGAACCCCAACCCGATCATCAGGAGAAACAGCCGGTCTTTCCAGGGCGATGACGGAGGGGAGGATTCGTGTCCGTCTGAATGCACCGGTCCGGCGGCCGATCCGAAGAACGCCAGGAAGAGGGCCAGGGCCGCAAGGCTGGTCAGTCCGTCCACCCAGAACAGGTAATGGTAGTTGATCAGCGCCAGGTAACCGCCAGCCACCGGGCCGACACTGATGCCGAGATTGCCAGCGAGCCTGGCAAGTGCGAATCCCTTTGCGCGGATCTGCGGAGGGCACACCTGCGAGATCGCGGTCATGTTGGCCGGATGAAGGGCCTCTCCCGTTGCTGCGAATGCAAACATCAGCGCGGCCAGTGGAAACGGGGATTCAGGGTAGCCGAGCAGGATGAGGAAGATGCCTCCGAGGCCGAGACTGGCCTTTTGGACGTTGTACGCGCCGATCCAGTCACAGAAGCGCCCGCCAAAGTAGGTTCCAACCAGCGAGCCCAGGCCGTACGCACTCATGACCCGGGCCGCTTCAGCCAGGCTGAAACCGAGGTGGCGGGTCGCGTACAGCGTCATGAAGAAGAGGACCATCGTCCCGGTGCGGTTGACCAGCTCAACGGCCGCCAGCATCCAAGCTTCCGAGGGGAGGCCTGAATATGCTTCTTTGTAACTTCTGAAGATTTTCCGGATCATCGAATTGACCCCCACATCATGGCGTCTGGCAAAGCGGGTGTCCAGCTTCGGCACGGAATTGGACCAAAGCGCCGTTTCTTGGCACAATGCAGGGCCTATGGACAAGCCGTCGACACTTCAGATTTCTTGTGTGCAACTTCACTGGGGCAGGCGGATCCGCTACAACCTCGAGCGCACGCTCGCGTTCATCGATGAGGCGGCGGAGGAGGGCAGCAGGGTCGTCCTCTTTCCGGAGGCGAGCCTTACCGGATACTTCTTCCCTCAGGTCATCGAGACAACCGCAGATGAAATCGAGACTGCACTCAGCGAAGTGCGCCAGGCAGCCGTCCGGCGCGATATCTGGGTCATCGTCGGGAGTATCACGAAGACCCCTGACCGTTACCTGAACCTGGCACATGTGATCAGCCCGGAGGGGCGGCTCCACTACGAATACGCGAAGGTCAACCTGGCGGGCAGGGACGAAAAAACGTTCTGCCGTGGAGGAGACAAGCTCGCCTTGTTCGAGATCGACGGGATCCCCTGCACGCTCGTCATCTGTCGGGATGGACGCCATCCCGAGCTGTATCGGATACCCGGCATGGCCGGCGCGCAGGTACTGTTCCACCCGTCGTGCAGCTCGGACGAAATCGAGGCGGTCGCGTGGAAGCGCGTCTCCGGTCGTGCCCAACAACCAATCGGTCCGAACACGAAGATGTTCCACTGCGTGGCAAATACCGTGGGCCAGTCGCCGGACGGAAAGCAGACGTCCAGCGGTGCCTCCTTCATCCGCGAGCCAAACGGGATTCCGCTTGCGGAGGCGGGTTACTACCAGGAAGAAATGATCACAGCAACACTGGATCTCTCGCGTGCGGACCGATCGTACATTCTGGACAGCATGCAGAACCCGCCTTTCTTGAGGAAGCACTGGCAAGACATGGTTGCCGCGGTGAAAGCCCGAGCCGATCTCAAGCCGGAGTGAGACAGGGAGATCAGGAGACAGGGAATCGGCTCGAGCGGGATCAAGGGGCATCGTAAGAGGCGGCGATCGTCGGAAGTCCTTGGCGAGTAGAGAGGGGAGCCCCTGTACGCGCTAGATTAAGAAGCTGGCAAAGGGCTTTCTACCCCGAAGGGGTTACGTAGCACAGCCCAGGGGTTGGCCGCGCTTTTTGTGGCCTACCCTGGGTGACAGGCGGTAGCGCTTCAACCCTGAAAGGGTTGCGTATCGGGCTCGGCTTTATTCCGCACCACTATCGGTCAGTCCCACACATAGCGTTCGTCCCATTCAGGCCCGTGCTTGCGCAGCAATGCTCGGAATTCGTCTTGAAAGGTGACTTTCTTGTTCTTCCTGCTTGAGAACAGCATGAAGGTAGACGGCTGAAAGGGATTGAGGCATGGACGCAAAATGCCACAGAAACCGGACCGTGAAAAGAGAGTTTCGGGACCGAGCTCGATACGCAACCCTTTCAGGGTTGGGACCTTGCCGGCCACCGACCCAGGGTAGGCCGCAAAAAGGCGCGGCCAACCCTGGGCTGTGCTACGTAACCCCTTCGGGGTAAAGAACTGTTGACAATCGCCGCCTTTTAAGCAGGCTAAAGCCGGGTCTCCGAACCTACCCGGGGCATTGAAGGGCCTGTGCCTTGTGGGACGCTCGTCGTCCGGCTTTACGTTTTCACCGCTAATGCCGGAACGACGAACCTTCCCTAGTCCTT
>CAYQYP010000583.1:0-3348 GCA_964421755.1 uncultured Acidobacteriota bacterium
TATCCGACCGCGCGCAGGATCAGTCCGGCGATGTCCGTCAATTCCAGGGTCTCACGTCTTTCGACCAACTGGCGCACCGGGCCCCAGAGGATTGTCGGTACTGGATTCGCGGTGTGCTGCCTGGTCCTCGAGTCTTCGATGTTCCCGTGATCGCTCGCCACGATGATCGACGTGCGGGTCGCATCCACGTGAGCGACCAGGGACCCGATAAACCGATCGAGTTCAGAGAGCAGCGTGACAGCCTGCATGTGATCGCCACGATGGCCGACCAGGTCCGTCAGGAAGTACTCATAGAAGCAGAAGTCGAAACGATCGCTGATCGCGGCCAGAGTTCGGCCGGCCTGCTCAGGCGTTTGCTCGCTCACCTGAACGCCCGCTTCCACCAACAGCCGGTTGGTGAAGTCCATATAGAGAGACTGGCCCGCGCACAGGTCCTGCAATTGATTGAGGCGGACACCGGCGCTTTCGCACATCACGGTGCTTGCCGAGATCCAGCGGGGCCGCCGGAGAAAGAACCCCGGCGTGTAGGTGTTGGCGAAACTGACGCTCCGTCCGGATTTCAACAGCCTGTGGAAAATCGACTCTCGCTCCAGCAGAGAACGCAGAGCAAGGTTGGGGTATCCGTGCAAGTGGCGGCCCAGGACTGCGGCGGCATTGATACCGGTCAGCAGGGCAGTCTGACCGGTCGCGCTCTGAGGCAAACCAGCGACGCCCAGCGTAGCGTCCGTGCTGAGGCAAAGACGACCGTCGCCGGGCGGACCGGGCGCGGCGAAGCAGCAATCCAATGCAAGGGGCTCAAAGCAGGCTAACGGGTTGGACGCAGTATCGCGAGGTCCGATTCCCAGTCCGTCAATGAATACGAGTATCGCCGCTTTCACCAGCTCCAGTTTATAATAGGGCATTTGCCGTGGGGGGCGAGGAAGTCGAGGGACCGCTAGATGGCTCGTTTTACAGCAGTGTCTGCGATTCTCTACGTGCTGGGACGGGCCATATCCTATTTTTCGCCCAACAGCATCTTCACGATCCTCGAAGGCCTGGGAACCCTCGGCCTGTTGATTTCGTTCGCCTACTACACGGTTCAAGTATTCAAGCACCTGCGAAAGAAGTGGCTCTGGAAGATACGCAACAAGATCATCGTTTCCTATGCGTTCGTCGGCCTCATCCCGATGGTCATTCTGGGCCTGCTGCTGTGGCTGATCCTGCGTCTTGTCTTGGGCCAATTGGCCGCTCTGTACCTTGACGCCGAGCTAGAGAAAGTCACCGAAAGCCTCCGGCGGTCGAACTTCGAGATCTGTCTATCCTTTTATCAGTCGGAAGGCGAAGGTGCGCGGGTCGAATTGTTGACCCGGGAGGCATTGGGCGAGGTCGGAAAGTTACGGTCAGATTTCAAGAACATAGCATGGAGGGGGCTGGCGCAGGTTCGCCGCCCGGTCTCCGGCCAGCAGTCGGTCCCGGTTGAGCTCGTGGCAGAAGCTCAAATAGGGACGGCTTCCGAAGCCCGGCTTTCGATCCCAAAGTGGGCCCTGCGAGGGTATAGCGGCCTGACCCAGGACCGCGGCAAACTCTACTTCAGAAGCATCATCCCGATCCAGCTGGGAAGGTCCACATATTTCAGCTGCCTTGAAGTTCCCTTCGACGAGGACATGATTGCCCAGGTTAGAACCACGACCGACATGGTTATTTCGCGCCCCGTTCCGCTGTCCGAAGTCAGCTTTTCGGCCTTCGGGAGCGGCACGATCAACTACATCGGCGTCATTGTCCCGACAAAGTGGGAAAACGGGCAGCCTGCGGACCACCTGGCGTCGGAACTGCGCGTGCCCTTCGGGACGGTCTACAACCACTACTTCACGGAAACCGGCGGCCTCGGAGAAGTGCTCTTCCTTGCTTTCTGGCTGCTGGGAAGCCTGTTCGTGATCGTGGAAGTCTCCTCGCTGGTCATTGCCATATTCATCGGCCGGTCGATCACGCGCACCATCCACGCCATCGACGAGGCAACTGCCAACATACGACAGGGGAATTTCGACTACCGGATACCGACCAACAACCGCGATCAGCTGGAGGCGATGGCTGCCTCCTTCAACAACATGTCCGAGAGCATCGTCGGTTTGATGCAGCAGGTCACAGAGAAGCAGCGGCTGGACAAGGAGATCGAGATCGCGCGGGAAGTCCAGGCGAAGCTCTTCCCTCAGAAGCTCCCGACCCTACGCAACCTGCAGCTCGCCGCCGCGTGCCTGCCCGCCCGTCAGGTCAGCGGCGACTACTACGACTTTATCCCGTCCGGTCCCGAGCTCGTGGATGTTGTGATCGGCGATATCAGCGGCAAAGGAATTTCGGCAGCGCTCCTGATGGCCAGCCTCCAGTCATCGTTTCGCACCATCATCAGTTATCAGGCAATGAACAGTGCAGCGGAAGGCATGGTGGCCAGGTCCGTGGTGGAGATCAACCGCCAATTGTACCAGCAGACGTCGCCTGATAAGTTCGCCACCCTCGTGCTGGGCCGTTTCAACGCCGGCGACCTGACCCTTACCTATTGCAACGCCGGACACAACCCGCCATTGCGGATCGCTGGTGATGGTTCGATTGACCACCTGTCCGTCGGGGGGATGGTTGCCGGGCTATTCGAGGATCCGGAGTACGAAGAAGAGACTCTGCAGTTACGGTCCAAAGACATGGTCGTTTTCTACACGGACGGCATTGTCGAGGCTGAGAATCCGGCCGGAGAACAGTTCGGCGAGGACCGTCTGGCCGAACTGCTGACGATGAATTCTTTTCTAACAGCCGACGACCTTCAGGCACTGATCCTCGACCAGCTCTCCTGCTGGGTGGCCGGGGGTGATCAGCGCGATGACATGACGGTCGTGATCGTGAAGATCGACTGACCGACGGCCAACTGCGCACTGCCCGCTGCGCACTGCCCGCTGACGACTGTGCGTTGACCGGCGCATCCGCCGATCAACTAACCCGCTGACTCGCTGGCGACTAGAGCTAAGTCGCAGCCAACCGGGCCGAAAAGCGGCGGATTCTGAACAGCGAATCCGCCCTACGACCGCTCAGCGTGCGAAAGCAGTCAGTCGTAGGGCGGATTCGCTGTTCAGAATCCGCCGCTTTACGGCCCGGTTGGCAAGCAGTAGGCAGTCGTCAGTGCGCAGTAGCCTTACCGCTTGAACCGGAAGCCGGTGATCCACATTTCCGCCTGGCCGGCGTCCCAGGCTGCGGGCAGCGTTTCGACATAGAGGGAAAAGGAACGTTTTCCGAGGGGCGGGATTGGCTCCATTCGCCCGTCCGGCCGAATCGGCGTTCGGACCGTCTCCCAAACCGGCTTCTCGTAATTGAAGAGCACGAGCTTGA
>CAYQYP010000584.1:0-4785 GCA_964421755.1 uncultured Acidobacteriota bacterium
CCGCGTCTTGATTACCTTGGCATTCAAGAGAAAGAGCTCTTGTTCTTGAATGCTCAGATTGACGAGCGGTTCGGTTAGCTGAGCGGCTTGCTCAGCGACCAGGGGCGGGCTCAGAACGAGGACGAGAAAAGCCGAACAAAAGAGCCGGCGCGAGACGGCACCAAGCGGGGGGAAAAGAAACTGTCTCATTCTCTCCTCCTCTCCGAAAACTACATTGGAGCAGGCGGGGCAGGGACCAGACCGACGCTTTCTCGAATCGCCCGAACCAGAACCTCCGGTTTGCCACTCTTAGTGACATATCCGACGGCGCCTGCTTCGCGCATTCTCGCGGAACCGTCCCGCTCATCGAACATCGACAGACCGATAACGCGAATCGACGGCCAATCCCGGCGGATCAGTCGCGTCGCTTCGACCCCGTTGAGCCGGGGCATGCTCAAATCCATCAGGATCACGTCGGGCTGGAGCTCGCCGGCCATTCGGACGGCGACTTCTCCGTCTGAAGCTTCGCCGATGATCTCGAATCCTTCCTCTTCCTTAAGAAGCAAAGAAAGACCTTCACGCATCACCTCGTGGTCGTCAGCCAGCAGGATACGCACTTTGCCGCTTGGCGGGCGAACGGGAGGCGTGAAAACCGCAGGTAATTGCACCTCCACAGCAGGCGGCCCGGCCTCGGGCGGCGTCCCCGCCACCCTGGATGGCTGGCGAGGAACCACAATAAGGAAGCGGCTTCCCCGCCCCGGCTCGCTTTCGACCTCCATGCGACCCCCAAACATGGCAAGTCGCTCGTGCACGCTAAACAGTCCAAAACCGGGCGCCGCCGACTCTCCCTTGGGGAGGACGCGCGATACTTCAAAACCGCAGCCCTGGTCCTGCACCTCGAGCACGATCTCATCTCTTGGCGACAAACGCATGCGGAGGTAGGCCCGGCTCACACCCGAGTGCTTGACGACGTTAAAAAGCAATTCGCGAATACACTGGTACAGAAGGACTTTGAGGTCTTCGCGTTTTGGTGCGGCAGCCGGATCGACGTCAAGTTGAACCATGAACCCGTGTTTCTCCTGCATCCAGCGCACCAGGTACTGCAGGCCGGACGCCAAACCTGCTTCTGAGAGGATCGGCGGGGAGAGCTCCACGGTGAGCTCCCGGGATGCCTTTATGCAGTCATCGATCAGAGTCTCCACGTGTTCGATCGCGGCCTGGCGGTCGGGTTCAGACATGCGGTTCTTGAGCGCGATCACCCCGAATTTCGCGCCGACCAGCAACTGCTGCAGGTGATCGTGCAGAACATGGGCCAGACGCGTACGCTCCCTTTGCTCGGCCAGCGTCAGCTGAGAGGCCAACATCCGGAGCTTGGAGGTCTGGCGCGCCAGTTCTGCGGTCCTTTCCCGGACTCTTTGTTCCAGGTTCTCCCGCGCCTTGAGCAGTTCCAGTTCAGCAGCCTTCGTTTGGGTGACGTCGCGAGCGACGCCTTGGAACTCGACCAGCCGGCCTCCATCGTCGAACAGGGCCCGCATAGACCAATCCAGCCAATGGACTTTGAAATCAGGGTGAATCACCCGACAGACGGTTGTGGCGACCGGGGTTTCAGCCGACAGTCGCCCGATGGCAGCTTCGACGTTCTTTCGGTCGGAGGGTTCAACTACATCCAGAACGCGGAAACCGGCAAAAGCCTCAGGTGCCTTCCCGAAATACCGGCTGCAGGCAAGGTTTGCAAAAACCACTCTTCCCTGGCCATCCCATCGGAATATCAGCTCGGTTTGATCCTCAACCACTGCCCGATAGCGCGCCTCGCTTCGCCGAAGCTCTTCTTCCGTCTCGCGCAGACGGATAAAAGCGAGCCGGTCGCCCGAGATGACGGCATCTATCCGGTCATGGCGAAGAGCATCCACGATCTCTTCGGCTTCGCTCATGGGCGTGTCAAGGTTTGTCGATTCTGAATCCATATGTCTTACCCCAATAATTCCAAGGGTAGGCAGAATCTTATCCCACCAAAAAGGCGATTACAAATCAGCGCCTGGGCGAGCGGGAACCCGGTTCTCCGGGCCGGGAACCGCGCCTGGTCTCCATCTCCCGCACCTTCGCCAAACGCCTGACATGCCTTTCTTCGCCCGAAAACCGGGCGGTCAAAAAAGCGGCCACCAGCTCTCGCGCAAGCGCTTCCCCGATCACCCTGGAGCCGAGAACAAGCACGTTCATCTGGTCGTGCTCCACGCCCTGGTGGGCGGAATACGTGTCGTGACAAAGGCCGGCTCGGATGCCTTCAATCTTGTTGGCAGCCACACAGGCACCGACCCCGCTGCCGCAGATCAGGATCCCGCGCTCGGCCTTGCCTGTCACTACGGCTTCTCCCACCTTCAGGGCAAAATCCGGGTAGTCAACGGCTGCTTCGCTGTCGGTTCCAACATCGATCACCTCAAAGTCCGGTCGCAGAGTCTCCTTCAGGACTTGCTTCAGGCAAAACCCGGCATGATCCGAACCGATCACGAGAGTTTTCATGGGGGATTGAGCCGATTATAGCAGCAGACAAGGAGACAAGAAGAGGGGGAGACAAGGAAAAGGAGACAAGGAGAGGGGGGAGACGGGGAGACGGGGAGACTAGGAGACAAGGGGATACAATGATGAGCCTGCCAGCGGTTCGAGGAGACAGGGAGCCCGGACTTGCGCCGTCCTGTCCGCGCGGCGGGCATCCTGCCCGCCGTTCAGAGCCGACCGGCAACAAGATGTTCCCCGCGTAAAATGCAGCGCCGGGCAAGATGCCCGCGAACCCAGTGCGGACGAGACGTCCGCGCTCCAGGACGGCCGCAAGTCCCCTCTCTCCTTGTCTCCCCTCTCTCCTTGTCTCCCCCTCTCTCAGTCTGCCCTTCCCCTTCTTCCGCCGATTGCGTTACTCTCACATCGATGAGAACTCGAATTCATTCCCTTGGACTCTTGGGGTTGCTGCTTGCCGGTCTTCTCTTTTCCGTCAGCAGCAATGCCTTGGCGCAGACGCAGACAAACAAACCGGTCCTTCATGGGCGACACTGGGTGGCGATCACGGGCAAGCCTTTGGGCGCCACTGCAGGCGCACGGGTTTTCGAGCGCGGCGGCAACGCGATTGATGCCGCCTGCGCGATGCTTGCTGTGGTCTGCACGATGCACGACATGGTTGGCTGGGGCGGAGAAACCCAGGCGCTCATCTATGACCCGAGGACCAAGAAGGTGATCGGGATCAACGGGCTGGGAGTCGCCCCGACAGGAGCAACTCCCGGGTTCTTCAAAGCGCAGGACTTGAAGTGCCCGCCTGAGGACGGCCCGTTGGCTGCCGTCACACCCGGGAACCCGGGCGCGCTCATGCTGATGCTGGCCGAATTCGGCACCATGTCGTTGAAACAGGTGCTCGAGCCGGCCATCCAGATGGCCGACGGTTACCCGATCGAGGCGGAGCTGGTACGACAGATCGAACGAAACAAGGAGAAAGTACGCAGCTGGCCTTACTCACGCAAAGTCTTTTTGCCACACGCTGATGGTACGGCACCACCCAAGGCAGGGGAAATCTGGCGCCAGCCTGACCTCGCCGTCACGCTGAAGAAGCTGGTCGAGGCGGAAGCCACGGCCCTGAGCCAGGGAAAGGACCGTAAACAGGCCATCTACGCAGCCCACGACCGCTTCTACAAAGAGGACATAGCCGAGGAGTTCTGTCGGGGATCCCAGGAACAGGGCGGCCTGCACACCAAGGCGGACCTGGCCGGATGGAAACCCAAGCTCGAAACCCCGGTCATGACCAACTATCGGGGTATTGATGTTTACAAACTGACGCACTGGACGCAAGGACCGGCGATGCTTCAGGCGCTGAATCTGCTGGAATCGCTTGATTTGAAGGCGATGAGCTACAACAGCGCCCGTTATATCCATACGCTCTACCAGGCGATGAGCCTCGCCTTCGCCGACAGGGACTTCTATTACGGCGACCCGGATTTCCCTCCGGAAGAGCCCATTCGAGGCCTGCTCTCCAAGGAGTATGCGAAAGAGCGGCTGAAGCTGGTCGATTGGGAAAAGAACCAGCCCAACATTCAGCCTGGCGACCCCTACCCGTTCCAGGGGGGAACCAACCCATTTGCCGACCTCCTCAAGGACTGGCCGCAGACAGCCCGGAAGGCCCGCCCGGTCAACCGAACGGTCTCCAGCCTGGATTTGCAGCGGTTCGACGAGACATTCCGCGCGGGGACGACTTCTATCCAGGCTGCCGACGAGAAAGGTTGGGCGATTTCCGTTACTCCCAGCGGCGGATGGATGCCTGCCTGCGTGGCTGGGAATACTGGCATCGGCATGAGCCAGCGGATGCAGAGCTTCGTGCTGGAAGAGGCGGAAGGTCCATTTAATGTCGTGGCGCCGGGGAAGCGGCCCCGGGTCACCTTGACCCCGAGCATGGCGCTCAAAGACGGCAAACCGTTTCTCTGCTTCTCCGTCCAGGGTGGCGACACCCAGGACCAGAATCTCCTCCAGTTCTTTCTTAACGTCGTGGAATTCGGGATGACGGTCCAGGAGGCCTGCGAGGCAGCCAACATCACCAGCTACCAGATGCGCAGCTCGTTCGACCTCCACGAAACGGACCCCGGCCGGTTGACGCTCCACCAGGAGGTTCCTTCCTGGATCCGCCGGGAGCTCACGCGGATGGGTTACCGGCTCGATTTCTCCCAGAAGACATCCGGGCCGATCACGGCCATTTACTTCGACCGGGAACACGGGTCATTGTGGGGCGGGGCCAGTAACCACGGCGAGGACTACGGCATCGCCTGGTAACCACGG
>CAYQYP010000585.1:0-1765 GCA_964421755.1 uncultured Acidobacteriota bacterium
TTGCGATCGATCCCGGTCTTCCGGCTGATCTCGTGTTGACTGACTCCCTTGTCCAGTAAGGTCTTTACCGTCGCCAGCTGATGCGGCTTCAAAACGTTCATCCCTCCTACCCCCGTTTGTCGCTCCTGCGATCGGACAAAAGGGGGAGTGTGCGTACGTTCTGTCGCCCTTTTCAACAGCCTCTACTCAAAGACCAAACGCGCTGGATGGGGGATTTTCAAGTGGCCACAGGTGGGGGATTTTGGGTGGCCATCAGGGCGAAGGGGGAAAGAGGTCTTGCACCAGCAGGGCGAGAACCTGAAGTACCGTTCAGACCCAGATGGGTCACGCGTCAATCAACATAACCGTTGACACGTACGCCCACCTTCTCAAGCCTGCAAATCCAGACGCTGCCGCAAGGACGGACGAACTAATCTTCGGGAACGCAGGAACGGCTGGTTAGTTGCTCCCTGCTCTAGTCTGCATCGCTCGCACTTCCTGAGAACACTGTCTCCGAGGCAGCGCGAGCATGCGTCCCCTCTCGCGTCCCCTAGAGACTGACCCCGAAGTGGCTGGCCATTCTGGCTTGCGTGGTTCCCAGCCTAGAGTTAAAACAGCAGGCAATCTCCGGAAGAGATCATGACACTTGATGGTCTGCTGACGTTTGCCGGTTTGGTTATCGCCGCATATGCGATCGTCCCCGCACCACGGTGGATGGCATTCAGACTGCATTGGGCGATTTGGGACTGGCTGATCATCGTCTTCGCGGTCGGCACGACGCACTATCTGCTGTTCTACCCTTTCTTCGTTTCTCTCGGCCTTGGTGCGGGAATCGGCCTAAGCCGATACGGAGTGACTCCAGGTGGTGCCTCTTACAGCTGGATGACTACATCATGACCCTCAATACTCCGGCGCAGTCGTCGAGATCGCGAAGGCTCTGGGCGAGGTGACCGAGCCCGGCTTTCGGAAGAACTACTTTCGTATCGATCCCAAGGATTATGGCTGTCCTGTTGACTCCAACGATTACGACTATACGTGGGAATGGTTTATAACGATGCGCGAGTTGTACAGCCGCGCTGCCGAGGCGCATCGATATGTTCTTTTTGCGGCCAGCCAATAGCACAGAGCCGAATCGACCACGCTTCCTGAACGGCCTGGGGGCTTCGCCCCATAAGCGCTAACTTGTGTGTAGGACAACGGTTTTCAGGTATGAATCCTCGGGAGCGTGGGGGGGGCCCGCCGAGTCGTGTCAGAGCCGCGCGCGAGCGCTTTCCAGCCGGCATTCCTGCTGCGGAAGCAAGCGGGTTCGAACAGAAAGCTGAACGCGGGAGAATTGTCAGGCATGAAGAAGGCAAGGAACCCCGAGCGCGTCCCCTTAGCATACCTAATCACGTTCACGTGCTACGGGACCCATTTGCCTGGCAGTGAGAAGCTGTCTGTGGACAAGCTGCATCGAGAATACGGGACGCCATTCGTGGCGCCGAATCGCTCATACGAGGACTATGCGGCAAGGCTGATAAAAGAACCCCAATACCGGCTCGACGAAAACAGCCGTTGGGAGGTGTTAGACGCGATTGTCGACCACTGCAAGAAGAAGCGATGGCGCCCTGTCGCGATTCATATCCGTTCCACTGACTGCCACCCGGTCATAGGGGCCGAGAACGCGCCATCGAAGAGGATGCGTGACCAATTCAAGGCGGCAGCCAGCAAGAGGTTGAACGAAAACGTCAGGCGCGTGACGAAGCGGTAACGTAGTCGACCGCGGCTGCAACATCCGCAGGTTTCC
>CAYQYP010000586.1:0-14112 GCA_964421755.1 uncultured Acidobacteriota bacterium
ATTCGCCCTGTCCAAGAATCTTGCTTTGTGCAAAGCGGTCGAGCATGTCAAAACGGGTTCTTCTAAATGGCTGAAGACGCTTGGCCCCCGCTTCCGTGACTTCCACTGGCAAGCCGGTTATGGCGGTTTCTCTCTATCCCAATCTGAAGTGCCCCGGGTAACTGCGTACATCGCTAAGCAGGCCGAACACCACCGGAGAGAACTTTCCAAGACGAATACCGACGATTCCTGCAGAAGTACCAGGTCACGTACGATGAACGCTACGTGTGGGATTGAGTGGAGCGGAGTGCTTTCTCTCCCGCCCTTTCAGGGCTTGAAACTCGTTGTTGACCTGGCCCGGGGCTACGCAAAAAGCGCTCCGCCCCGGGCTATTATGTCTCGGCCTTTCAGGCCGAAGGCGGTCGCAGCCGGCTGAAAATGTAAAGACTCCAGCGCCGGACTCTGGAGAGTCCGGCCACAATGCGCAGCCTGCCACGGGTCACACCCGGCGGTTTGTCGTAACCGAGCTATCCAGAGCCCGGCTGCAGGCCCTACCAGCGGTCACCGTCCGTTCAATGCCTTCAGGAAGAACTGGCGCATGTTGCGCCGGAAAGCGTCGATGCCGAACTGGCGGGAGCGCGAAAGGCCTTTCATACCGATTTCGTCGCGCAGCTGCTCGTCCTCGGCTAACCGTATGAGATGCTCGGCCAGCTCCTCTGCATTTTCAGGTTCGAAAAGGATCCCCGCCTCCCCAATCGTCTCGGGGATCGCCGCCGATCGGGATCCGATGACCGGTTTCCCGCAGGCCATGGCCTCGATGATCGGGATGCAGAATCCCTCGTGAAGCGAGCTCGTGACGTAAACATCGGCGAGATTGAAGTACTTGTAAAGTTCACCGTGGTGCACCACTTCGATCGTGATCAACCGGTCACTTACGCGGTAGGACTCGGCGATGCGACGGGCGTTTTCAACCTGCCGGAAGTAGGGCGGCAGGGCGAAGTCACCGAGCAGAATGAGCTTGAAGTTGGCATGTCGTTGGCAGGCGATCCCAAGCGCGTGCGCCAGCACGTCGATACGCTTGTTCCCTGCCATCCGACCGACGTACAGCATCACGAAATCACGCTCGGACAGGCCATGCCATTTCATCAGCCGTTTGTTCTTTGCGGTTGGAAAAAACTGGTGAATCGGGACAGCATAGGGAATTACGTCGATCCGTTCGCGGGCGATCCCATATCCCTCCAATTCCGAACGGATGAACTCGCTATGGGCGATCACCCGCTTTCCCGCCTTGAGCAGCGGCACGTTACGGACACCGTCTTCCAGGAAATCGACGTTCTCAGAGTCATACCAGAGATGAGGGGGAGTCACACCATGGAAGTCGAACAGGAGCGTCTTTCCCTTGGCTCCGAGCTCTGGAACGAGTCGGAGCAGAGAGAAATTCACCGCATAGTCAAAAAAGAAAACGTCGCGGTTCCAGAAATCCTCCTGCAGCTGTCCCTTCCGGCTGAGCATTTCGTTAGCTGAAACCTCGTGGATGAGCGGGCGGACATCCTCCGGCGGGGGAGTCGATGTCCCGACATTCTCGATGTACCCATCCACTTCGCAGCCCATTTCGCCGAGCATCCGCAGCTTGTTGACGAGGTTGTTTCCCACGGCGTCGTTCGCCATCGCGTTGACGTTGATCGCGGCAAAGCGCTGCGCCGCCATCGAACGGGTCAGCGGCAGGGAGTCCAGAAATTCGCGGTAGCCTTTCAGCACCTGATCCCAACCGCACGCCAGGCTCAGGTACTCGCGTCCCTGCTCGCCGAGCGCTCGCGCCTTCTCCGTCCCCTGGCTGAGCAAATCAAGGCACTCTTCGAATTCATGTGCACTGTTGAAGTAAAGTCCGGCATTGCTTACTCTGCAGAGTGCCTTCGATGTCTCCGAACGTCCTGACAACAAGGCGGGCCGGCCGAACTGCCACCCCCGAAAGACTGGCACCGGAAACCTCTCGCGTCCAGATGGATCAATCACCAAACGAGCGTTCCGAAAAAGCCGACGCCACTGCTCTTCGTTTTGCGGCATCACATACTCTACCCCGGCCCGGTTCGTCCGATTCCCTTCCGGGCATCCCGCTACGACCAGCTTCAGCGACGTCAGGCGCTGCCGATAGTAGACATCAAAGTAGTCCAGCAACATGTTGGACGAAGGATCGGGCGTCCAGCTGAAGAGGGCGTATGAATCGTCGGTTTTCGCTTCGTCAGGGTTCTCCATCGGCTCGAAACCGAATCCCACTACAGCCTGAGGCAACCTGGTCGGTCCGACGATGCTCTGAATGAGCCGACTTTCAACCTGGCTGCACACAAGAACCGCGGTTGACTCTCGAATTGCTCTGGCCACAGATGGGAGACGGAACAGATATTCCTCTTGAATCCCGGGAAACAGGACGACCTTCCCGGGAAATAACCCGGGAATCGTCAAGCCGGGTCCTGGAATGCAGCCCCAAACGACGATGTAGTCAAGTGCTCCCTGGCGCTCGCACAGGTACTCGATAAGCCCCTGGCTGCGCGGACAATTGTCGTCCCAGGCTCGCTGGTCCTCCTCGTTGAGCAGCGCTGACCTCTCCAGCCGCGTGTTTACCCGAAAGAACGTTTCCACGTCAGTGTGTTCCAGCAGGAAGCTGCGGGCTTGGAGCGCCTCCGGCAATTGCGCTGGTTCGTCACCGGGTGGAACTACTACCAGGACTTCGACTTCGATACCCACCTCCGGCAAACGAGCCAAAAGATCAGCAACCGGTGGGTACTCACAGGAACGAGGGGAAAGCGACGCCAGGGGAGCGACAAAAGCGATCTTCATTAGGGTTTCTGAGCAATCAGGGCATAGTCCTGGTGAGAGAACAGCACGTCGTTGAGCCGGCGCATCGCGGCGTTGAACGTTTTCTCGATCTCGGACTCCGCTCCCGCGACTTCCGGAAGCCGCTCGCTGATCGGGAACAAGGTTTTGAACTCAGGCGTGACTTTGACAAACCCGGCCTGGGACAGGAGAAACGCGAGGCTGGCGAAATGCCACGGACGCACATGCGTCGGGTCCATGACGTAGCTTCCGCCCAAAACCATCAGACAGGTGGGATTGGGCGTCTCGACGATGAATACTCCTCCAGGGCTCAATCGCTCATAGCAGAGGCTGAGCAGATCGAGCAGATCAGCCGTCTCCAGGTGTTCAACCATCTGGCACACGACGATTCCATCCCAGGAACGCCGACGATCCCGGAGGAACTGGAGCGCATCGGCGCGGGTGACTTCGAGACCTTTTTTCACGCACTCGGCAACCATCCCCGGGTCCCGGTCGACACCGCTGGCCGCAATCCCGGCGGCTTTCAGGAGCTCGAGGAGCTCACCGCGTCCACACGCAACATCAAGAACCGTTCGGCAACCGGACAAATGCGGGAGATAGGCCGCCATTCGTCCTCGAATCGCCTGCTCTTCGCCTCGAAACCTGTTTTCAAACGAAACGTAGTCAAAGGCAGGAGGAGGCGTAGACGCAATCACCGGCACCGGAGCCTCGCAACTTGTCTCAGTTACCAGGCGGAGGGCTTTCTCGAGTTTCGCGACGCGTTCAACCAGATGCGCCTCGGCCAGGGCCTGACGTTGCGTCCCCCATTCAAGTCCGAGTTGTTCCAATGCTTCGGTTCGCTCCTGCAGGTCATGTTGGCGCTGCTGCAGCCGATCCACATTGAAGATCAGACGATTCTGAACCAGCTTCAGAGATTTCAGGCTGCGCGTATCGTGCCCCAGCTGTCGTTCGAGCCGGTTGGAAAGGTAGTTGACCTTGGAATCGAGCTTCCGGGCATACTGGACAAGATTGTAGTTGAAGAGGGCTTGGTAACGTGTGTAGACACGCATTGCGGCGAGCAGGGCTCTTTTCAGCAGGCGCATGCGTGTCCCGCCCGGCAACAGCACCTGGGCGTTGGCCTCGGCCTCTTTCATATGCCAGTCAAGGGGCTGTTGAAACGGGTTGGGTGGAATATGGTGCGGGTCATGAGGGAGACTCACTGATTCGCTGATTCTCGACTGAATCTCCGCCGCACTGATTTTCTTTGGTATTACCATATCGGAAGCTGTCCGTCCGCCGGTCTAGGGCAGGCGCGAGAATCACTTAGCATTTTGCTGGGGAGCCCGGTCAGTCTTTCTTGATCGCAGTTGCTGTGATGAACACCAACTAAGTGCCGGGCTGACGGTCTCACCTCACACTACGCACATGCTCAAACAATTGGGCGTTTTCGCGGACCCACCCGGCCAGCTGACGCTGAAAGTCACTTGCGCTTTATCTCGCGCCTTTAGCCCCCGTAAGTTTAGATCATGATTCAGGGTATTGGTACCAAAAACATTCAATCGAGGCCCTCCCCGTGATACATTCCCCCGTGGTGATAAATCGGTTGCGACGTCTGGAATTGTATCTTTGGGGAATCGCTTCCCTACTTCTGATACTGTACGTGCACCTGAGCCCGACCCATGCGCGCGGCGTTCGAGCCGCAATGGTTGTCTACCTTCTGGCCTTCCTCATCGTTTTCTTTCGGTATGAAAAAGCCGCCATGATTGGGATGGCCTTTCTGGTGCCACTCTCCGGGTCTTTTGGCCGCTATCTCGAGCCACACCTCGAGCAGGTGCCGGCTTTCCTGCTGCTGACCTTTGTTCTAGCCTTCGCGTTAAAGAGCCTGATGCTTTTCGAGGACCAGAGGGCGGATCGAGGGTCGCTCCAGGCCGTTGGCGAGCATGCCTCCCGCTGCTGGATCTTGATCTGCCTGATCTCCTTCGTTTTTGTGATGATGCGCTTCACCAACCTTTATCCGTTTTACGAGGAGCCATACTTTGACTACATCGTTACCCGGCAGGGCCACAGAACCTCGGAGGTGATCTTCGTTTCAGCTTGCTATCTGGCCTCCTACTTCTCAGCCGGAGTGCTGTTCATCTACTTTCTTCGTTACTTCAAGCTCACCGAGACACGGTCTTACCTGACCGCCATCTTCTCTGCTTACACGGTGAGCGCGCTTTTCGCCTGGTATCAGCAAGATCGCCATTTGCTTTTCCTCCTGCCACCCGGAATGTGGCAACAGGTGGGGCGCTGGAACTCGACGTTTGAGGATCCGAACGCACTCGCGACGTCGCTGATCCTGATCTTCCCGTTGGTGGTGGCGGGATGTCTTCGTTTGGTTGCGGTTCCCTTGGTCGTCTGTTTCCCGGCTCTCCTATCGATGTTGTACCTGTTGTACCTGTCCGCTTCGAAGACCGGTTTCGCCGGGTTTGGGCTCGGTCTCGTCTTGACTACCGTCTTCCTGTTCCTATTCTGGCTGCGTCGTCGCTGCTTTCTGCGCCTTGGCCTCCTGCTGGCCGGCAGTCTCGTGTGTTTCGCAGTGGCATGGACATCTCTCCACAGTCGCCAGGATATCTTGCTTTTCCGGCGGATCGCCCCCTCGGTTGATTACGTCAGAGAGCACATTGGGAAAGAGAGCTTCGTCAGGGAGATCCAGACTGTCGCCTTCGGACGAGAGATCTGGTGGCCATCAGCTGTACACATGATCCGGGACAACCCTCTTCACGGCGTCGGCGTGGGCGTCTTTCAGTTCGAGACTCTGCAGGAGGATGGTGCATGGCTGGACTCGACCGGCAACCAGTTTTTGCAGAATGCGGCCGAGTTGGGGTGCGTGGGCCTTGTCATTTCCATCACGACTGTACTCCTCCTGGCTTTACTCGTGTCCCGCCTGGTCTTCGCCCGGCGCGCAGAATTGTCCCATCCCGCCTACCCGGCGATGGCGCTGATCGCTCTTGGCCTCGCCTGCTTTGGGCTGTTGCTGATGGTCGGATCCCATCTGCTCTTCATCCAAGTCGGTTTCATAGCGGCCATGTTTGGCGGCATGCTGGCTGGCGCCGGCGCTCAATCCCTGTCTGTGGCCTCCCAACCCTTGCGACGTTCAGCGAGGTGGCCGGCTTGGGCAGGAACGATGCTCATCACCGGTTTCTTCCTATCCAATCTGCTCGCGTTAAGGCATGTCGAACCAGCCGATTTCCGTACCACCGCGATCAAGCAGGAACAAGATGTCTTCGGTTATCCGCTAGAGAAGTGGAACGGGGAGCGGGACTTCCGTTGGCTCTATCCAGTCGCCTATCGCCGTGTCCACGTCTCGACTCCCGAACTGCAATCGGCAGTCGTCTGTCTGCACCCCGACCTCGAACAACGACCGGTCCATTTCGCGGTATATTGTGAGGATCGGTTGCTTGGAAAAATGACCGTGTCTCGTTATGGCTGGCAGAGCTTGAACCTCCGCTTCCCCCCGGAGATGTTGGGAAAGACTGCGCTCCTGAAGATCGTGACCGACCGCTTCTGGGTCCCGGCGGAGACGGGCACCAGCCCGGATTCCCGCCGGCTCGCCGTCGGGTTTTCAGGCGATCTCATCGACCTGGAGATCCCTGCCGGTTTACCATCTTCGAACAAAAGGAACGCTAATCTACGCTAATCTGCGCTCATCTCGCAGCTGTTTGACCGACCGCAGAAGTTTTTGCAACAATTGCGCCAACTCATGCGGATTGATGCCCTGAAGAACGTGCATGCGTGGCTCACGGCACTATACCGGCTAAGGCTTGCGTTATCGCCGACCGCCTGGCGCGGAGATGCCGGTTTCGTTGATGCGACCTACCGATTGCTTTTGCGGCGCGACCCCGATCCGGGCGGCCGGAATCTCTACTTTGGCATGCTCGTCAACCGCCGGTTGACTCGGACTCAATTGGTACAGGAGATCCAGAAATCCTCCGAATTTATGCGTCTTCATCCCCGACTGCCCCTGCCTGACTCATGGATGATTCGCGCGCTCCATCACGCTCGCTGTCTACTGATTCAGCAGGAACTTCCCCTGGCGCGGTCGATCGTGGATCTCGGCGGCGCCTGCGCTGAGTCACTCTCCGGTGCCCTGCTTCTCATGGGTTACCCTCATTCTCCCCGGGAGATTACGATTATCGATCTACCTCCCGATCAGCGTATGTTTTCCGAGACCTTCGCTCATTTGGAAGAAGAGGCAAAGCGGTCTATTCAAATCGGGTCAACACGAGTCCGGTACCTGCACACTTCCATGACCGACATGTCCCGGATAACCTCCGCCAGTGTTGACATGGTATGGTCGGGCGAGAGCATCGAGCATGTGACACGAGAGGAGGCTGGAAGAACCTTAAGGGAAGCCTACCGCGTGCTACGTCCGGGCGGACATCTGTGTTTGGACACGTGCAACAGTCTGCTAACCCGGCTCCACTTTCCTGACTCTTTCATTCACCCCGAGCATAAATATGAATACACTCCCGAAGAGCTTTCGGAGGACGTCGGCGCGGCCGGGTTCGAGATCAAGAGAATGCTCGGCATCTGTCCGATGCCCGATTCACTGCGTGACCGGCGCTTCCAGCCGCGAGAAACGCTTCGCCAGCCACCCCTCTCTAATGATCCACGGAGCGGATATTTCTTCTACTTGGAAGCCTTAAAGCCACCCGCTTGATCGGGAGCATAACTCGATTGGCGCTTACGTAATCTCCAGCTTAGGGCACGCGCAAGAATGCTGTTCGCCTGTCATTGTAGCCGACACGGATGGTCTGGATCTCGAAGGGGCCGATGTCGGTGTAGATTGTATCTTTTTCCAGCTTGAGGGGCTTGCCTCCTTCCGGGGAGTCCTCGGTGAGGCGCACCAAGGTCGCCTTCCCGGCTGGTTCAAAGCCGCACTTCACCTGGGCTTCGACCCTGCGGCCGGCTGTTTCGAAAAGCCGAATTACCAGTCCGCTTCCGTCCTCCGCTCGTTTCGCGTTGACCAGCACGACGTTGGCCGGCGAAACATCGAAAAAGCCAGCGGCGGTCGTTGCGTTCTTCCGGGTTTCGCCGGCCGGTTCCAGAGTTCGCGTCAGCAGTGGACTCGTTGCCTCCCAGCCGAAGCGCGCGTCTGGCTCCGTGCCCGCGTGCCCTCGAAAGGCGTAGCGGAAGGTGAAATCGCCGCCTTGGAATTCCTGGAAATTGGTGGACCAACCGTTGTTATGCACGCTCGAATAGATGAAAGACCGGGAAGGGACATAGTCGGGATTCCAGGAGAAGATGCGGATGTCTCCCAGCGAGATCAGCGGCGCTTCAACTGTAGCCCAGGTCACTCCGCCTTTTGGGCCCGATACGTCGACCCAGCGCTGTACAGCGAATGTGTCGCGATTGCCCTTCAAATCGACGTCGGCAACGGGGTCCGAGACAGCGCCCAGTAACTCCATGCGAAAGCGAAAATCGGGGATCGCCAGCGGGAACGCAACGTGGCCAGCCTCGATAACGGCGCTCTCCTGCTTGCCAATCAGGTGGACCTCGCAATCGATCCGGTCGATTGGCTTCCACAATGTGACAGTGCGAACTACCTTCTCGATCTCGCCGATTTGCACCGGGAAGTTGGGGATTTCAAGCTTGCCTTCAACGACGAGGCGATCACACAGCGGCCCCGACTCAACTTGCCAGTCAGTCGTGCGAGGGACGACTTTACCCGTCCCGACGCCGTAGTATTTACTCTCGTGCCAGCGAGCTGGACCGATCTGTGGGTAACCTTCGTACACATACTGGTTTAGCGGGAATGGTGCTTTTGAATCGACCAGTTCGAGGCCCGATTGCTTGTCCTTAATGGCGGTCACCTCGCCGTCACCGCCGATCTCGATGCGGTAGCGCGGGCTTTCCAATTTGCTTTTGCGTCCTCTGGTGACTTCAACGGGCTTGGAGTTGGGGACTGGTCTGTAGACGCGATAGCCTACGCCTGGAACGTTGTGGGCGATGAAAACTCGCTCACCGCCGATCTGTTGCACGGGAGCCATCGGCCCGGAGCCGTCGAGCGGGCCAAAGGCGCCCGCATTCGGATAATCGCCTGCGGGCAGCCGCACCACGTCGGTTCGCGGCCAGGCCAGGGGGTTAAAGACCGCGATGCCCCGGCTGCCCGACGCGACTCTGGATGTGATCCGCTGGAGGACGGCGTCGAGCGTTCTCGAGGCGATTTCAGCCGCGCGGCGCGCAAAATCGCCTTTAAGCCGCCAAGACTTCTTCATCGCCTCGTAAGCCGGGTTCGTCGTCAGATCGTTGGCCGCTTCGGGCTTCGGCTCAGGCTTGAAACCGGCGATGCCCCATGTGTGTTCGCTGTACAGGAGCGATTGCAGATACCCCTCGCGGAAGGCGGCCGCCGGATAGGCGTCTGGAGGTAGGAGACCAGCCGCCAAGCCAGCGCTGTGAAATCGTTCGCTCCAAGTCAACGCTTCACGCGCCCAGCGGGCCTGCCCAGTTACCTGCGCCTGACTGGCAATGCCGTGGATCCACCAGTCAGACAGTTCAGTCCGTATGACCGGGATTTTGTCACGGTGGTGCAGATCCATCCAGTCGGCGAAATCTTCCACACGGCCAATCTGGATCTTAGGGAAAGCATATAGATGTGCCAGGTTTTCTGCTTGGCGGGCAATCTCAACCAGATTTTCGGGACCCGCATTGTCGATCGTGACATATAGCGCCAGGTGAGCATCGTACGGATATCTGGGGTCCAGCTCCAGCCGTCGAAGCATCGCCTCGTCCCAGCCCAAGCCGTAATCGGGCGTCAGCTGCGTAAGGACGCGGCTTCCATCGGGCGCTTCCCACCAAAAGACCAAAGGCGCTTCGATGCCCCGCACCCCGTTGTTTGCCCCGATTTGCAGCAACCGCACTCCGCTGCGTGCCAGGATCTGCGGCAAGATCCGCGTGTGGCCGGGCACGTCGGTCTGCTTCGCCCATCCGACCCGTTTCTGGTAACGGCGTTCCAGTTCCTTGGCGGGGTACAGGGCGCGTGCTATGTCCTCGAGCCCGCAAAAGTAAGAATGCAGCGTAAACGGCAGCGAGTGCCAGTCGATCGTGTTGCGCCCGATATAATCGTCGAATTTTTGCTTGCCCTGGGCATCCTTGCGCATGCGAATCTGTTCGATGAGCCACGCGGGATAAGCCCAAGTGAAACGCCGACCCGGAGTGTGGTGCCGGGTGGCGTCGCAGAACGCATATACTTTGTCCAGCATCGGTCCGGCCGTCCGGTTGAGCATATCGTCGATCGGCTCCGTGTAGCCCAGGTCGTAGTGGGTCTTGAGGGCGACATATACCCGCCAATGGCGGTGAGGTCGCACCTTCGTGGACGCGCTTGCCGTTTTTCCGCTTGGCGTGCGAAGTTCGATGGATACGAGGCTCTCGTCTGTTACCGGCGGTATCTCGATCACATAACGATACCCATCCACCGGCGCCTTCTCCGTCTCAATAGAAAAGCTCTGTCCGGGTGTATTGACGTAGAATACTCCTCGTCCCTCCCAGCTGCCGGCAATGGTTACATGCAACACCTGTCGAAGTTCGTCGCCCTGGTTCCCTCCGTAACGGAAGAAAGCGGTGTCGCTGGCCTGGATAGCAAGATCGTGAGCAACCTGACCCGTCGCGCCATTTACGGAAGAGAGCGCGCTGCAAGCCAGCCAGAGCGCTACGACGACCTGGATCAATGACATAGTTTCCTCCGTCACGAAAGGACGCTGATCTTCGCTAATCTTCGACATCCTGCCCGTCCCTGCGGCGATACAAGACTGATGCGAACGCTACTTTCGGTTCAGGTCCATGTCAAGGATCGGATTCTCGAGCTTCTGTCTGTTGAGATTGATCCCATAGTCGGGAAGTTTACCCTTCATCGGGACGGCGCCGAATCCGTAGACCGTGCCGTCGACGCCCAAGATGTAATAGCCGCGACCGGCGCGGTCTAATTCCAGGTCGACCGCCTGGTTCGTAACTCCAAGCGAAGTCAGGGATCCCAGATAGACCGCGTCACCAAAGGCGAAAAGAGCTCCGTCCTCGCCCAGCAGGTAGTAGCCGTTGCCGGTGAGCGTCGACTTGATCTTTTTCAGGGGCCGATTCGGGACGACGTTGAGGGCCGGAAGCGAGCCCCAGAAACGGGCGTCGCCGAACGAGAAGATCCCTCCGTCTCCCGCCAGGATCCAGTACCCGCCGCCGCTGGGTGTCCGCTCCATGTCGAGCGCGTTGTTGATCGAGATCCCGAGCGCCGGAAGCGACCCGTAAAAGGGCGAATCGCCAAAGGCGAAGATGCCACCGTCGATCCCCAGGATCTGGTAACCGCTTCCCGATGGGGACGGTTCCATGTCCACGGCGGTATTGGAGATACCGAGCACCGGCAGCGAGCCCAGGAAACAGGCGTCGCCGAAGCAGAAGATCCCGCCGTCCCGTCCCATGAAAAAATACCCCTGTTCGGAAGCCGAATTCTTGACCACCGTCAACACGGCATTCGGCTTGATCCCGAGGGCCGGCAGAGAGCCGAAGAATTTCGAGGAACCGAAGTTGAAGATGCCGCCGTCCGAACCGAGCATCACGTAACCGGTGGTCACCGGAGCGGCCGAATTGACGCGTCCGGTGGAATTGATCCCAATGGCCACGAGACTAAGCCATATCAGCCAATTATGACCTCCGTTCTGCATAGAACATCCTCCGACCAGAGTGAACCATTTTTTCCTCAATGGACTTGAGATTTCCGCACACGTGGACGAGCAGGAGAGGCCGCAGAAGCAGCACGGGTTATTAAAATCCAGACATCAGCGGTGCGGAATCTATCTCCGGTTGAGATCCATGTCCATGACGTTGTCCACATGGACCCCGAAATCCGCGAGAGTCCCAAAATGGGGGAGTGACCCGAAAGCGCAGACGCGTCCCTGGTTGGTCAGAATGTAGTAACCAAGTCCCCTGGCATCCACCTCGAGGTCGACAGCCTGCGCCACCACCCCGAGCTGGGGAAGCGATCCGAAATACGCGGCATCACCGAAGGCGAACAATCCCCCATCTTCACCAAGCAGATAGTACCCGCGTCCGGTCGGAGTCGATTTAATCTTCTTCAGCGGAGAGTTGGGAACGATACCGATCTGCGGAAGCGAGCCCCAGAACTGCGCATCACCGAACGCGAAAATGCCGCCGTCGATCCCCAGTATCCAATACCCCTGCCCCGAGGGTGTCCTTTCCATGTCCAGAGCGGTGTTCACAATTCCAATTGATGGCAGAGAACCATAGAAAGGGGCATCGCCGAAGGCGAAAATTCCACCGTCGATCCCAAGAAGTTGGTAGCCGGAGCCGGAAGGCGAGACTTCCATATCTATCGTAGTATTCGCAATGCCGATTGACGGCAACGAGCCGAAAAACGCGGCTGTGCCGAAAGCAAACATGCCCCCGTCAAGCCCCATGAGGTAATAGCCACCTTCATCAGCACTGTGCTTCAAAATTGTTGTTGGTGCGTTCAGGACCACGCCGAGGGCCGGCAGTGACCCGTGGAAAACGGATGCCCCAAAGTTGAATATCCCTCCGTCCGCTCCGAGCATCGTGTATCCGGTCGTACCTACAAAGACAGGATTGGTCATCGAGGCGGAATTGTTGGCTGGGTTAGAATCTTCGGTTGAAGACAACGTGACATTGTTAGTTACAGCGGGAAGCGCGGCGGACCCGACTGAGGCTTGAATTGTGATCGTTGATTGTTCAGCTGCCGGAATCGATGCCGTTCTCGTGCATGTGACCGTCTGCCCGCCGGCCGAGCAGTTCCATCCGGTCCCGATGTATGAGGCGGGCGCAAGGCCGGCCGGCAAGAGATTGTTGACCGTGATCGTTGCACTTGTCGGCACCCCTCCGACGTTGCGCACAGTTAACTCGTATTCCGCCTCTTGTCCCACAACGAGAGAGGCCGAAATGGTCTGGTTGATCGCCAGGTCTACGCTTGACCCGACCCGGAAATTGGCAACCACCGCTCTAGTGTTGTTGATCGTTTTCGTATTGTCGGCTGAATTCGGAAAGGCGGCATCAATGCCTACTGGGTGATCGAAGTAACTCTTCGAAGGCGTGGAAAAAAACAAGATCCTCGGAACATCGTAGCTCATCACTGTGGCCAGGACGCCGGGCACATCGTAACCGTAAGAGTACGAATATGCACCCCCGGTGCTTGCATGGTCCCGATCATGAGCGCAGCCCATGTTATGACCGATCTCGTGGGCTAAGGTGGTGTCTTGGCAGTAGTAGGGGTTTGCGTCCGACGCCGGGCGCACTTCGACAACTGAAAAGCCGTACGGGGCAAACGACTGGGAGACCGTCGTCATTATCCACCCGCAACCGCAACTCGCGTCGTTGAAAAGCCGAAGCAGGCAAACAACATCGGCCTTGTACTGGTTCCGCAAGCTGGCCACCACCGCGTCCGAAGTGAAGGCGCTCACAGCATCGCATCCGGACACTCCCTCGACGGCAGTGGTTCCCGTGTATTGGAGAGATCCGACGAGTCGGATTCGCGTTTGTATTCCGCTGTTCGTATAGCAGGTGTTCGCCACATCAAAGTAAGACTGAATCATCCCTGCCAGTTGGCTCGAGTACCTGCCGTACAGCGTCGGCGTGTAGAGGATCAAAACGTCTATCTGGGCGCCGCTTTCAGGGAGTTGCTGATCTGCTGGAGCTTCAGCCTGGGACTCAGAAATCGGGGAGGGAGGGATCAAGACGTCGTCACTCAAAAGCCCGGTCGGCAGGTTCGCCTTTCTGACCATGATTGGACCATTCTCTCCGGGCTCAACCGAGAACACCTCATTACCAACGCCGATGTACCCAAAAAGTACGCCGTTTGCCATCGTGAAGACGACGGAGCCGAGCTCTCCCTCGTTGGTCCGTCCGGCCCACATGAAGCTGTCCTTCCCCCGTAATTCAATCGCAGTCCTCTCGACCCGGAAAACACCGGCAGGGGTATTGACATGCAGCACCTCGGGTAATTCCGACAACGGGGCCAGCGACTGGGGAGCGACCTCTATGACTGTGGAAATCAGGCTCGGCCGATCCGACTTGCTCGCTTCCGTCTGAGAAAGTGGGTCGATGAAAAGACTCATTTGTGTTTGACCTGCATGGACTCGCGTAAGAGCGACAGCGGCCAAAAAAAGTAAACAGCAGACGTGTCGAACTTTCATCATTCCTCCCCTGTCCAACCTGCCGACACTGATCCGGATATCGTAGTCCTCTCCAGATACAGGCTTTTGTGCTGCGGGGCACAAGACAGGAACACGGGGATGGGTTAGCAGCTCAGGGATCGCTCGAGGAATG
>CAYQYP010000587.1:0-2944 GCA_964421755.1 uncultured Acidobacteriota bacterium
CTCCCAGTCAAGGTTCATGAATTCATGCGTGTAACGCGCGTAGCAGTAGTTGCACCCGAACTCGCACCCTCGATACGGGTTGAGCGTCACGGCATTCGGCAAACGACAGCTGTTGCAGGAGTTGAGAACCGTCTTGGCTAAAAGAGGGAAGTACTGGACGCTGTTCTTTTCCCTGATTGGTTGCTGAACCGGAAAGGCTTCGGGGAAAAGCAGTGCTTGTTCCATATTCACCTTTTCTTCACCTAGAATACCACAGTGGGGGAGACAAGGAGTGGGGGAGACAAGGAGAGGGGGAGACAAGGAGAGGGGGAGGGGATTGCGGAATGCGGATTGCGGAGTTTTAAGAGAGGGAGACAAGGCGCGGAGGGCGGGAGGGCGGGAGGGCGGACGGAAGATCCGCGCTCCAAGACCAAGCTGTCCACGCTCCAAGAGGCGAGCTCTGCGCAAGTGGTTCAGTCTCCCCCTCTCCTTGTCTCCCCCTCTCCTTGTCTCCCCCTCTCCTTGTCTGCTTTCTCCGCTCTACAACCTCGCCCTCCAAAACCCTAGACTGGAACTGATGATTACCCTCCTCCTGTTCGAGCTCTTCGTGTCCTTCCTCGCCCCAACGGCCATCGCTTCGGGACCTGCCCGTGACATACCAAGGAGCGGCTACCGGGAGTGGAGTGTCTACGGCGGCGGACCGGAGAGCATTCGCTATTCAACGCTCAGCCAGATCAACCGCGCCAACGTCGGACAACTGCGCCTGGCCTGGAGCTACGACACGGGCGATGCTTTCCCGGATTCCGAAATGCAGTGCAACCCCATTGTAGTCAACGGGCTGCTCTACGCAACAACGCCCAAGCTCCGGGTCTTCGCCCTTGACGCGGCCAAGGGGACGCGAGTCTGGGTTTTCGATCCGAACGAGGGACGCGAGGTGAAGAGCAGGACGAGAATCCGTGGGCTCGTGCATTGGCGGGGCCGGATCTATTTCGCCGCGCGCCAGTACCTGTACGCCCTTGATGCCACCAGTGGGAAACCGATCGCCAGCTTCGGCCGGGGCGGTCGGATCGATCTTCGCGAAGGGCTCGGGCGGGACCCGGAGACGCTGAGCGTCTCGGCAAACACTCCAGGTGTTGTGTATAAGGATCTCCTAATCATCGGCAGTCTCATCAGCGAGGACTTGCCCGCCGCGCCCGGCGACATCCGGGCGTATGATTTGCGGAGCGGCAAGCTTCGATGGGCCTTCCACACGATTCCCCGCCCCGGTGAGTTCGGCTATGAAACGTGGCCGAAAGAGGCGTGGAAGCACATCGGCGGCGCCAACAACTGGAGCGGCCTGAGCTTGGACGAGAAGCGGGGTCTGGTGTTTGCCGGCACCGGTTCGGCGGCTTTTGACTTCTACGGAGGAAACCGCGCCGGTGATAACCTCTTCGCCAATTGCCTGCTCGCCCTCAAGGCTGATACCGGAGAGCGCGTCTGGCATTTTCAGACGGTGAAGCATGACATCTGGGATCGGGATCTGCCCGCTCCGCCGAGCCTGGTCACGGTGCGAAGGGACGGGCGCCTGATCGACGCCGTCGCGCAGATTACCAAGTCCGGATTCCTTTTCGTCTTCGACCGGCAGACGGGACAGTCGCTCTTTCCTCTCGAGTACCGCAAGGTGCTCGAGTCAGATGTCCCCGGGGAGTCGACCGCCCGGACGCAACCCTTCCCCCTTCAGCCGCCCCCGTTCGCGCGCCAGCGTTTCGGCGAAGACCTCGTCACGGATCGAACCCCGGAGGCTCGCCAGGCGGTGCTGAACAAGCTGCGTGCGCTGAGGAACCGTGGTCCTTTTGATCCGCCCAGCCTGGCCGGCACGATCCTCTTCCCCGGCATGGACGGCGGAGGTGAATGGGGCGGGGTGGCCTTCGACCCCGAAACCGGGTTCCTTTACGTCAACTCGAACGAGATGGTCTGGGTGGTCAAGCTGGTTGAGCGGGCCAGGGCGGTGGGCAGAATGACCAGCCGGGAGCTTTACGTGAGCCAGTGCGCCAGCTGCCACGGCGAGAATCTCAAGGGTACGCCCCCCGAATTCCCTTCGCTTGTGGGTGTCGGCAAGAAACGCTCGGTTCGGCAGATCGCGGACATCATTCAGAAGGGCGAAGGACGGATGCCGGGCTTGTCAGACCTTCCCCAAGACGCGGTGGATGCCCTGACCGATTACCTCCTGAGCGGGGACGGATCCCCTGCGGTCGCACTCGGCGGAGAGCCGTCGCCAATCGACCTGCGGTACAGATTGGATGGTTATATACGGTTCACAGATCCGGACGGCTATCCAGCCGTCAAGCCGCCGTGGGGCACCCTGACCGCCTTCGATCTAGACGAAGGAGATATCGCCTGGCAGATTCCACTCGGTGAAATACCCGAGCTGGCCGCCAAGGGTCAGACGAACACCGGAAGCGAGAACTACGGAGGACCGGTCGTCACCGCCGGCGGATTGCTCTTTATTGGCGCCACCAACAGCGACCGCAAGTTCCGGGCATTCGACAAGACCACGGGCAAGATACTGTGGGAAACCACGCTGCCTGCTGCGGGCAACGCTACCCCGGCTGTCTACGAGGTCAACGGGCGCCAGTACATCGTGATCGGGGCGGGAGGCGGCAAGTGGGGGAATCCGTCGGGCGGAAGCTATCATGCCTTCGCGCTCGCGGGCGGATCGAACTAGCCCGGATTTCTCACAACGCTGCGGCTGCTTTTTCCGTCGGAGCCGCGCACGCAGCGCTTTTCAGCGGAGTAAGCGGGTTCTTGGCACCAGCCACGATCGTGCTCAAGGCAAGAACCCGCTTACTCCGCTGAAAAGCGCTGCGTGCGCGGCTCTGACAGCGGTTGCCCGAGCACGGCGTCAGAAATGCGTGCTAGTACTTCACCGTAAACAGCCCAGGCTCGAGCGGGGCATTGCGCAGACCAGTCGTGAGGCGAATCTCCA
>CAYQYP010000588.1:0-1590 GCA_964421755.1 uncultured Acidobacteriota bacterium
TGTTGTATCAGACCTGGAATCCAGGCACCCAAAAACGGGTGAAAGAACTGGAGACACGCTTCGAGGAAGTGGAACGAGTTTCGATCGACCGATTTACGTCACTCGTCAGGTACCGGGTTCGTAAAGCAGGAAACGACCTCACGGACACCAACGACTCCAAGGACCTCAAGGACAGCAACGACCAAAGCATTTCGCGTCCCTGATGTCCTTGGAGTCGTTGGCGTCCGTGAGGTCTTGAGGTCCTTTCCTCTTTAGTTCGTGCCAGTTCGCGTATCGGTTCCATTTTTCAGCGGTGTCGCTGCCGCTGCGACGATCCGCTTGCTGTCGTTCTCCTGAACAAAGGCCACAATCGACATCTCTTCGGGTGTCAACTCGAGATCCAGTTCAGCGAACTTGAGGCTGGTTTTCTCTTCGAGGAACGCGAGCTGTTTCTTCAGCTCGGACTCGATCTCAGGCAGCTTGAAGCGAAAGTCCAAGGTCTTTCCGGCCGCGCCGAGCGCTGTGCCGGTGGGGCCGCTGAGCAGTTTGCGAACGACGTTTTGGTGAAAGTGCACACCATTTGACCCCGTGTAGTGAACGGTATTCTCGACGAGTGCAACGTGCAAGGTCCGGGCCTTGGCTTTTCCGGAGCCGTCGGCTCCGCCTGATTCTTTCACCGCAGCCGAGACCCGGTAGGAGTCTGCATCGTTCGTAAGGCCTAATTCCAGGTGGACCGCGGCTTTCTGTTCCAGAAGCGGCTCGATAGTCGTGCGATAGAGCTCGAATGCCGTCGGCGCCATCTTGGTGGACCCACCGCCGGATTTCGGCTGGTTCCCGGCGAATACGGCCGTCGGCGCCGAAGGCACTTCGTAGTAACGGGCTCGCGCCATCGTGTCCAGGTTGGTCATTGGGTCCGGGCGCGGAATGTGGAGGTGGTATTGCAGCGCCAGCACCGCATTCCGGGGATAGTGAGTCAGCAGGGCATCAAACGCATAGTCGGCCGCCTGGCACGGCGGGCAGTGTGCACCGGTAAACAACTCGACAACCACCGGGCTGCCCGGCTGTTGCCCGGAGTATCGCCCGGGGTCGAACAGGGGGCCCAGTTTTTCGTATTGCAGATCGAGATACTGGTGCAGGCCCTCGAGCGATCCCTTTTCCTTCGTGTACAGCTCTTCGATCCGGGCGCGCTGCCGACGGTCGCCAGCTACGTAAGCCCGAGCGTACGCGTCCAGCGCCCCGGACATGTTTCCGGCCGATTCCCGGACTTCCGCAAGGTGAAGCGCAACGTCCGCCTGGCGTGGCACCAGGGAGAGTGCCTCGGCGAGTCGCTCTTCGGCTGCGGCCGTATCCCCCTTCTTAAACAGAACCCAACCGAGCGTATCAAGAAAATTCGCCTTGCTCGCAGAACCCTTGGCGGCCTGCTCGGCTGCTTCGCGCGCATACCGCTCGGCGAGATCCAGGAGTCGTCCGGATTCCGCCAGCGCGAAAGCAAAATCGTTCTGGACTGGGCTCTTGTCAGGCGCAGCCGCAACTGCCTGCTCGGCGGTCTTTCTAATAAAATCATCGTCCTGCTTGGCCTCGAGAGCCGCATGAAACAGCAACATCAACGCG
>CAYQYP010000589.1:0-10925 GCA_964421755.1 uncultured Acidobacteriota bacterium
GGCCGTCCGCGCTCTCACTTCGTGGCAAATCAATCACCCGGTGTTGGATTTGCAGCACCGCAGATCGCAACCAATCCACCCGAGTGCCCGGCAACCGCTGGAATTCGGCTCCATGTTGTTTGGGCACGCCGCTTGCTCAGACGGTTTCGGAGGAAAACACTGCAATGAAAAGAACCGTATTTGTCTGGCTGTTGGCTTTCGCTCTGTTGACTCCTTATTCGGTCGCACAATCGACCGCTTCGGCGCCTGCACCGCAGACACCATTCGAAAAGATCGTAAGCGAGTACTACCGAATACATGATGCCCTGGCCCGGGACACCACCGAAGGAGTAAACGAGGCGGCACAGAAAATAGTGAAGCTCGCGTCCGACGCCTCGAACAAGAAGCCGGTGAACAGCCCGGATTTCATCGCTATCAAACGGGCGGCAAGCGCGCTGCAGGGGAAAAGCCTGGCTGAGGCCCGGCAGCAGTTTTTCGAGCTGAGCAAGCCGATCATCGCCGAGCTGAAGCGTAATCCTTCGTCCCGGACAAGCGCCTTTACCTATAAGTGCAGCATGGCGAACAAGAGCTGGGTGCAAAACAAAAAGGACATCCGTAACCCGTATTACGGCAAGTCCATGCTCAAATGCGGCGAGCCTCTGTAGTAAATCGGTTCTACAAAGCCCCCCGTTTCTAGGAAAGGACTACAAGGACCTCAAGGACCCCAAGGACATCAAAAAAAGTCGTTCGTTGAGGTCCTTGAAGTCGTTGCTGTCATTGTGGTCCTTTCTCTTCGAGGGGGGGGCCCCCTTCCCTCCCTGTTTCCCCTTTGACCCCTACCCGAACTCTTTCTTGACAAACCGACGGCGAAAGCATAAAAGTTAGGGCCGCCTAACTTGGCGTAAAAGGAAGCGAAATGCAGCCTGACTTGTCTCCGAACATGGAGATGTACCTGAGGATCATCCTCGATCTCGAGCGAAGTGGGGAGCCTGCCCGGGTTAACGCCATCGCGAGGGCGCTCGGCGTAAAGAAGCCAAGCGTCACGGGGGCCCTGCGGTCGCTCAAAGCCAAAGGTCTGGTGCGCCAGGAGAGCTACGGCACCGTCCACCTTTCGAGCGAAGGACTGGCCGTCGCCGAACAGCTGCGCCGGCGGTACGACGTCCTGCGGCGCTTTCTGTCGGATGTCCTCCGGCTCGACAAGGCTGAGATCGACCGGGAGGCCTGCAAAATCGAGCACGCGTTGAGCCCCGAGACGTCTCAAAGGCTGGGCCTGTTCTTGGACTTTCTAGCTGGCTGCAATATGGACCTCAATCAGGTCCTGGAACATTTCCAGGACTATCTGGAGCGACGCATGGCGGGAGGTCGTTGCCCCGAATGCGAAGCGTCAGATCCCCAATGCAGGCCTCCGCGAGAGGTGTAGTTTTTTTTTGCCCCGTGAGTTAGGTGCGCCTAACTTACGAAGGAGGGATCGGTGAGTCTTTCGGTTTTTCGTCGTCTTCATTCTGGGGCTTACCCCGCGTTTCTTTTGGTTGTGCTCGCTCTACTGATGGCTTCGGGCCACGGTACGGTTGCGGCCGGGCAAGTCAGCCATGCGCCGCACTCGGCTGCTGAAGGGAGGGCGGCAGTCAGCGGCCGGGTGACCGACCCGAGCGGCGCCCCCGTGGCTGGGGCCCGGGTCAAGCTCGCTGAGCTGTCCGGGCGTCTTGAGCGAACGGTTGCAACGGACACCGAGGGCGCTTTCCGAATCTCCGGCCTGCTCGAGGGAAAGTACCGAATCAGCGTGACCAACACCGGTCTCGCACCGGTATTTCAACCGCTGGAACTCGGGCCGGGAGAGGAGCGCCGGTTAAGCATCTCACTGGAGCTGCCCGTACTCGCTGAACAGCTGGTCGTGTCGGCACCGCGAATCGCCGCCGTCGCAGAAACGATCCCCGGCAGTGTCAGCACACTTGATTCGGGGATCCTGCAGAGTAGCCGCGTGTTCACGACAAGCGAAGCGCTACGCAAGGTTCCGGGCGTAAATGTGCGGGACGAGGAGGGCTTCGGCCTGCGTCCGAACATCGGGATTCGCGGCGTGAACCCGACACGTTCGAGCAAAGTGCTCCTGCTGGAGGATGGAGTGCCTCTCTCCTATGCTCCGTACGGCGATAACGCTTCTTACTACCATCCTCCGATCGATCGGTTTGAAAGCGTCGAGGTTCTCAAGGGTGCGGGGCAGATCCTGTACGGGCCGGCAACGGTCAGCGGAGTGGTCAACTACATTACACCTGCTCCTCCGGCGAAGCCTTCGGGATCGGTTAACCTTATCAGCGGCAATCGTGATTATTTCAATGCACACGTGAAGTGGGGCGGGACCTGGGGACCGACCGGCTTTCTCGTCGACGTCATCCGGAAACAGGGCGAAGGCGCGAGGGAAAACCAGCGGTTCGGGATCACTGACGTAAATCTCAAAGTGCTAACCATGCAAGGCGCTCGGCAATCGCTGACGCTTAAGGGCAACTACTATGGCGAAAACTCGAACGTCGGGTACTCGGGCCTCCGCGAGGCGGAATATCGTGCAAATCCTCGCCAGAATCCTTTCCGCAATGATTTCTTCTTTGGCGACCGCTACGGCGCGTCGGCGAACCATTCCATCCTGTTAAGCGACGCGGCAACACTCATGACCACCATCTACGCCGCCGCCTTTAACCGTGACTGGTGGCGTCAGTCTAGCAACTCGAACGAGCGGCCGAACGACGCTTCGGACCCCGCCTGTGCGGGCATGGAGAACCTGAACACAACATGTGGTAACCAGGGACGGCTTCGCCGTTACAGTTCGTGGGGTATAGAACCACGCCTTCGCGTCAGCCACCGCCTGCTCGGTATACGAAACGAATCGGACTTCGGCTTTCGATTCCACCGGGAGGACCAGGATCGGCAACAGCAGAACGGGGCCTTCCCGAATGCCAGAATAGGAACACTGGTCGAGAACAACGAGCGCAAGAACCAGGCGTACTCGGTATTTCTCCAGAACCGGTTCACCTTAGGGAAAGTCACCTTAACCCCTGGGGCGCGAATAGAGCGGATCAACTATGAGCGCACGAACAGGCTGGCAAACAACGGCCTGGGTGTAACTGGGCAAACCGAGCTGACGCAGGTGGTCCCCGGTCTGGGCGCTGCCTACGGTGTCTCTAACGAGCTGACGCTTTTCGGTGGGGTGCACCGGGGTTTTGCGCCCCCGCGAACCGAAGACGTCATCAACAACACGACCGGTGGCGCCGTGGAACTGGAGCCCGAGCTCAGCTGGAACTACGAGCTCGGGATGCGTGGTCGTCCGCACGCGGCCGCAGGCCTCGAGGCGACTTTGTTCAGGATGGACTATGAGAATCAGATAGTCCCTGCAAGCCTTGCCGGTGGCGTCGGCGCAGCTCTGACGAACGGCGGGGAGACGCTACATCAGGGTGTGGAGCTGTCGGGGCGCTTTGACGCCGGCACGGCGCTCGGGGCTCGTCAGAACGTGTACATCAGAACCGCCTATACCTATGTTCCGACCGCCAGATTCGTCGGGACCCGTTTCAGCGCAGTGCCGGGATTAACCAATGTCAGCGTCACGGGCAACCGCCTCCCGTATGCCCCCAGGCACCTGATGACCACAACGGTGGGCTACATGCATCCACGTGGCCTGGAGGCCCTGCTGGAGGGCGTCTACATCGGCGAACAGTTCGCTGACGATCTCAATACGGTTGTCCCGAGTCCTGACGGCCAAAGGGGGATCATTCCCAGCCAGAAGACGCTCAACGCCGCGATCAATTACCGAGTGGAATCGCTTCGAACCGGGTTCTTCGTTGCCGTCAAAAACCTCCTCGATCGGATCTACATCGTCGACCGGGCTCGAGGAGTACTGCCGAGCAGCCCCCGCCTGGTGCAGATTGGCATGAACATAAACTTCTGATCGAGGATGTTCTAGACACAATTCAAAAAAAAAAGACCGGAAAACGCGGTAAAATTTCCCCCGCGTCAACGACCCAATTCTTGCGTCGATGATTCGGCACCCGCGTGGGCGGTTGCTCCGAGCGCAATCCTGGGGAGGTGAACTTGGCCTCAGATGAAGTGAGCTTCTCCGCAGAACGGCCCTCCAACGACGAGATCCGTCGTGAGCTTGCGGACGTCCTGAAGAGCGACCATTTCCGGAATTCCGGAAAACTGAGCCATTTGCTCGAGTACGTGTGCGCCAGCGCGGTAGAAGGACGTGGTGAGCAACTCAACGAATACCTTATCGGCGTCGAGGTGTTCGAGCGGAAAGCGGATTTTTCAGCGGCCGGGGATTCGATCGTTCGTGTTCGTGCGCACGATCTGCGGCGTCGACTCAGGGAGTACTACTCAACCGAAGGGAAGGATCACCCGGTCCAGATCGTATTGCCCAAGGGTAACTACTGCCCGGAGTTCGTCAGGGTCAGATCCGCGACTGCCCCTGCCGACGAAAAACCGCTTGAGACGTCTGCGCCGACGGCACCGCCGGGCCCAGTATCGTCGCCAGGATCATCTGCAGGCCCTATTCCGCCGCGCCGAGCATTGTACATTGTCGCGGCCATCCTTATCTTCTCGCTCGTCGGCAATCTCCTGCTGTGGATCTCTTACAGAGGAAGCAGCGCGAAGGCTCCTCCGCCCTTGGCCGCCGGGGATTTGGCCTTTTACGAGGAGTTGCTCGGTCCTCTCGACAAACAGAATCCTCGAAAAACCACCATCAACCTCAGTAATCCGAAGGTGATGTTCAAGTTCGTCAGCCGGTCCCCTCAGCCCACAAACTACCTGGGCCGGGATCCCCAACCGATCGACGCGGAATTGGGCCGTTTGCTTCCATTGAACGCGGATGATTCGGGAATTCCCTACAGACCCGGCGACCCGATCTTTCACTTCCTCCACGTGTCGGACGACGAGTACACGGGGATGGGAGAGGCGGCCTGCGCCTTTCACCTGGCTCGGCTCTACCTCGCCTTGAACCGGCCGGCCGAGCTCTCGCAGGCGAGGTTTCTGACCTGGGAAAAAGCCAGCAAAGAACACGTGATCGTGCTCGGGCAGCCGTTGATCAACCTTTGGGCAGAACAGAACCTCGCTGAGCCCAATTTCTCTTATGTGGCCGCCCGCTATCGCAACCGGAACCCGGAACCCGGCGAGCAGGCGGTTTATACCTGCGAGGTCAACAACCGATCGGCAGCCGAAGGGTTCATCGATTACGGGTTGATTCTTATGCAGGGTCTACCGAATGGAACGCGTGTGCTCACCCTGTCCGGCGCCTGCAGCTACGGGACCCTGGGGACGGGTGAGTTCTTCTGCAACCCGGCCAAAATGCGACCGGTTTACGAGGCGCTCAGGAAACGAAGCCCAGGCAACAAGATCCCGGCCGCATACGAGATTCTGGTCAAGATAGTAATCAAGGAGAACATACCGGTCGATACTACGTTCGTGGCGTGTCGGGCCGGGCACCTGGGTTCTTGACGTCGAGCGTTGTCGGTCTGGACCGCTGTACCATCACCCCGTAGACTTGTCTGAAGAATCTGGGCGTACACTGAGGACATGATTTCCCACCAAGACCTCTTTGCCAGCAGCCAGGCGCTCTGGAACAAGATGCTCAATCACAAATTCCTGCGACAGACGGCGGAAGGGTCGGTTCCCTTTGACGTCTTCGCAAATTGGTTGCGTCAGGACTATCTTTTCGTGCGCGGAGCGATTCCGTTCATCGCCATCCTGGTGTCTCGAGCCCCCGACCGCGTTCGTCCCGGTCTTCTGGCGGCGATCCCGGCGCTCCAGTCGGAGTTGGCACTGTTCGAGCGCATGGCTCAGGAGAAAGGCGTCCGGCTGGATGGCGACATGACCCCCACATGTCATGCCTACATCCAGTACATGATTTCGACCGCTCATGCGGCCAGTTTTGAAGAGGCCTTTACGCTCCTCTATTGCGCGGAGAAAGCGTACTTCGATTGCTGGTCATTGGTCCGCCGCACGATCGAAGGCACCTCTCCCTGGGAAGATTTCGTCGAGCGCTGGTCCAATGAATCTTTCGCGGGCTGGATCAAATGGCTCGAGGAGGAAATCGACAACCTCCTTCAACAGGCGTCGCAAACGCTACGCGAGCGAATGGCCGAAACCTTCCTGACCACGACTCGCTACGAATACCTCTTCTGGGATATGGCGCTTCACGGCGAATCCTGGCCGGGAAGTACCTAACGAGGAGGGAAATGCAGGTGAAGTCGACTTGCGGGCAGTGATTCGGGAATACTCGCCGGCAAATTCAGAGCTCGGTGCTGAGGGCGCGGGACCGACTTTCCCGGCAGGCCCGACCTGTTCCTGAGGCTTCGATCCCGCTTCGTTGGCCTCCAGTCTTTCAGATCAGCGACGGACGCCGGCTGGTTTTTCTTCCTGAATCGCAGCTCCTAACCCCTGGTTCGCGAATTCGGACAGGCCGTCCCATTACCGAACAGCAAAGGGTGTCCGGGTCGGGCGTTGGCATCCTGCATCATTTGGGCGGCATCCCATGCCGGCAATGCACTATAGTTAGTGCACGGCAGAGTCTTGGATCTATGCCGGGCAGTGGCATTGCTATTGCTAACTAACCGGCAGCCGGACTTCACTTGGAGTCAAAATCATGCTGAAACTGAATAACATCGAGAAGTCATACCCGGTCGGCCACAGTCGTTTCTTCGTGCTTCGTCAGATCAACCTTTCGGTGTCGGAAGGCGAGTTCGTGACGATCATGGGTCCCTCCGGGGCGGGAAAAACCACGCTGCTCAGCATTCTGGGGATGCTCGATCACGACTGGAGCGGCGAGTACTTCCTGTTCGATCACGCCATCCACGCGATGAAGCCGCGCGATCGGATCGAGCTGAACAAGAAGTATATCGGTTTCGTCTTTCAGAGTTACCATCTGCTTGACGACCTGACCGTATACGAGAACCTTGACCTGCCGCTCTCATACAGGAACATCAAATCGTCGCAACGGGCGGCGATCGTCTGCGATACCTTGGATCGATTCCATATTGTGGGGAAAAAGGATCTGTTTCCGTCCCAGCTTTCCGGGGGTCAGCAGCAGCTCGTGGCGGTGGCGCGGGCGGTGATCGCGAATCCCAAGCTGATCCTCGCCGATGAACCGACCGGAAACCTCCATTCGGGTCAAGCCCAGGAGATCATGGAGCTTTTCGCAAAACTGAACCGGGAAGGCACGACCATCATTCAGGTTACCCACTCGGAGAAAAACGCATCGTACGGGAATCGCGTCGTCTACCTTGAGGACGGATGGGCCGTTCGCGACGAAAAGAACATGACGACCCCCAAAACCACCGCTCCGGCGTGAGGCCGCAGTCGCGCGACGGACTTGTCATGGGCTGATGTCGTGCGCGGCTCCATTCGATCTCGCCTCCACGCGAGCCTCGCCCTGTCGTACAGGCTGTTCACAGACACGCAAACATTTTTCAACACCCTCGCCCCGTGCGCGGCTCTTTCGGATCGTGATTACGCTCTGTACAAGGCGACTCTACCAGTCGATTGCGACGACCTCGTGCGCCAGGACGGAAGGCACGTTGACCACCAGCTCGGTAGCATTCGGGCGTTCCACCCGGGGCTCCGCGCCGGCCACCAGTAATTGCACCCGGCGCGGTTTCTTACCCTCCGGAAGCCTGATCCGGACGCTCTGCTCCCCGATCGGGATCAACTCACGTATTGGTCCCTTCATCATCATTGGATTCGTCAGATTCACCAGGTGGACAGTCATCGAATCCTTCTGGCGCCAGGCGCTGATGTCGATGATCCCTGGCCCACTGACCACGACGGGCTGCTCCTCGTTTGCCGCCCATCGGACCGTGTTCGCAATCAGCCGGGCGTGATCAACCGCCAGCACCTCCCAGAAAGTTCGCGTCAGGTCCCACGGGAAGTAGGCGACCCGGCTTGAGCCAATCTCGCGCAAGTACAGCTCGCGGACAGTGGTCTTCTGAACCCGGGGGAAAACGTCCTCCATGGGCAGATCCGGGTACGAAGGAATCAGGGTCAGCGGCGAGGGGAAATCGATCAGCGGTTGAACGTCAAGCCGGTAAACGCCGTTGACGATCCGAGGCGCGTCCTCCAATCCCTGCAAAACCGGGTGCCGCTTCCCCGTCGCAGGATCAGCCTCAAGGTTCAGGTAGGAATTTCTGAGCGGGCCCTCGAGCTTCCTGTGCGAGACTCCGAAGATTTCCTTCAACCCGAAATCCGGACGCGGTTCTCCCCACTCGTCATAAAGCGAGGTCTCAAAGGTGGCGACAAGGCTGCCACCGGCCTTCACGTAGTCGCTGAGTTGGCGACATTGCTCAACGGAAAGAGCGGCGATGTTCGGCAGGATCAGGAGCTTGAAGGATTTGAGACCGGCCGGGTCGAGAAGGTTGTCGTGAACCATCTCGAAGGGGATACGCGCCTCGACGAGGGCGTGGTAGGCGCCCTTGAGGTGGTCGTCCAGGTTCTGGTGTTGCTTTCCACGGTCGTAGAAATCGGCCGTTTGCTCGGAGTAGACCAAGCCGACCCTCGCAATGGGGCTTTCATTTCGAAAGTAACGCTCGAAGCGGTGATGCCAGCCGTAGAGATCCTCGACAACCTTGAGCCACCGCCGATCATAGAGGACAGCCGAAAACTTCGTGAACCAGGGGCGCACGCCGTGGGCGATCGATTCGGCGACCCATACTCGCACTTCGGCCTGGCTTTGAACCGAGTCTTTCCACCGGTACCGCTCTTCCAGGCCCACGCTGAAGATCCCGCCGATTGGTTTGCGTCCCATAGTCGCGCGCAACTCCTTGGCGTACCGGCCGTTCGTCCACGGGCAGGTGAGCCCGCTGCGCGCCTGCCGATCCTGAAACAGGATGTCCGCCTTTTCCCCGGCAGTCTTCAGGTCAGGCGGCCCGTTTGGGATAAACCGAGAACTCGGGCGAATAGTCCGAATGGTGTGGTCCCAGACATTCCACAGCTCGGTTAGCCGCTGGCGTCTCCAAAGAATGTACTGGCGATTCACCGCAGCGTTTGCCTGCCCGGGAACCGGAAGGTCCATCCCCGAGAATTGTTTGAAGAGGCGACGGCAGCTGTCGCAGTAACAGGTCCCGTGTCCATGCCAGCGGTTGGAGAAGATGCCGTCAACCTGGTAAAGGGTCATGATCTCCCGATGAACTTCGGTCATGAACTCGAAGTTGTAGGGACCGAGGGCACAGGTCACCCACAGCTCGGGATTCGCCCAGTGGCGGCGTTTCTTCCCGTCTGCTTCGACAGCTATCCACTCAGGATGGGCATCGTAAGCCGCCTGGCGAACGGCATGCGGATCGGTCCGGGCGATGACGACCATTCCCATCTTTCGACAGGCGGCGACCATTTCTCCAAACGGGTCCGTGTCCTTCATCCAGGCGCTGCGATAGTGGAGGCGGATTTTGGTGGGATAGAAGGCTACGATGCCGCCCGCGCTCAGGCAGACGCCCTCGGAGTGGGTGCGGCGGAAGTAGTCGAGCCAGAACTGCTGGTCGTAATTCCCCGGATCGCTCTCGACAAACGCGAGCTGAGCCCACCTCATCGGCCGGTCGAACAGCGAATAAACCTGCGCAGTTGCGGCTTCTGCCTGGAAAGGCGCGGCCGCAACCGCCCCTTCCGACCCTACCCGTGCCCCCGCCGGGACCGCAGCCAACTTGACGAACTGACGCCGATCGAATTTCATTTCATTTGCTCACAGTCTGGACTATCCGCGGATTCAAGTTACGGGGACATAATACCGTAAGACCGAAATTGAATATTTCCGGCCCGGGCACGGATACTTCTGGCTTAAGCTATCTCGCTTGGAGGACCGGATGGGCGAAAAAGCCAAGAAGGCACTGAAGTGTTTCAAGAATGGTTACTTCTGTTCGCAGGCGGTACTGATAGCGTTCTGCGAGGATCTCGGCATGGATCAGCAGACTGCCTTGAAGGTCGCCAGCGGGTTTGGGGGCGGCATGGGTCGGATGGGCGAGGTTTGCGGCGCCGTCACAGGAGCGTTCATAGTCCTCGGCCTCGATGCCTGGACGGCCGAAGTGCCGAACCCGGAAGAAAAAAACAAGGTCAGCGCCCGAATTCGCGAATTCTCAGAGATCTTCAAGCAGCGCCACGGGTCGATCCTCTGCAAAGACCTGCTCGGCTGCGTGATCGGGACGCCCGAGGGCTACAAAGAAGCCACTGACAAAGGTCTATTCGTAACGGTTTGCCGGCCGGTCGTGGAAGAGGCCGGCGAGATATTGGAAGGGATGCTGAAGGCTGACCGGCTGACCAGCTGACCGGCTGACCGGCTGAGCAAGGGGTCCCGCCTGGATATCCCGTCTGGAGCGCGGACCCGACACTCCCTGTTTTATGCCGGGCTGAGCGGCAAGATGGCGCCAACCGGGCCAAAAAGCGGCGGATTCTGAACGGCGAATCCGCCCTACGACTACTCGACGTGCGAAAGCGATCGGTCGTAGGGCGGATTCGCGGTTCAGAATCCGCCGCTTTTTGGCCCGGTTGGCGGGCTGTCTCGGCAGGTCGTCAGTCGTCAGCGAAATGTATAAACTCCGGGCGGCGGGCATCCTGCCCGCCGTTGCTTTCCCGCCCTACGCCACGCCGGGCAGAATGCCCGGTGCCTGGAGTTTTTACGCGGGCAAGATGCCCGTGATCCCAGTGCGGACGAGACGTCCGCGCGCTCCAAGACGTCCGCGTTCCGAGACGACGCGGTTCAGTGAAGTCCCGAATTCTTCGCTTTATCCCCATTTGCACTTGCCAACCCTCGTTTTAGTGTGTTACAACATAACCATGGAAAGAGAGCTTCGTAAAAACAAGGCGCTATGGGCTTTGTTCGACGCAGTGGTCCTGCTCGAGGACCGTGAGGAATGCGCCCGTTTTCTTCGCGACCTTTGCACTCTTACCGAGCTCGAGGCGATGGCCGAGCGCTGGGAAGTGGCGAGGCT
>CAYQYP010000590.1:0-16956 GCA_964421755.1 uncultured Acidobacteriota bacterium
GGAGTTTCTGAAGGTTGGCTATCTCGTCATCGACAACGAGAATTTTCTGATCGGATTCTGCGATTTCCGGCGCGGCCCGCATCGCCGTAGTGTATCCGAATTCGCCGGGAGGTTGAAGCTTAGCGGTGAAAGCACGCCGGGTTAGCCCGGGGTTAAACCGGGGCTAAACCTCCTCGGCCTTTCTACCGTTCCTCACTGCAAGCGCAAGGCGGCCGGCGGCGGCATGCACGCGCCTCAGAGCCGAAGTGGCGGCCAGATCATCCAGGATCGAGTACGCCACCGGGGTGAAGACCAGAGTCAAAAGCAGCGAAAGCGTCTGTCCGCCGATGACCACCACGGCAATTGCGTGACGCTCCTCTGCTCCCGGACCAGTTCCAAGGGCTAACGGCGTCATTCCAGCCACCAGCGCCAGGGTGGTCATGAGAATCGGACGGAGACGATCCCGGTTCCCCTGCATGATTGCTGCCTCCCTCTCGAAGCCGGCGGCGCGCAACTTGTTCATGTGATCAATCTGGAGGATCGCGTTCTTCTTCACGACCCCGAAGAGAACCAGGAGCCCCAAGGCCGAGTAGAGGTTCAGGGTGTTGTCGGTCAGCCAGAGCGAAAACAGTGCGAATGGAACCGAGATGGGCAGCGAGAGAAGGATTGTAAACGGGTGCATCAGGCTTTCGAACTGAGAGGCCAGGATCATGTACATGAAAATGACAGAGAGAAGGAACGCCCAGAGGAATTCACTAAAGGTTCTTTCCATTTCCCGGCCGCGGCCGGACACGGTCGTTGAGTATCCTGCCGGCAGATTCATGCCCGCCGTTTCCGCCCGCAGTGCATCCAGACGATCAGCCAAAGAGAAACCGGGCCCCACGGAGCCGCGTAGACTCACCTGCCGTTGCCTATCCAGGCGGTCAATTCGCGAGGCGGTTTCCGCCGGGGTGATTTGGACCAGATTGTCCAGCCTGACCAGGCCGCCCGCGCGAGGGACGAAGAGCCGGGATATGGTCGCCTGGTCATTCCGGTGCCCTTCGGTGAGCCGAAGCTCAACATCGTAGTCGTCGTTGACCGATTCATCCCTGAATCGTGAAACCTCCTGGTCACCTCCGACCATCAGCCGAAGGGCCGACGCGATGTCCTCGGTACTTACACCCATCGCTGCAGCCCGTTCGCGGTCGATCTCGACGTGCAACTCGGGTTTGTTCAGCTTAAGCGTGACGTCGGCGTCAATCACCCCTAACTCGGGTGCACGCTGTCGAAGCCGTTCGGCATATTCGGACAGGATGCGCAGGTCGGGTCCGCGGAGGACGAAATCGATCTCGAAATTCCCGCCGCCGATGTTGAACGAGGGAGCGTTGCGAACGATAGTGCGGAGGTCGGGGTACTGGCGCAACCTGCCTCTGACCGCCATCATGACTTCGCGCTGTGAGTAGTTGCCCTTGAAGGCATTCAGAGGGTTGCCCGCCAGTGTCTCCCTCCACAGGCGCCCGAACGAAAACAACCGTTCTTCATGGGGAGCGATTCGAACATACGCGGTGCCCGCGTTTGCATTACCAAGAAAGCTTCCACCCGAAGAAGCGAGCACGAGCTTCACTCCCGGCACTGACATCAGATCCTGCTCGACCCGGCCGATCACCTGCTCCATGGCCGCCGGACTGGTGCCTTCCGGCGCCGTTATGTTCACGTCGAATTCCGCTTCGTCCACGTCACTCGGGATATAGTCCTGGCGAACGACCTGGTACAACGGGACTGCGGAAATCACGACCGCGAGGCCCACGCAGACAACCACCCAACGGTGGTGGATCGCAAAATGAAGTGCCGAGGTGTACACGCGGTCGATCCGCGAATAGAAGCCGCGTCGAGACTTCGCAACACCGTGCGATCCCTCCGCATCCTCAGCCCGAAGCAGCCTCGCGCTCATCATCGGCGTAAGCGTAAAGGAAACGAGCAGGCTGACGAGAACCGCGACCGCAGCGGTGAGGCCGAACTGATAGAGGAAACGGCCGGATATGCTCGACATGAAAGAGACAGGGACGAAGATGACGACCAGGCTAAACGTGGTGGCCATGACGGCCAGCCCGATCTCGGCGGTTGCTGCCCGGGCGGCTTCCGACGCCCGCATCTTCTTTTCCTCGACGAACCGGAATATGTTCTCCAGAACGACAATCGCATCATCGATCACCACGCCGACCATGAGGACGAGGGCAAGCATGGTTACGCTGTTCAACGTGAAATCAAGCGCCCACATCATCCCAAAGGCGGATATGACAGAGCACGGGATCGCGATGCCTGCGATGACCATCGAGCGCCAGCTGCGCATGAAAAGGAGGACGACGAGACTGGCAAGAATGCTCCCGACGATCAGGTGTATCTGGATCTCGTGCAGAGCCGCGTAGATATACCGGGACTGGTCACGGATCGGCTCGAGCCTCATGTCTGCAGGCAATTCGCCCTGCAACCGGGCCATATTCTCTTTGACTGCTTCGATAACCGCAACCGTGTTAGCGCCCGATTGTCGCCGCACCTCGAGCGTGACGGTCGGAACGCCGTTTAGTCGCGCGATGGATCGCTGCTCCTTGGTTCCATCCTGGGCGAATCCCAGGTCGCGAATCCGAATCGGAACGCCGTTTATGGTCGAAACGACAAGGTCATCGAAGTCGCGCGGTTCAGTGATCCGCCCCATCGTCCGTAGCGTGTGCTCTCGCAGCGTGGTCGTAACGTTCCCGCCAGGGATGTCCGCGTTCTGGCTGACGATGGCGTTGCGGACAGCGGTGATCGGGATCCCGTAGGCGTTCAACCGGTCGGCGTCCACCCAGATGTTGATCGCCCGTTCCAGTCCACCGACGAGGCGTACTTCACCGACACCGGCCGACCGCTCCAGAAGAACTTTGACCCGCTTGTCCGCGATCTCAGTCAACTCGCGCAGTGACCTGTTCCCTGTCACGGCGATGGTCAAAACCGGCGTGGAATCGTTGTCGAATTTCGCGACGATCGGAGGGTCCACGTCGCGAGGCAAGTCGGTCAGAATTCGCGAGACGCGATCCCGGACGTCCTGGGCGGCGTCATCAACGTCGCGATCCAGCCCGAAGGTCGCAATCACAATTGACGCGCCGGCGCTCGAGATCGACCGGAGCTCGTTGAGGCCTTCCACCGTGTTCACGGCTTCTTCGATCTTCTGGGAAACCTCCGTCTCTATTTCCTCGGGAGATGCTCCGCGGAGCACGGTCCGAACCGAGACAGTGGGCAGATCGACTGAAGGGAAGCGGTCCACACCGAGTTTCGAGTACCCGGTGGCCCCGATGACAACGAGACCGAGCACCAGCATGGAGGCGAATACCGGGCGGCGGATGCTGATTTCTGCTAGCTTTTGCATGGTTTAAAACCTGGACACGGACTTGCACGGACAAAAACGGACGGACACGGACGAAAACGGCGTCAGCCGGTCAGCCGGTCAGCTGGTCAGCCGGTTCTCTCACCGCGTCACGGCGATCGCTTGCCCCGTCTGCAGGTTCCCCGGGTCGGTCACGTATGCGTCGCCGGCCTTGATCCCATCCTTGACCTCCACCCACCCGGCCGCCCGGCGGCCCGTGGTCACCTGCTTTTCCACGGCCTTTCCGTCCTCGGCCACAATCACTTTTTCCAGGCCCGCGAAGGTTCGAATGGAATCCGCACGGATCGCCGGAACCGACCTCCCCGCCTCCAGGACAATGGCAACCTGAGCAAAGGTGCCGGCTCGAAGCGATCCATCGTTTCTCACATCGGCCTCGACGAGCAGCGTTCGATTGTCCTGCCTGATGCTTGGGCTGAGTCGAACGATCTGGCCCGTGTAGGTCTTGGGGTCGCCTTCCACTCGTACCCGGACCTTTTGCCCGATCTTGACCAACCGGGCCTCCCGTTCAGGCACGTCAGCCCGCAGGCGGAGCGGACTGATCTTCACGATTTTGACAACGGGGGCGCTGGCCGCCCGGAATTCGCCGACGGACGCCTGCTTTTCCTCCACGATACCGTCAAACGGGGCGTAGATGCTTGTGTCGGCCAACTGCTGCCGGGCCAGTGCCAGCTCGGTGCGTCGTTGCGCGAGCAGTGCCTCGCGATTACGCACCTCCTCGATGGCGTCGGCGTGCCGGCTCTCGGCAACCTTGAAATCCGCCTCGATTTCTTCCATCTGTGACTTGGAGATCAGGCCCCGTCCAAGCAGACGTTGTGATCTATTCAGCGCCAGCTTCGCCTCTTCGAGCACTGCGCTCGCTTCCCGGACCGTGCTGGTCTTTTCAAGGTCCACGCGGTCTTCGCTGCCTTGGACTGGAAGACCCAGGCGAGCGCGCGCCTGAGCAACCGCCGCGTCCGCCTGCTGCAGCCGCAGCCGATAGTCGTCCTCTTCGACCTGGGCGACCAGTTGTCCCTTTTGAACTTGGCTTCCGAGATCCACCGTGATCCTTGCGATCCGGCCGGGGACCTTCAGCCCGAGCGTGGCGACGTCATAGGCAGCCAGCGTACCGCTCACTTCGACGAGGCTCTCCATTGGCATCTCTACGACCCGCTCGATTCTCACAGTGCGCGGAGAGCCGGCAGGGCGGTCAACCGAAGGCTTGGCGGCGCCCACTTGCTCGCTGCCGCACGAATTGAGCGCGAGGAAGGAAGCGAGAAGGAAGACAAGGCTGCTTATTCGTCTGTCCATGTAATCCGATCCAGTGACTGAGCGTGTCTGCACGGGTTACAGCTGCTGAAAGAAGTCGTTACCTTTATCGTCGACGAGGATGAAGGCGGGGAAATCCTCTACCTCGATTTCCCAGATGGACTCCATACCGAGCTCAGGGTAATCGAGCACCTTCACTGCCTTGATGTTTTCCTTGGCAAGAATCGCCGCCGGGCCGCCGATGCTTCCCAAATAGAATCCGCCGTTCTTGCGGCATGCGTCCGTCACTTGCTGCGAACGGTTCCCCTTGGCCACCATCACCATCGAACCGCCGTTGGATTGAAACAGATCCACGTAGGAGTCCATGCGCCCGGCGGTCGTCGGTCCGAAGGATCCTGAAACCATTCCGGCAGGCGTCTTGGCCGGCCCCGCGTAGTAGACCGGGTGACGCTTGAAGTACTCGGGAAGGCCCTCGCCACGGTCCAGCCTCTCCTTCAGCTTCGCATGCGCGATATCGCGAGCCACAACCATCCGTCCGCAGAGCGACAGCCGTGTCTTGACTGGGTGGCGAGTCAACTGCGCCAGAATCTCGGTCATCGGCCTATTTAAATCAATACGCACTGCGGGAGCGGCGGTTTCACCAGGGCTGTCGACCAGCCAGCGGGCGGGATTCTCATCCAGCTGCTCAACCCAGATGCCCTCTCGATCGATCCTCCCCTTGATGTTTCGGTCGGCTGAGCATGACACGCCGATCCCAACCGGACATGAGGCGCCATGGCGTGGCAGGCGAACCACCCGGACGTCGTGAACGAAGTATTTGCCGCCAAATTGCGCACCGAGCCCTATCTGTTCGGCCGAGTGAACCAGCTCCTGCTCCAGATGCACGTCCCGAAAAGCCCGCCCCCCCGGGTTGCCGCTTGTCGGCAAGGTGTCGAGATACCCGGCCGAAGCGAGCTTCACCGTCTTCAGGCACGCCTCCGCACTTGTTCCGCCAATCACAACAGCCAGGTGGTAAGGCGGACAAGCCGCGGTACCGAGGCTCTTCATCTTGTCCACAAGGAACGGCTTCAGGCTTCCCGGGTTGAGCAGAGCCTTTGTTTGCTGATAGAGGAACGTCTTATTGGCGGAACCGCCTCCCTTGGCTATGAAAAGGAAGCTGTACTTGTCGCCGGATGTGGAATAGATCTCGATCTGGGCGGGTAGATTGCACCCGGAATTCTTCTCTTCGTACATGCTCAGGGGAACGACCTGAGAATACCTGAGGTTTTCCTTCGTGTAGGTTTCGAAGATCCCCCGGCTGAGCGCCTCCGCATCGTCACCGCTGGTCAGGACATACTGCCCCTTTTTTGCAGCAACAATCGCTGTACCGGTGTCCTGGCAAAACGGAAGCTGTCCATCGGCGGATATGACCGCGTTCCTGAGCATCGTTCGAGCGACGAACTTGTCGTTGTCCGAGGCTTCCGGGTCCTGCAGGATCCCGGCTACCTTTTGATTGTGCGCCGGGCGGAGAAAGAAGGAGACGTCTCGCATCGCCGTGCGGGCCAGCAGGCTAAGTGCCTCCGGCTGGACAACCAGGAACTGACGATCACCGACTGTCTCGAGCGAGGTGAGCTCCGAGGATAGGAACCGGTACTCGGTTGTATCCGGCGCCAGCGGAAAAGGGTCCTGATAGGCGAATTCAACCATGTTTCTTACCTCGAAAGAAGAATCTTATCATTGGTGGCTTAGATAGATCCGGCTACCGCCGGAAGTGTTTATCCGCGAAATCCAAATAGCGCTCCCAGTCGTAGTCAGTCACGTCGTGTTTCCCGGTGCGGACGTGATAGCCGTTGGATTTTCCAACCGGCTGATTGACGCCGGGCATTTCATCCGCTCCGAGACCCTCTTTTCCGAAGAGTCCGTAGACCGGGTCGGCGTGACGCAGCCCCAGGAACTCGCCCTTGGGGTCAGCCCACTGGTCTTCCTGGGCGCTCGCCACGTAGACCGGCCGAGGGGCCATCAGCGCGATGAGCATATGCTGATCGAACGGCAGCTCGCTTTCCTTATCGTTGAACACCTTGAAGTTCCCACAGAACCAGTGCGGGAACGCGTTATTGATGATCTTCACGGTTTCGCCAAACACGCGTTTGCTGAGGGCGGCTCCTCCGCATCCGGAGTCGTTCGAAATCACAATTCCGAAGCGCTCGTCCTGGGCCCCGGCCCACAGAGCGGCTTTGCCTAACCTCGAATGCCCCATGACCGCGACGCGGGAGGCGTCCACATCGGGATCCTTCTCCAGATAGTCGACGATGCGAGAGAGTCCCCAAGCCCAGGCACCGATCGCTCCCCACTGGTCGGGGTCGGGCCGTGTCTGGCCCGCGCGGTAGAACAGGGGATGGACTCCGTTTTGGAACCCATCGTCGAAGTCCGGGTCCAGATCGCCGTAGTAGACAGTCGCGAGCCCGTAGCCCCTCGCCAGGATCTTTTCGACGGCCCAGCTGCTGGCTCCGGCTCCCCGGGTCTCTTCAGTGGCCCGGTTGTCGACGACGCCGCTCCTGTTGCGCATCCAGCTTCGCGAGAGAGTGATTCCAGGCTCTGAACGCACGCCGTGATTTCCGGAGAAATTCAGGCCTACGAACATCGGTACCCGACCCTTCGCCTCTTTGGGAAGATAAAGAAGGATCATCATCCCGGGCGAATCCTCCGAGGCTCCGAAACGGACCGACACCTCCTTGCGGATTGCAGTCCCGGCGAGTGCCTGCCGGTCGGTGGATTTCACCTCGAATCGCATGCCGGGCGGGCGTCCCCCCGGCGTCTTTCCGAACATGTGGCTTTCAAACAGACGGAGCACCTGGGCACGGCCATTAGCTTTCCACGCCTCCGCCGTGCGAATCCGGTCGCCTCCCACAACCAGAGGATCGGGAAGGCTGTAGGCAGGGACCTTGGCTTCGTCGTAGTTGGCGTTAATGTTCTGGGCGCGAACAGAACACCACAACATAAGACAACAAGCGAGAGTAACCGCAGCTTTCCCAAAGCGTGTCTTCATGCGCAGACTGTAACACGGACGAACACGGCGCGGCCAAGGCCGCAACCAAAAGTCAGCGGGCGCGATGAGGAAGAAAGACCGAATATCGAATATCGAATATCGAATATCGAATGTCGAATGTCGAATGTCGAACTGAGGAAGAAGTCCCACTACGGACCAGCTGTCCGGCTATGTGATTTCCCACCCTGGTTTTCGGCAGTGCCCCCCGCCACACGGATTATCCGAGCGGAAAGTCAATCAGCCAATCCTCAAGGTCGAATTCCTTCCCAGCCTTTTCCTTCCTTCGACATTCGACATTCGACATTCGATATTCGATATTCGATATTCGATATTCGGTCTCTCTCCAATCACAGCGCAAAATCGCCCGCTGCCCTCTGCCCTCTGCCCGCTGCCCGCTGCCCTCTGCCTGCTGCCCTCTGCCTGCTGCCCTCTGCCCGCTGCCCGCTGCCCGCCTTCCAGTTGATGGTCCCCGGTGTTAGAGATAAGCTGGTTAGTGAATCTTCGAGGCCAGGTGTTTTCGGCCAGGTACTCCATACCGGATCACGGTACCGGCTACAGGATCGCTCAACTGCACAATCTAGGTTTGCTTGATCTCGTCGCCACCTGTTGCGCCGGGGGTACCGGGCCCAATCCTTTCAGGCCTCTACTTCTTATCTAAAGGGACCGGGGAGGCTACGATGGCTACTGCTTCAGAACCTGTCGCAGGCAGGGATTTCCTCGATCTTTCCGTATTCTTGTCGGCGTTGCGTTCTCTTCGGGATGGGGACCCTTCAGTCCGGCTCCCGCTCGACTGGGAAGGAGCTCCGGGCAAAGTGGCGGACACTTTTAACGCGATCGCCGAACAGAACGCTCGGATGGCGCGCGAGCTGGCCCGGCTCAATAGGGTCGTCGGCAAAGAGGGCCGGCTCAGCGAGCGCGGTGCGTTCGGAGACGTGCAGGGGTTCTGGAGGGAATCGATCGAGTCGGTCAACGGCTTGATCGATGACCTGGTTCACCCGACCAGTGAAACGGCAAGAGTCATCGGTGCCGTTGCCCAGGGGGACCTCTCGCAGAAAATGGCTTTGGAAATCGAAGACCGGCCGCTGCGTGGGGAATTCCTTCGCACCGCTCGCACCATAAACACGATGGTTGACCAGCTCGGCTCCTTCGCTTCTGAGGTCACCCGCGTCGCACGCGAGGTTGGGACCGAAGGCAAGCTTGGCGGTCAGGCTGACGTTCAGGGAGTCGCCGGCACTTGGAAGGACCTGACCGACAGCGTCAATTCCATGGCGGGGAACTTGACCAGCCAGGTCCGCAACATCGCCGAAGTGACCAAGGCGGTTCAGGCGGGCGACCTTTCGCGCAAGATAACGGTCGACGTCAAAGGCGAAATCCTCGAGTTGAAGGCAACCATCAACACCATGGTGGATCAGCTTAGTTCCTTCGCCGCAGAAGTCACTCGAGTCGCACGCGAAGTCGGCACCGAAGGCAAACTGGGCGGACAGGCCAGGGTTGAAGGAGTGTCGGGCACGTGGAAGGACCTCACCGACAGTGTCAACTTCATGGCCGGCAACCTCACCAGCCAGGTTCGAAACATCGCAGCCGTCACCACAGCAGTCGCTAAAGGCGACCTCTCGAGGAAAATCACGGTCGACGTGAAGGGCGAAATCCTGGAACTGAAGGACACCATCAACACGATGGTAGACCAATTGCGGTCCTTCGCCGCGGAAGTCACCCGCGTTGCCCGCGAGGTCGGCACCGAGGGCAAGCTTGGCGGTCAGGCCGACGTCCAGGGCGTCGCCGGCACCTGGAAGGATTTAACCGACAGCGTCAATTCCATGGCCGGCAACCTCACCAGCCAGGTTCGAAACATCGCAGAGGTGACCAAGGCGGTTGCCGCCGGCGACCTCTCGCGCAAGATCACCGTTGACGTCAAAGGCGAGATCCTTGAGCTGAAGAACACAATCAATACGATGGTCGACCAGCTCCGGTCCTTTGCCGCGGAGGTCACGCGCGTCGCTCGCGAGGTTGGCACCGAGGGCAAGCTGGGCGGACAGGCCGACGTTCAGGGAGTCGCCGGCACCTGGAAGGACTTGACCGACAGCGTCAATTCCATGGCCGGCAACCTCACCAGCCAGGTTCGAAACATCGCCGAGGTGACCAAGGCGGTTGCTGCCGGCGATCTCTCGCGCAAAATCACGGTCGACGTAAAAGGCGAGATCCTCGAACTGAAGGCCACCATCAACACCATGGTGGATCAGCTCAGTTCCTTTGCCGCGGAAGTCACCCGCGTCGCCCGCGAGGTTGGCACCGAGGGAAAACTGGGGGGACAGGCTGACGTCCAGGGCGTCGCCGGCACGTGGAAGGACCTGACCGACAGCGTGAACTTCATGGCCGGGAACCTGACCAGCCAGGTTCGAAACATCGCCGACGTCACCAAGGCGGTCCAGGCTGGAGACCTTTCACGCAAGATCACCGTTGACGTGAAGGGCGAGATCCTGGAACTGAAGGACACCATCAATACCATGGTGGATCAGCTGAGCTCCTTCGCGGCGGAAGTCACCCGCGTCGCCCGGGAAGTGGGAACCGATGGCAAACTGGGCGGCCAGGCTCAGGTCGAGGGAGTGTCGGGCACGTGGGAGGATCTCACCGTCAGCGTTAATTCGATGGCTGGGAACCTGACCAGCCAGGTCCGAAACATCGCCGACGTGACGACCGCGGTGGCCAAGGGCGACTTGTCACGGAAGATCACCGTCGACGTTAAAGGCGAGTTCCTCGAATTGAAGGACACCATCAACACGATGGTTGACCAGCTCCGCTCGTTCGGGTCCGAGGTCACGCGCGTCGCTCGTGAAGTGGGAACCGACGGCAAGCTTGGCGGTCAGGCCGACGTCCAGGGCGTGGCCGGCACATGGAAAGATCTCACGGACAGCGTCAACTCCATGGCCGGAAATCTCACCAGCCAGGTGCGCAACATAGCGGACGTGACGAAGGCGGTCGCGGCCGGAGACCTGTCCAGGAAGATCACGGTCGACGTTAAGGGCGAAATGCTGGAGCTCAAAGACACCATCAACACGATGGTTGACCAACTCCGATCCTTCGCCGCCGAAGTCACCAGGGTCGCACGCGAAGTCGGAACCGAAGGCAAGCTGGGCGGTCAGGCCGACGTCAAGGGCGTCGCCGGAACTTGGAAGGACTTGACCGACAGCGTCAACTCCATGGCCGGGAACCTCACCAGCCAAGTCCGCGGTATCGCGAAAATCGTGACTGCGGTTGCCGACGGCGACCTGAAGCAAAAGCTGACCGTGGAGGCCAAGGGTGAAATTGCCGCCCTGGCCGACACCATCAATAGCATGATTGACACACTCGCCACTTTTGCCGACCAGGTCACCACGGTCGCTCGGGAAGTGGGAGTGGAAGGCAAGCTGGGCGGACAGGCCAAGGTCCCCGGAGCCGCCGGCACCTGGAAAGCCCTGACCGAGAACGTCAACCAACTTGCGGCGAACCTCACCACCCAGGTCAGGGCAATCGCCGAAGTCGCCATGGCCGTTACAAAGGGCGACCTGACCAGGTCGATCGCCGTCGAGGCGCAGGGGGAAGTGGCCGCGCTGAAAGACACGATCAACGAGATGATCCGCAACCTGCGCGACACGACTCGAAAGAACACCGAGCAGGACTGGCTGAAAACCAACCTGGCGAAGTTCAGCCGCATGCTGCAGGGGCAGCGCGATCTTACCTACGTCGGGCGCATGATCCTTTCGGAGCTCGCCCCCGTCGTCTCTGCGCAGCACGCGGTGTTTTACGTGCTCGATCCGACGAAGGGATCGAGCAAGCTTACGCTCTTGGCGAGCTATGCGGCTGAGGGACTGAGCGCGCTGGGCAGCCATGTCGACCTGGGCGAAGGACTGGTCGGCCAATGCGCACTCGAAAAGCGGAAGATCCTGCTGACGAATGTCCCGCGTGATTACATCCGTATCCGGTCGGGCCTTGGCGCCGCTCCGCCTCAAAACATCCTGGTCTTCCCGATTGTCTTCGAGGGCGAGGTCAAAGGCGTGATTGAGCTGGCCTCGTTCGACGCCTTCCGTGCTACTCACGAAAGCTTCCTGGAACAGCTGGCCGAAAGCATCGGCATCGTGTTGAACACGATCGCAGCAAACATGCGCACCGAGGACCTGCTGCAACAGTCACAGTCGCTGGCGCGAGAACTGCAGAGCCGCCAGGAAGAGTTGCAGAATACAAACGAAGAACTGCAGGAAAAAGCCCGCCTCCTTGCCCATCAGAACCAGGAGGTCGAAAGAAAGAACCGGGAAGTCGAGCAAGCCCGCCAGGCGCTCGAAGAGAAGGCCAAGCAGCTGGCCCTGACTTCGAAGTACAAGTCGGAGTTTCTTGCGAACATGTCGCACGAGCTGCGGACGCCGCTCAACAGCCTCCTAATTCTGTCTGACCAGCTCTCAAAGAACCCCGAGGGAAACTTATCCCCAAGACAGAAGGAGTTCGCCAAGACGATTCACTCATCCGGGAACGACCTTCTGATGCTGATCAACGACATCCTTGATTTGTCGAAAATCGAATCCGGCACGGTCATGGTTGACGTTGGCGAAGTCCGGATTTCGGATTTGGGCGCCTACGTGGAACGGACGTTCCGCCACATCGCCGAAGCGAAGAACGTCGGGTTCTCGGTCCATGTTAATCCGGGCGTGCCTGCCTCAGTCTTGACAGATGCGAAAAGGCTCCAACAGATCCTCAAGAACCTGTTGGCCAATGCTTTCAAGTTCACTCACCGTGGCCAGGTCACCCTCGACATCACCACGGCCACGTCTGGTTGGGGAATGGAGAGCGAGGACCTGACCCGGGCTTCCTGCGTCGTCGCCTTCTCGGTCCACGACACCGGAATCGGTATTCCGACCGACAAGCAGCAGATCATTTTCGAGGCGTTCCAGCAGGCCGATGGCAGCACGAACCGCAAGTATGGTGGCACGGGGCTCGGCCTGGCGATCAGCCGGGAACTGTCCCACCTGCTCGGCGGCGAGATTCGTCTGAACAGCACTCCAGGGGAAGGCAGCACCTTTACCTTGTACCTGCCCGAAGCTTATCCGCACCGCTCCGGGCGCAGCAACACCCAGGTATCTGCCGCGGACGTTACCAATGCGATAGTGCAGCCGGTTGTCCACGACTCCGGCGAGCCGGACCGCGGCCCCAGCCGCGGATCAGACGAAAGAACAAAAGCCTACACTACGCCGGCCCTGGCGGCCGCCGGGCCGCTCCCAACCGTCTTCGTTGACGAGGTTGGAGATGACCGCGACGACCTGCAGCCGGGCGACAAGGTCCTTCTGATAGTCGAGAACGACCTCGGGTTCGCTCGGTTTCTGCTGGACTTGGCGCGTCAGAGGGGTTTTAAAGGACTCGTCACATCGCTCGGAGCCTCCGCACTTGGCCTGACCCGCAAATACAAGCCGCACGCGATCACACTGGATATCTGCCTGCCTGACGTGCAGGGCTGGCGGGTTCTGGATCGCATCAAGAACGACATTCTGACCAGGCACATACCGGTCTGTGTGATATCTACCGAAGAGTCAAAGGACAGGGCAATGCGGGCAGGTGTCTACGATTTTCTGGCCAAGCCCATCGAGAACGAAGAGAGCCTCGACCGGTTGCTCGACCGCCTGCACGATTTTCTGGAACGACAGAACCGGATGGTGCTGGTGTTTGATGAGAACGCCGAACATCGAAGTGAAATCCAAGAGCTCCTTTCCTCGGAAGGTATCGAGATCCAGTCCGCTTCCAAGCTGGATGCAGCCCTGGAGATACTCAGGCAGGGACGGGTGGATTGCATGGTCGCCGGGCCCCGGGAAGCGGAGTCGAGCATCACTCGGCTGCTTGAAGAAATCGAGAAGAAGTCGATCAGGCACCTTCCGGTTGTCATCTACGGAAATGGAGGCCACCCGAGCCAGCCGGATCCCGACCGCAGAACAGGGTCAGAGAACCTGACCTTCCGATATGTTCGCTCGCGCGAACGATTGCTCGACCAGGCCACGTTGTTCCTTCACACCGAAATCGCAAAACTCGAGGAGGCCAAGCGCAAGACGATCGCTGACCTCCACCAGTCCGATCAACTGCTCGCCAATCGGAAGGTCCTGATCGTCGACGACGATATGCGTAACATTTTCGCCCTCTCGGCCCTGCTCGAAGAGCACCAGATGACAGTGGTGGCTGCAGATAACGGCAGAGACGCGATCAGGCTTCTGGAGAGTCAAGGCGGGGTTGAGGTTGTCCTCATGGACATCATGATGCCTGAAATGGATGGTATCGAGACCATTCAGGAGATTCGGAAAATTCCTGCTGTTCGGAATGTTCCAATCATTGCGGTCACTGCGAAGGCGATGAAGGGAGACCGGGAGAGGTGTATCGAAGCCGGTGCCTGGGATTACCTGGCGAAGCCGGTCGATCCCGAGGAGTTGTTCGCCCTTCTGAGGGCGTGGCTTCACAGGTAAAGGGGCGTCGTCGGGACAGGCAGGGGGGGTCGTGCGTCCGACTTCCAAGTCGGACATCGGGTCGCGCTTGAGAAGCGGCACTTGCGAAGACGTTATGGGCTGAAGGCAGATTCGACGGGAGCTAATATGGCGGGCGATACCGAGAAGATCAACATCCTGGTGGTTGACGACCTGCCGGAAAAGAGACTGGTTTACGAAGCCATCCTTGCTGAACTGGACGAAAACGTCGTCAGTGTAGCCTCCGGCCCGGAAGCGCTTCGACAACTCCTGCACAAGGATTTCGCCGTCATTCTCCTTGACGTCAACATGCCCGGAATGGACGGCTTCGAGACAGCCGAACTGATCCGCAGCCGAAGGAAGAGCCTGCATATTCCCATCATCTTCATCACCGCGTATGCGGACGAGATTCTCTCGGCCCGGGGATACTCTTACGGCGCGGTTGATTACCTCCTGTCCCCCGTCGCACCGAACGTACTGCGCTCGAAGGTCAAGGTCTTCGTAGAGCTGAGCCGGATGCAGCGGGAGGTGCAGAAGCAGGCCGAAGAGCGGGTTGCATTAGCCGAAGAACAGAGCAGGAGAATAATCGCCGAGGAGGCCAACCAGGCCAAGAGCCGCTTCCTGGCTAACATCAGCCACGAGTTGCGAACACCCATGAATGGGATACTTGGGATGCTGGAGCTCGCCCTCTCGGAGAAACTCCGTGACAACCTTCGCGAATACCTGGTCACAGCCAAGGAGTCGGCCGAGACCTTGCTGATTCTCCTCAACGAACTGTTGGACCTCTCGCGCATCGAATCGGGCAAGTTTTCTCTGGATATAGAGCCTCTCAAATTGCGGGACCTGCTCTATCAAACCACGAAGACTCTGGCAGTTCGTGCACACGAAAAGGGCCTCGAATTGATCTGCGAGGTACCCGATTCAGTGCCGGACGATCTCGAAGGAGACGCCCTGCGGCTTCGACAGGTGCTCACAAACCTGATCGGAAATGCAATCAAGTTCACGGATCGTGGAGAAATCGATGTCCAGGTGCACTCCGGTAGTCGTCTCGCAGACGGACGAGTGGAATTGCGCTTCTCGGTCACGGACACGGGCATCGGCATCTCGGAATCGGCCCGCCAGAAGATCTTCGAACCGTTTGCCCAGGGTGATACGTCGACCACGCGTAAGCACGGGGGCACCGGGCTTGGACTCACGATCGCCTCCAGCATCGTCCAGCTGATGGGGGGACGTCTGGGGGTCGAGAGCGAACCGGGCGTGGGCAGCCGTTTCTCGTTCAACGTGTTCCTCTCGGAAACCGCCTCGGAACCCGCTGCCACATCCCCGCTACTGGCTCTCTCGCAGCCGCTTCATGGCCTCAGCGTCCTGGTTGTCGACGACAACGCGACCAACCGCCAGGTCCTTAAGTCCATGCTCGAGTCGTGGTTCATACGGCCCCTGGTTGCCGCGAACGGCCCGGCAGCGCTGGCCTTGTTGCGCGAGGAAACCGCGCAGGCGAGGAGGCCGCGGGTAGCCCTGATCGATGCGGCGATGCCCGGGCAGGATGGGTTCAGCCTCTCAAGCGAAATTGGCAAAGACCCGGCACTGTCAGATATCAAGATCATCCTTCTCTCCTCACTTGGAAGCCATGCCAAGCGGGATTGCCCGGAGGCGTCGCATATTTCGGTCTGGCTTGAAAAGCCAATCTTTCAGATGGACGTACTGCGCGCACTGGCACAGGTCCTTGGCTACACCGTGGATGCAAAGCCCCTCCTCGGCGGCCGATCGGGGGATTCAGCCGTAGCCGCACCCGCACCTCGGAAGATGCACGTTCTTATCGCGGAAGATACCCCCGCCAACCAGAAGGTGGTCGAGATTGTACTTGAGGCACGTGGACACAAGACAACAGTCGCCGAAGACGGAGGCCAAGCACTCCAACTGATTCAGGAACAGGATTTCGACCTGGTCCTGATGGATGTAGAAATGCCCGGCATCGACGGCCTCGCTGCAACCGCCGCAATACGGTCCCTCCCCGACCCCCAAAAGGCTAAATTGCCGATCGTGGCGATGACCGCCCACGCCATGAAAGGAGATCGGGAACGTTGCCTCGCAGCAGGCATGAACGCGTACCTCACCAAACCGGTGAACCACCACTCGCTTATCCGGCTAGTCGAGAGTCTTGGCGATCTAGCACCTCCTGTCGCCTCGACTCCTGCTCTTTCGGCCTCCTCCGCCTCACCGACGGATCCTCAAACACCGGCTGCGGTTCCCGAGGCGTTTGAACTGAACCGTGCTGTGTCCAACTGCTTTGGTCAGTACAATTTGTTTCAGCAGATGGCAGAGTACCTCTTTGAGGAGACCGAGCAGGTTCGCGGAGAATTTGCGGCTGGAGAACAGGAACGAGACGCCGGACGTATTTCAAAGGCCGCGCATCGTCTGAAAGGGACACTCTTCTACCTGGCCGCCGGGCCTTCGCTGGAACTCGCCACACGAATCGAAAAACAGGGCCTGGCGGGCGAACTCCAGGGAACTCTGGAAGCAATACCCGCTCTGGAGGAGCAGTTGTCACGGCTTAAAACGGCACTCGCCCCCTACCGGCCCACCGCAGCCAAGCCGCCCAGCTGATTTGGGATTGCGGATTTCGGATTGCCGATTGAAAATCAAGAAGTAATGGTGAAGCTTAGTGCCGGACTCTTGATGTTTCGAACGGTGAACGGGCGAATCGAGCTCCTCCTGGTGCATCCAGGCGGTCCCTTCTGGAAAAACAGGGACGAAGGCGCGTGGTCGATCCCAAAGGGCGAATACACGGAAGAGGAGGATCCGCTTCATGCTGCGGAGCGGGAGTTCGCGGAGGAGACCGG
>CAYQYP010000591.1:0-5603 GCA_964421755.1 uncultured Acidobacteriota bacterium
GCGCGGCTCCATTCGATCTCGCCCTCCGCACGACATCAGCCCATAACGAGTCCGCCAATACCTGTGGGCCGAACGCACTTTTCCGGCCTTACGCAACATCCTCGCTTTCGTGCGCGGCTGTGACGGCGGTTGCCCGAGCAACGGCGTGAGATATCCGGGCTAGCCGGGCTCCTGTTCGGACAATGAGCGGAGCACAAGCAGGGTCAGGTCGTCGGACTGCGCTCCCGCGCCAAACCGCTCAACCTCTTCAAGAATGGTGCGGACGATTTCGGCGGCGGGCGAACACCGCTGTGCTCTCAGAATGCCGAGGAGCCGGTCTTCTCCAAACTCCTCATTCTCGCGGGTTGCTTCCGTGACTCCGTCGCTGAATATGGCGACGACATCACCCGGCGCCAAACCTATTCGAACCACAGTGCTCTCCCACTGTTCGAACATACCAACTACTGTTGCAGTAGCTGTGAGCCTTTCTACGGCGCCGTCCGTGCGCATCAGGACCGGAGGGTTGTGGCCGCAGTTGACGTAGCGAAGACTGCGGTCCACGTCATCGTAGACGGCAAGAAACAAGGTCACGTAGTGCTCGGGCGCCGTCGATGTCCAAAGCGCATGGTTGACTTCCCGGAGGAGCCGAACCGGGTCGAGCGTCGCAAGACGGCTCTGGCTGCGCAGCTGCGCCTGGAGGTTCGCAACCAGGAGCGCCGCGTGGACCCCTTTCCCGGACACGTCGGCGAGCACGAAACCGACCTGATGGTTTCCCAGATCCAGGAAATCGAAGTAATCACCGCCGACCGATCGGGCCTGGACGCACTGGGCCGCGCAGTCCAGGGTCAGCAACCGAGGCGGCGACTGTGGCAGGAGCCTCCGCTGCACCTCCTTGGCGATCTCCATTTCCCGGGCGGTGCGGCGCTCAGCTTCCATCTGTTCGGCTATCTTTTCCGCCTGACGGATGTTTTCGAGGGCAACTCCCGCCTGGCTGCCGACGGCTGCGAGCAGACGCTTGTCTTCCCGGGAATAGGGCTCTTCTGAAAGGCGTGGTCCGAGCACGAGGAGACCGAACAGATCGCCCTTCCGCCCGGGCAACGGCACCAGGCAGTCGGCGTCCAGCCCGCAGAGCCACTCGCGCTGCGGGCCCACGGGTTGGTCCTCAGATGACACCTGCCACGGTTTACCGTTGCGAGCCAGCTCAGCCAGCCCGGGCAGATCTGCCGGAATGTTGACGAGATCGGGCAGGACAGGCCCGGAGACGGCCGCAAGAGACTCCCCTGCCTGCCGAACGTAGAGCACGAGCGATCGTGGGTGTAGCGCCCTCTGCAGATGTCGATCGAGCGAGCCAACAAGCTCTGCGACACTCGTCGCCGCATGTGTCTTCTCCGTCAGGTCCTGGAGGATCACCCGAGCGTCATAGGCATCCCGGAAGAAAGAGCGGTCGATCCTTCCGCTCACGCGCTGGTGAACTCGGCCTCCGGTCCACAACAGGACCGTGCCGAAACCGACCCCCAAAGTCACTCCCGCCCAAGTCGCGTTTGCTACGGCTGGACCCAGGTATCGTTCGAATCCGACTGCGAAAAGCAGCGTCAGGCCGGCGCTCAAGAAAGCCAGCAGAATCGTGAACCCGCGCTGAACCAGGAGGTATCGCGCGCTTCTCTGAAGCAAGACAGGAATTTCCAGCACCCGATGCCTCACAACAGCGTACGCAAAGGAGAGCGGAAAGATGAACGAGACCAGATTCACTGAGCTGCGAAGCCACAAAGGCGCCCGAAATTCGAAGAGGCTTTCAGCTGTCACATACACGACCGCTGGTCCCACGCCGATCAGCGTCCCGCACAGAACAACGCGCATCTTGCGGCGCGCCTCGGGATCTTCGGTCGTCCATGCCGTGGCCGCAAGGGCGACTAGACCGAGGGTCAGGAACAGCAAAGTGTAAACCAGTCCGACCTGGGAGGCCGTTCTATAGCCGATCAGGTTGACAACGAAGGTCGGCGGTTGCATAGTGCCGGCTCCCAGCCCAGGAAGTCCAACGAACGCGCTGAAGGCAAGTCCAAGCCACTTTAACCAAGGAAAACGACGATCGACGGGTGATCTGCTCGGAAAGACTGCGAAAAACCAATAAAACAGGGAACCCAGCAGGCTGAGGAAGGCCGCCTGATACGCCATTATCAGGGGACGTACACTTGGAGGCACCGCCGCGTAGCCCTCCGGGAACCCGCCCGAGGCGGCTAGACTCCCTGATAACAGGGCCATGAGCCAGACCCGGCGATCATCCAGACGAAAGAACAGGACCGCCAGCCCGACGACCACAAAGGGTATCCCTCGCAGGAGTTGGATGTGAACGTCAAAGTACTCGCCGAGACTCGAGGCGCCCGACTGGAGAGGCTGGGGCCGCCGCCGGAATACCCCTGTCAGCAGGAGCCGCGCCTGACCGCGCCTGACGGTCAACTGAACCTGCTCACCCGGCTTGCGGCCGCTGTAAGCTTGGAAAAGCGAATATGAGTTCTGAATGAGGGCGTCATCTATCGCCAGAATCCGGTCTCCCAGCAGCAGCCCGGCTCTTTGCGCCGGGCTTTGCGGTCTGACCTCGTTCACAACAATGGCCGGTTCCGAGGCGTCAAAGTCGCTGTTAAAGCCGAGCTCCACGGGCGGCGACCAACGCACAGCGATCATCCAAAAGACGGTGAAGAAAATGGTGCAGCCGGCAAAAATCACGGCGAGCGCAAGTAGCACCAGTCGGCGCACCCCGAGAGTCCGATCATTCGCCGGTGGAGCCTGCATAAAAACCTCATTCCTCAGGTTGGCCGGCCGGCGGGTCAGATGCGCCCAGCCGCAGCCCCTGTTGTTGTCTCCAACGCGTTGCATCCGAAAGGCAAGACAGGCCTTCCAATGCCGCTCGGTTCGACAGCGAGACAGAAGCCAAACAACGGCGGCAATATCGCAATAAAAGCGTTGCGCATCATCGGCGAGCACATGATACACCGTGACGGGACGGAGTCGTGAGCAGCAGCCATTCTCTGAGTTCGCGGTTGAGCAACAGTTACAGAGCCGCGCGCGTACCAGGAATCCTGGTACGCCATCGGATTCCTTCTGCCGCCGCACTCCAAAAAAGGAGCATTGTGCTACGGAGGGCGCTGCTTGCGCTGCTCTGTCAAATGCCTTTAACTCGGGCCTCGACGAATGAAAAGGCAAGACTACGAAATCACTGTGGCTTGCCATTGTTTCCACCCAGGCATCCGCGCAGCATTCGCGACCAGCCTTCAGCCTCCGGAACGCCAATGGTAAGATGTGCGGCTACAATCCTTTTGGCGGAGGTGTTTTGTGGCAGTGGCGTCCATTCTCGTTCTCGGCGCAACCGGGACGGTCGGCCGGTACGTGTTGAAGGGTCTTACGGATCGTGGCCTCGAGGTCATTGGGGCCTCGCGCGATCCAAGCGACGCGGCAAGGCGGGCGGGGACTGACATGCCCTTCGTTCCGTTCGATTACGATCGCCCAGGCACTTTCGCGACCGCTCTTTCTGGAATATCCAAAGTCTTCATGGCCGTCCGTCCGGGTGATGATCACGCCGACGCGACGGCCCTGCCACTCGTCGAGGCGATGTCCCGCCAAAACGTTGAACACGTCGTTCTTCTAAGCGCGATGGGCGCTGAAATGCGGGACGATTTTGCGCTTCGCAAAATCGAGCTGGCGATCGAGGCATCCGGGATGCAGTTCACCTTTCTGCGTCCCAACTGGTTCATGCAGGTGTTCCTGGCCGGTTCGCTGCTCGAGGGAATCAAGGCCAAAGGGACGATTGCTCTCCCGGCAGGGCAGGCGAAGATATCGTACATCGACGCACGCGACGTCGCGGACGTGGCCGTCGAATCCCTGACAAATCCGCTTCATCAAGGAAAGGCCTACACGCTCACGGGGCCGCTAGCACTGGATCATGACGAGATTGCGGCGACCTTCACCAGAGTCTCGGGGAAGCCCGTTCGTTATATCGCTCTCGAAGAGGATCAGGCTCGGCTGGGGTTGAAGGCGGCGGGATTCCCGGACGAGTGGGTCGAACGGCTCATCGGGTTTTATCGACTGGTCCGCAAAGAATGGTGCGCGCCGGTGGTGGACGAAATGCCGGCATTGCTCAAGCACGCGCCTCGGACGTTCGATGACTTCGCCGCGGAACACTCGGCGTTCTGGCGTTGAGGACCAAGGGGTATCGGCCGCGTTCGAATCCGGGGAGACGGGACCAGGTCGAGGCCAAGTCGGCATGGCTCAGCTGACAACGTACTGGACGACGGTGTAGATAACGTAGGTCAGGAGCAATGGAACGCCCATCCACCGGCTGAACCGTCCGCGCCCCGTTGCCTTAAAGATATACAGGCGAAACAGCCCCAGAACGAGCAGCATGACCGGCAGATGCAGGAGCAGGAAGATTGCCGGGACGCTGGCTTGCGGATCGAGGAGCGGCAGGGGGCGGGCCGCTGCGGACGCGCCGATCACGAAGAGAATGTTCAGGATGTCCGCGCCGATGACATTGCCGACGAGCAACTCGTCGTACCCCTTGAAGACACTCACCATCCCGATCACCAATTCCGGCATGGAGGTGCCAATGGCGACGATTGTGGCGGCAATGACCACCTGGGGCACTCCCCAGCGTGTGGCGAGCTCCGACACGGCAAGGATAAGCAGGTGGCTTGCGAAGATCACCACGGCCAGACCGAGGGCCATCCTGGCCACCAGCCAAGGCAGCTTCGCTTTCCGTGAGCTGCTGATCGGCTCAGGAAGACCCGGCGCCGTGCCGGCGAGCGACTCGGGAACGATAAAAGGTTCTCCCCTCGAGTGACGTCTTGCCCACTTCACCGATACCGCCATGTAAGCGACAAGAAGCAGGAGCAGAACAAAACCCACCGCGCGCGGAAGCTGGGCGCTCTCGCCTGCAACCAGCCAGGTAGCGTAGCAGAAGAGCGCAAGCAAAAAGGCGGCCGAGAACTGCACCCAACCCTGTCTGCTCAAGACAAAGCGGTCGGCCTTCAACCGCCTGAACAGGCAGCCGAGGCCGAAGATCAGCGCCGTGTCGGCTATGACGGATCCGACCGCGTTGCCCAAGGCAAGCCCCGAGTTTCCCGACCATGCAGCCATAACCGAGACCGCGCACTCGGGGCTAGTCGTCCCGAGCGACACGATCGTGGCGCCGACGATGACCTTTGGCATGCCGAGCCGATAGGCCAGGCCCGATGCCCCGTCGACCAGCAGGTCCGCGGCTTTGACCAAAAAGAGGATCGAGCCTGTGACAATAGCGAGAAGAATCCACTCGGACAGCAGGCGGAAGCTTTCGGGGCCGATCAGGTGCTCCATGAGTCAGTAAAAAGCATAGAACAAGATTGCTCGTTTGAGCCAGCACGTTGTCGGCAGCTTTGTCAGCATCCCGTCAGCACCTTTGTGGGTGTTGCATAATCATTTTCAACTGTACGAGGGTCCGACTTCCAAGTCGGACCGTGGAGTTTTTACATTTTCAGCCGGCTGCGACCGCCTTCGGCCTGAAAGGCCGAGACATAACAGCCCGGGGCGGAGCGCTTTTTGCGCAGCCCCGGGCCAGGTCAGCAACGAGCTTCAAGCCCTGAAAGGGCGGGAGAGAG
>CAYQYP010000592.1:0-50800 GCA_964421755.1 uncultured Acidobacteriota bacterium
AGATCCTCAACGCGTACACCGGATGGGCTCTTCCCGCAGAGAATCGCGAGATGTCAATCGACGAGCACAAAATGGGCTGGATCCCCGGCTTCATCCTGATCGTGGCAAACGAGATGACGACTGACGACTGACCACTGCGCATGCCCTCTGCCCACTGCGCACTGCCCTCTGCCCACTGCGCACTGCCCACAAGACTGCTGGTTAGTGGGCCAAGTGGTCGTCAGTCGTCAGAAGGTGTGAAAAAATCGTGAGACCGCATTTCGACCCCAAGGGGGTCGCGTAGTAAAGCCCAGGGTTGGCCGCGTTGTTTGCGGCCTACCCTGGGTGGCGGCCCGTCAAAGATTTTAACCCTGAAGGGGTTGCGTATCCGGCTACATGCGCAACCCTTTCAGGGTTGGGAACCACTCCCTGGTCACCCAGGGTAGGCCGCAGACAACGCGGCCAACCCTGGGCTTTGCTACGCGACCCCTTTGGGGTCGAAAACGTACATTCGCCTCGTCTCCCGATTCTTTCACACCTTCTCACCACTGCCCCTTCCCATCGGCGGCTGACCCGCTGACCAGCTGGCAATGCCGAGCCTAGTCGGAGGTGAGCAGTTGTCAGTTGTCAGTCCTACCCCGTCGTCATCACCACCTTCTGGGTGTCCGGGTAGTAAGTCGCCCTGGGTCCGCTGGCCTTACGCTCGCCCTGGACGACCACGACGCCTCCCCACGCGACGACCTCGCGCAGATCCTCGATCTTCTGGGCGTCAAAGATCATTTCCAGAAACGGCGCTGTCATCGCGAGGTCGGTGCTGGTGACCCGAACGTCACCCTCGTAACGTGCCTTCGCCGTCTTCCGATCATATACCAGGCGATCGGAGAGAACATGGTATTTTCGGCCCGTCTTATCGGCTGCCACCAGAGTGCTCTCCACCTTCCCGGTCACGATCAGCTGTTGGTCCGCCTCGTTATATCGAACCTCCTGGCCGGCGATGGAACTGGAATCCCGCGTTATCCGCGGGTTGTCCGAATAGACGACCCAGCCGCTCTTTCGATCCGCTTCCATCCTGCCGGACCGAACAACGACCAGGCCTGCCTGTTCCTGAAACACAGTCTGAACGCGCCCCTGGGCCGCAATCGTTTCCGACTTTCGCCGCAGCGTTATCGCCTCGGCGCTCGTCTCCATGTTCTGCTCTTTGCGGTCTTGGCCCGCCGGTCGCACGTAACGGGCGGTGGCAAGCGGTCTGCCCCGGACTGCCAGCGTCTCTTCACGCACGTCGTAGCGGGAATAAGGTGCCCGGATTTCAACGGTCGACTCGGGTCTCTCGTCCAGATGCCGGACGTTACCCTCCTGCACGATTTCGACCGCCTGGCCATTCTCGTACGAGGCGACCGCGAGCGCGCTCCAGGAGCGGGCCACGGAACCGTCCTTGCGCCGGTCTTCGACGAATGCCGAGCCTTCGGCCCTTATTGCCTTGAGCACTCCCGCGTCATACGACGCTTCGAACTTTGCCGCCCGGGCTGTACGTGCGCTTCCCTGCGAACGTTCCTGGAGAACTGGTTCTCCCTCGCTGGTTACTCGCTCTATCGCATTGTTCCGGTACTCGACGAGAACGAAGTCCTTCGCAGTTATATTGCGTTCAGAGGATGGCGCCACGGTTTTCAGAGCGACAGTCCCGGTCGCTTTCGCCTGCTGTAACTCCCGGTTCGGAAGAAAATGCAGCTCTACTTCCCTGCTCGTCAGGGTGTCTTCGGACTGCACGCCACGACGATCAGTGGACCGGCGAACGACGGACACGTTCCCGACCATGTCGATCCGCTGGATATCGCTTCCCCCGGCGTAGAACCGCCCGACGGCCCTGTTGGACACCGCCCGGGTGATACCCAGCGGCTGCGAGCGAAAAGAAACGGAGCCCTCCGCCTCGAACCGCTCCAACGCCCCCCGTTTGTCGCCTGCGGCCGGTGCCGGGATCCCGACCATGCGATCACTCTCCAGGACGCTGGCACCGCGCTGATCCCGCTCTTCGTAAAGGGCTCTACGCCCTCCGTTACCGATCACCTCGAATTGCGTCAATCGTTTCTCCGCTGGCCGCGCCTTAACGAGGATCTGGTTGCCACTGAAGAGTTTACCCGACTGGGGGACCAGGGAAGCGTTGCCCGTTCCGGTCAACTCGGTTATCCGATTCTGCTCGTCCATCTGGACATCGATCCGGTCGGAGTGCATCTCGCGGCCCGATCCGACGATGGAAGCGGATCCCTCCAAATCGACCGAACGCACGTCGATGTCGTAGAAAGCCTTGGCCGCCTGGATAAGCAGCGGGCCCTCGTCGGTGGGCATGTTCAGCGTGAATTGACCCGTTATCCAGAGAAGTTTGTCCGGTATCTGGTACAGGAGATTCTTGCCTTCGCCCGAAGCCTCGCCGCGTTTGAATCGAAACAGCTGGCTGATGTCGACTGTCTGCTTATCGAGGTCGGCCGAAACCGCCTCGGAGAAGACATCGGTTCCATCGGCCAGCTTCAGGCGCACGTCCCCAGTGAAGACCACCTTGCCTTCGGGTTTCCGATAAACCGCTTTTTTACCCGCGATGAGGTTTGCCGCCTGGCCGTTTTCGTCGTAATGAATCAGGTTCACCTTGTCCAGGGTGAAGATTTCGCCGGCCGATTCAACGCTGTACTGCGCCTGGACTTGGAAAGAAACCTTTCCGCTCTTGCGTTCCCAATAGACCGCGCCCGACATCTTCTGCCGTTCGTCCGCCTGCAGGAGCGTGCGCTCGGCCGGACGACGCACCACCTGGGTGCGCGTCAGGACGCTCCAGGCGATACCGCCGCCGCCGAGAAGCAGCAGCAAAACAAGCAATATCCGGACAGGCTTAGAACGAAACATGGCAAACCGATTATCCGTCTCCTGAGGGCTTCTCGGAAGACTAAAGAAGACAAAGATCAGGGCATGCGCAAGAATTACTTGGCATTTTGGCGCGAGCGCCGGGCGGGCAGATGCCAGGCGCCGCGACGCAGGCGATGCGTCGTCATCGTCAAGGAGCGGCAACACCGCAGATGCCCGCCCGCCGCCGCGCCCCTTCGGGCTGCGGCCCGCAGGCTCGCTGGCGGTGTTGCTCGCTCCTTACATACAACGAGTATGCTCGTCGCTCGCGCCTTGCCAGCGAGCCTGGGGGCCTGCAGCAAAATGCCAAGTAATTCTTGCGCATGCCCTTAGACTGGAATCCGGGCGTTCGGTTTCAGACGGGACGCAGATCGCGTATTCCGAGCAGAACGGATTGGCGGCCCTGGTACGTCTCCCGGCTGATTGTGTACGCCAGATCCAGCTGCGGGCGTGAACGGATGGTATCGGCCACGGCGCCGTTCTTCCACCAGATCGCATCCACCTGAGACCCGTTGCTTCCGAGCCTCAGTTTTAGGTGCTTTTCCTTGAGAATCCAAGGACCGGCAGCGACGTCCACTCTATTAGATGCAAAAACAGGCAAGGGGTTACCGAGACCAAAAGGTGCGAGTTGCTCCAAGTCCTCTGCGAGTTTGAGCGAGACTGAAGCCATCGGCAGGACCCGATCGATGCGGAGAACGGGCACCAGGTCGCGAGGCGAAAGAACGGAGCGGGCATACGCGTCGAGCCGGTCGGCCAATTGTTCCCAGCGCGACTCGTGGATCGAGCAGCCAGCCGCCTGCACGTGTCCGCCGTACTGAATCAGAAGATCCTGGCAGGAATCGAGAGCGTTGACCAGGTGAAAACCGGGAATGCTTCGGCCGGACCCCTGGCAGACCTCCCCGTCGGAGGACAGGACAAAAACCGGGCGATAGAACCGCTCGACCAGCCTCGAAGCGACGATGCCGATCACGCCACGGTGCCAGCCGTCTCCCTTGACGACCAGAAAATACCGGTCTAGAAGCTCGGGGCGCTCTTGCAGCAATTTGTCGATGGACGCCATGACCCGTCGTTCTTCGTTCTGGCGCTCGGCGTTCATCGTGTTCATCAGCTCTACGATCGTCTGTGCCTCGACGTCCGTCTTTGCCGAAAAGAGGTTCACGACCTCCCGCCCTCCGCCCATTCGAGTCACGGCGTTGATCCGTGGAGCCAGCCGGAACCCGACGTCGACGAGGCTCACCTCCCGGCCAATTCCGGCCCCGGACAGCAGTGCCTTCAACCCGACGTTGTGCGGCTCAGCCAGCCCGAGCAACCCATTGCGGACAATGATTCGGTTTTCGCCTGTCACCGGCACCATGTCCGCGACCGTCCCAATCGCGACCAGCTTCAAAAAGTGCTCGACAATGCGCTCTTTCCCGGCTCGTCGGAACAGCGCCTGGACGATTTTGAAGACCACGCCGACCGCGGCCAGATCCTTGTCGGGGTAAGGACAGTCAGGCTGGCGCGGATTAACGATTGCAAAAGCAGGCGGCAGGCAGTTATCGGGGAGGTGATGGTCGGTGACAATCAGGTCAATTCCCACCTCACGGGCGGCCAGACACGCGTCAAACGCCCGAATCCCGCTGTCAACGCTTATAACCAGGCCGTAACCCAATTCGCGCGCCTGACGGATGACTTCCGCTTTGAGGCCGTAACCCTCCTCCAGGCGCTTCGGCAGATAAAAATCAACCACGCCCCCGATCATCTCGAGTGCTCGCTTCAGAACCACGATCGCGGAGATTCCATCGACGTCGTAGTCGCCATAGATCAACACCCGCTCGCCGGAGGCAACCGCGCGCTCCAACCGGTCGACAACCGTCCCCATGTTCTTCATCAGGAAGGGATCGTGGAGGCGATCGAGCGAGGGGTTGAGGAAGTCCAGCGCCGTCTGGGGATCGGTAATTCCTCGCTGAACCAGGAGGCTCGCAACAACGGGAGACAGGTTCAGCGCTGAAGCCAGCGCAGTCGCCTTATCTGACTCACATTCAACAACCTGCCAGTCACACTGCACGGGCGCAGTCTAGCAAGCAGGTCTGTCATGGGGGATAGCAGCACGGACGAACACGGACGGGTTGAGGTTACGCCTGACCGCGTCTCGACTGAAACGGTACCGGTACCGCATCTCGTCCGTGTTCGTCCGTGCTGTCAGTTCACCGGCCGCCGGCACGCCGCTGAGCATCACGGGCGTCCTGGCTCATGGGTTCGACCGCTCCGCTCTCGGTGTTGATCATCCAGACGAAGTGAGAGTCGCGTCCGCTCGGCCCAGTGGCGACAAGATCCACCAGGAATTCGGGGGGGGCGTTGCGCGTCGGTCGCCACTCTTTGAACTTGTAACCCTCGTAGGCACCGGTGGCGATCTTTTGCGCAACCGGAGACTTCTGCAGCAAGCTCTCATAGGCTGCCTTGCTCGCATCGGTCTTTTCAGGCGGCGCGGGCGGCTTCGTCTCGTCAATCGGGGCGGCTTCTTCCTCGTCCCCACCCGGGCTCCTGATCACGATCGGCGGGCGGTCTCCCTGGCTGATTACCCCAGTCCCCGGGGTGCCCTGATAGATCACCTTGGGGGGTACGGATTTCGCAGGCGGCGCCGGCAACTCGAAAATCTCCGCCTGCTCGCTGCCGGTGACTCCCTGCCAGGATTGCCCGACGCGCTGGAGCACGCGCGTTCTCAAGTTGCTGGAAACAAGCAGAACGGTCGCCGATCCGATGAGCACAACCAGGACCACGATGTAGATCACATCGCGGGCCAGAGACCGCTCTTTTCGTAAAAGAACCGTCGCCTGCGGGTCTTCGGGGGTGGAGGATTCCGGGGCAAAGGGTTCCTGCTCCGTTCCTTCCGGACCCGGATTCGGTTGATTTGTCGGTTCAGGCACGATCTTAATTGCCCTCCCTGCTCTTCGACTGGCTGCGGACCTTTAGAAACTGTGTGATAAACGGGTCCAGATAGCCGTCCAGGACGGAGTCGACGTCTCCCACCTCGAACTTGGTTCGATGATCCTTCGCGAGGCGGTAAGGGTGCAGCACATAAGAACGAATCTGGCTCCCCCAGGCGATGTCGGCCTTGCTGTCCTCGACCTCGTTTAACTCCTTACGCTTTTCTTCCATTCTCAGCTCGTAAAGCTTCGACTTCAGGATCTTCATCGCCATGTCTTTGTTGCGGTGCTGCGACCGCTCGTTTTGACACGCAACGACTATACCTGTCGGGAGATGCGTGATCCTGACTGCGGAATCGGTGACGTTGACGTGCTGCCCGCCGGCACCCGACGACCGGTACGTATCGATTCTCAGGTCCTTGTCCTCGACCTCGATTTCGGCATCCTCCTCGATTTCCGGCGTCACGAAGACCGAGGCAAACGAAGTGTGCCTCCGGGCATTCGAATCGAAGGGCGAAATCCGAACCAGGCGATGCACGCCGATTTCCGCAGACAGGTACCCGTACGCGTAGTCCCCTTCAACCAGGAAGGTCACTGACTTGAGCCCTGCTTCCTCACCCGGCTGATAGTCGGTGACTTCGACCTTGTAGCCGCTGCGCTCGGTCCATCGGAGGTACATTCTCAGCAGCATTTCGGCCCAATCCTGGCTCTCCGTTCCCCCGGCGCCCGGATGGATCGTTACAATCGCATTGTTGATATCGTGCGGGCCTGAAAGCAGGGTCTTTAACTCTGTTTCAGACAACCGCTTCTCGAGATCCGCCAGCGCGCTTTGGATGTCGGCAGTGACCTCTTCGCCCTCCTTTTGCAGCTCCATCAACGCTTCCAGGTCGCCGACTGCTCCCTTGAAGGAGTCGGCCTGTGCCAGTTGATCTTCGATCTGCTTTCTCCGACGCAGCACCTTCTGGGACTCTTCCATGTTGTTCCAGAACGCCGGTTCGGAGATCTGGTGTTCGATGCCGGCCAGTTCCTGTCTCTTGCGATCTACGTCAAAGATACTCCCAAAGATGACTGACCCTGTTCTCCAGATCCCTATAGCGTTCCTGAAAGTCCTCTAACATTACCGTCCCTTCCTCCGGCCCGACCCTCGCGCCCATCCCTTTTTGTCTTTCTGTCCAAGGAATGCGAACGGCAAGCTCAAGCCGATCAATACTATATTAAGCCACTCACCCGTGTAAGAGTAGATGGACCGGCCGGCCATCGGGGTCACCTTAGCCTCGACCAGATCCTCCTCAAAGAGCTTCGTTTTGCTTCGGAAACGACCGAGTTCGTCGATGACCGCCGAGTAGCCGCTGTTCGCCGCGCGCAACAAAAACCGCCTGTTCTCGATCGCCCGAAACGCCGCTATTTGAAGGTGCTGCTCGGCTGCTGCCGTTCGGCCGTACCACGCATCATTGGTAATTATGACCAGGAGTTGGGCGCCTTGCCGCTGAAACTCCCGTGCAATCTCGGGGAAGATCCCTTCATAGCAGATCATCGTCCCGACCGGGACATCTCCCACGCGCGCGACTTTGAAACCAGCGCCGGGCGTGAACGCGCTCACCTCGCGTACCAGGGGCTCAAAGAAGTCCAGCCAGCCGGCGGCCGGGACATACTCGCCAAAGGGGACGAGGTGGACCTTGTCGTACCGGAAGACCGCCTTCCCTTCCTTGCCGAGCAAGAAAGCGCTGTTGAAATAGCGTCCCTTGGACTCCTCGAACGAACTGTTGAATATCAGGTAAGCGGGATCCGACGCGACCATTCGTTCAAGAAACGTTCGGTAGTAAAAATCCCGGGGATAAAGATAAGGATTCTGGGCCTCCGGGAACACGACGAGGTCCGCGCCTGCTGCGGCAGCGCGACGATAGTAACCGGGCATGGCCTCGAAATACTTCGTCGCGTAATGATCGGTGTCCTCGGCGAGAGCCACGTCCGCCTGGACGAGTGCCACCTGCATGTCATGCAGCCTGGCCGGCCGCCAAAAATACGCCCTGTAAACCCCGTACAGGTTTGCCACGACAAGGACCGTGGCCGCAATCGCCAGGTAACGCCATCGTCGAAACTTTAGACCCGCAAGCAGCGCGGCGTTTCCCAACACCACGATGTACGAAACGAGGTAGACCCCTCCCAGATCAGCCACCTGGATTAGCCACAGGTAGGGATACTGCGAGTACCCGATCAGGCCCCACGGGAAGCCGTTGACGGCGAAGTAGTTGCGAAGGACCTCGGTTAATAGCCAGAAGCCCGGCGCACATATGAGCGCCTGCCCCGCCGACCGACCCGCGACCAGACGGACCAGCAATGTAAAGGGGAATAGAAAGACGGCCAGGGCAATCAACAGCACCCCGAACAGCAGCACTGCGAGCGGCCAGCTAAAGCCGCCGTGGACCACCATCACCCGGGGAATCCAGTACAGCACCCCCCCGAAATAGGGGAGCGCGAAAAGGAGATGCCCCAGAATGGTCTTGGGCCAGGAGGGCTTCCGGACAAGGAACCACAGGTAAGGAATCAGTCCGACCCAAGCGAGAAACACCAGGGACACGTCCGGGAAGGACAGCCAAATGGCTACACCGGAAACGACCGGCAGGATCAGGGACGCCCGGCTTCTTTCCGTCACCTGGCTGGACCACCCGTCTGAATTTTTTTGACGTACGTCGGGAACCCCTCCTCTTTAAGAAGGCGTTCTGCTCGACCCGCCGACGTACGATCAGGGTAAGAACCGACACGCACCCTATAAAAGCGATCGGTCCCCGCAGGCCGGTCCAGAATCCCGGTGTAGCCTCTGTCTTGCAGCCGCACGATCAACTGCCTGGCCTCCTGTTCGGAATTGACCGCGCCGATCTGGATGGTGAAAACCTCCCCCAATACAACCGGTGCGGAACGCGGCACGTCCCGCGTCAGGGGCGGCTGCGAGACGCGGCTCGGCGCTGTGGTTTTCGACATCGGAACAACGGGCGGAGCCGGTTTTGAGGCATCCGCCGCCTGAACGGCCGGCGGCTTCGACGTTTCTCCGCCAGCCTTCGGCGCCGGGAAGGCCGGTTGAGCAGGCGCTGTGCCACTGGCAATGAGAACGTCCGGTCGTTTGGCCGCGGTAGATTGGCCGTCAGTAGCTATCTCAGTCGAGGACTTCGGCTCGACTGTCGGTCGCGTCGGTCTCGGCTGGTTCACTTGCTCAAAAAAATCCACTTTGGGACTGGACTTGGCCACCGGCGACGCCTCCTCGGACGCAGGTTCGCCTAAATCGGATGCCTTGCCGGCCTGATTCATGCCGATATGCAGACCGAAGAGAAATACCGCCAGGGTGAACGCGACCAAGATCCCGTACACCGCCAAAGACTCTCGCGTTGAAAGCTTCTCTCTCACAGTTTCTCCGACTCAATAGTGGCCCGCCTGATAAACGGAGCGAGCATGTCAATCGGCACCGGGAAGATAATGGTCGAGTTCTGCTCCGAGCCAATCTCGGTCAGCGTCGATAGGTAGCGAAGCTGGAGAGCCGCCGGGTCCTTCGAGAGCGTGCGCGCCGCCTGTAACAGACGCTCGGAAGCCTGGTACTCACCCTCCGCATGGATGATCTTCGCTCTCTTTTCTCTTTCGGCCTCCGCCTGCTTCGCCATCGCCCGCTGCATCTCGACCGGCAGGTCGACCGTCTTGACTTCTACCACCGAGACTTTTATACCCCAAACGTCCGTCTGTTGGTCCAGGATTTCCTGAAGTCGAATGTTGAGTGATTCCCTTTTGCTCAGGAGGTCATCGAGGTCGACTTCGCCCAACACCGAGCGAAGCGTGGTCTGGGCCAGCTGAGACGTGGCGTACAGGTAATTCTCGACGGTGACGATCGCCCGGTTTGAGTCTACTACCCGGAAGTAAACAATGGCGTTGACCTTGACCGACACGTTGTCGCGCGTAATGACGTCCTGCGCGGGCACGTCCATGGTCACGGTCCGCAAGCTCACCCTTTCGAGGCGGTCAAGCGGCCAGAAGACCAGGATGAGCCCCGGTCCTTTTGCGTCCGGCATAAGGCGGCCAAGACGAAAGATGACGGCTCTTTCGTACTCGCGCAGGATGTTGACGACCGAGAGCGCGTAGAGGACAAGGATGCCGATAACAATGAGCCAGGGAGTGAACATGATTTTCCTCCTCTTGAGAGTAACGAATTAGCTGAATGCGGAATGCGGAATATAAGGACGAGAAAGGGTTCGGACAACCGTATTCACCGGCTTTTTATTCCGCATTCCACATTCGGTATGTTCCGCATTCCGCACTCTGTATTCAGGTCAGTTTTTATCCCGATTCTCCATCGACCCCAGGTCGAATTCGCTCCCGGATAAGGGTTCAACGATTAGTGTCAAATCCCGTGTCGCGAGCACCCGGATCTTACTCTTGTCCGGGATTGAGGCACTTGATACGGCTCTCCACCATTCACCATTAATGAACACCTTACCACCATCAGGACCGACGGAGCCGTGGGCCTCACCGACCATTCCGATCATCCCCGCCTTCCCGGTGGTGACCCGGTGCCGCAGGGCGGTTATCGCCAGGCGGAAAAGAAGGATGAAGATCAGAGAGAATCCGGCGGCTACCGCCAGGGCCAGGCGGAATCCGATTCTGATGCCCGGATCGGGCGAGTCGATTAGAAGCATTATGCCAAGCAGCATCGAGACCGCACCTCCGATCCCGAGGATTCCAAACCCTTGGACCTTGACCTCGGCGACGAAGAGTCCGAAAGAAAGAAGGATCAATATCACTCCGACGGCACTGATTGGCAAAAGCGAGAATCCAAGCAGTGACAGAATCAAACACACGGCGCCGACGACCCCGGGCACAATGAGTCCCGGGTGGGTAAACTCAATATACAGGCCGAGCAGACCGATCAGCCCGAGGATCAACGCCATGTCCGGATTCGCTACTGTCCCGAGTATCCGCTGGCGCAGCGTCGGCTCCATCAGGTCCACGGACTTGCCGGTGGTTTCGAGTTTTTGCTTCTTTCCGTCGAAACGCGCGACCTCGCGCCCGTGCAACAGCTGGAGGAGGTCCTTTTCGTCCTGGGCGATCAAATCGATCAGCCCTCCGTCGAGCGCCTCCTGGGCCGTAAAGGACTTGCTCTCGAGCACCGCCTTCTCGGCCATCTCGTAGTTTCGCTTCCGCTCCTTCACGATGCTGCGAAGATTCGCAAGCGCATCATTGCGAACCTTTTCCAGCATCACTTTGTTCTCCATTCCGAAGGGGAACACGGGATGCGCCGCACCGGTATTCGTACCCGGCGACATGGCGGCGACATCGGCAGACAGCAAAATGAAGAACCCGGCGGAGGCTGCATGCGTGCCCTTCGGTGTGACGTAGCAGACGATCGGCACCTGGGAATTCAGAAATACTTGAATGATCTGCTGCATTGAGGTGCTTAGGCCACCCGGAGTCGACAACGCGACAAGAAGAAAGTCGGATTTTTGCTCGCGGGCCTTTTCAACCGCGTCCGCGACGAAGTCTGCCGTCACGGGGTCGATCGGCCCCTCCAGAATGATCTTAAGGATGTCCGCCTGGAGCACCGGGCAACAGAGGAAAGCCAAAAGCATGAACAGGCAGGCGGTTCGTCTCATTCGGGCCTATGTTACATCCATAACCTCCACAGTTTCACCTGAGAACGACCGCGCGGTGGCCGAATTGGATTGTGGCGGTTCGACGGGGGAGGTATATTCTCCGGTTTGACAACGGGATGAACAATAGAATCGAAGACTTGGGTATCGTCGGTGCAGGCGGCGCCGGTTTCCCGCTCGCGGTTAAACTGCGCGCCCGGGCACACACGGTGATCATAAACGCAGCCGAGTGCGAGCCCCTTCTCCAGAAAGACAAGGAACTCCTCCTCCACCACCATGAACAGGTCTGGAAGGGCCTGCGGATAGCCATGGAGCAGGTCGGCGCCAAACGCGCTGTCGTTGGGATCAAGGAGAAGTATGGTGATCTGCTCCAAACGCTTCGCCCCAACCTTCCAAAGGCAACCGAGCTTGCCCCGCTTTCGGACAGCTATCCCTCCGGCGACGAATTCGTCCTGGTCTATGACGTGACCGGCGAAGTCATTCCCCCGGGCGGCCTGCCAATCCATTTGGGAGTCGTCGTCAATAACGTCGAGACCCTCTACAATCTCGGCGGCGAGCGCCCTGTTACGGACAAGTTTCTGACTGTCGCAGGAGCGGTCGCGCATCCCGTGACGCTGAAAGTGCCGGTTGGCACAGCCTTCCGGGACGCGATTGCCGCCGCCGGCGGTTCAACCGACCGCGAGATCAGCGTACTGGTGGGCGGCGCGATGATGGCCCGCCTGTCCGAGAATCTGGACGAACCGGTAACCAAGACAACCGCCGGGCTGATCGTACTCCCGCGGGATCATTCGCTGATCAATCACTACAAGTTGGACTGGAAGGCGGTCCAGAGGCGGGCGCGCAGCACGTGCGACCAGTGTACTTTCTGTACGGAGCTGTGCCCACGCTACCTCCTGGGTCATCCGATCAAGCCGCATGAAGCAATGCGCTGGATCGGAATGGGCCTGGAACAGGGGCCGATCTCGACCGACGTCGCCTTCTGCTGCGAATGCAACCTGTGCACGCTGTTTTCCTGCCCGGATATTCTGGACCCCAAGCGGGTATGCGTGCACTACAAGACGGTCTTGCGGGAACAAAAAGTTCCCCTCCCGAAAGACTTGCCCGCGGTCCGGCACCCCCTGGCCGACGCCAGGCGCATTCCGACTTCGAGGCTGATGCACCGCCTCGGGCTGGCACCATACAAAAGAAGCGCGCGACTCGAGCCGGTGGCTGTGAACCCCAAACGCGTTGAATTGCCGCTGCGTCAACATGTTGGCGACCCGTGCGTGCCGGTAGTCAAGCCGGGCGAACGGGTTCGGCCCGGCGACCTCGTCGCCCAACCGGCCGAAGGAAAGCTCGGCGCTCCAATTCACGCAAGCATAACGGGTGTCGTCCGGGCGGTCGAGAAATCGATCGTGATCGAGGCGGTCTGAACGTATCGAGGATAACCAAGATGGCGCAACTGGATTCAATCGGGATCGTTGAACTGAGCAGTGTGGCCGCAGGCTACCTGGTTCAGGACGCGATGCTGAAAGCCGCGGCCGTGGAATTGCTCGTTGCCCGGACCATATGCTCGGGCAAATACCTGATCGTCATTGCAGGGGACGTGGCTTCCGTTACGGCAGCTGTCGACACGGCCGGCAATTCCAATGAACAGTTCGTGATCGAGAGAAGGGTACTTTCGAAGGTCCATCCGGCGGTCTTCCCGGCAGTCGGGGGGAACGTCAGCCTGGAGCCCGGAAAAGCCGGGGCTCTCGGCGTGATCGAGACGTTTTCGGCCGCCAGCATCATCGATGTGGCCGACGCCGCTGCAAAGAGCGCAAACGTCGTGCTTCTGAGAATCCACCTGGCAATGGCGCTGGGCGGTAAAGGGTTTGTTCAGTTGACGGGCGACGTGGCGAGCGTGCGGGCCGCCGTCGACGCCGGGTCTCGAATCGCCGCCGGGGAAGGCATCCTGGTCGCGAACGCGGTCATCCCCGCCCCGAGACCGGAGCTGTTCCAGGACTACATTTGACACGGACGAACACGGACCAATACCGACGAACACGGACCACGTCCAGCCAATCCGTCCGTGGCAGTCCGTGTCGGTCCGTGTCAATCACGCCAGGATCACCTCCACCCCGCGTGCCCGGAGCATGTCGACCTGCGACTGCTCAACTTCCGAATCGGTAACCACCACGTGGGCCTTTTCCAACGGGGCCAATGGCACCAGCGCGCTTCGTCCGAATTTGGTGTGATCGGCAACGATGATGACGCGGCGCGACGCCTCGATCATCTTCCGTTCCGAGCCGACAATCAACGTGTTGTTGTTGCTGAAACCACTCTCCACGATCCCGCCGGTCCCCATGACCAGGATGTCCGCTGAAACGGTTTCCAGCATCTGCTCGCAAAACGGGCCAAGCAGCACTCCCAATCGAGGATAGACAAAACCGCCTGTCAGGGTGAGTTCCAGGCTGCGCGAGTCCTGCAGGATCTGGGCGATCGGGATCGAGTTCGTGACGACGTGAAGAGGGCGGCCCATCAGATTGCGGGCCACCTCGGCAACCGTCGACCCGCCGTCGAGAATCACGGTTCGTTCGTCTTCGAGCAATGAGGCGGCGAGCTTACCGATGCGGCGCTTCTCGTCCGGGCAGCGCCTGCTCTGCCAGGCAAAATCAAGCAGCTCGTCCTTGACCTGAAGCGACAGGGCGCCGCCATGCACCCGGCGCAGCATCCCGTCCTTCTCGAGCTCGGCCAGATCACGGCGCACCGTCGATTCCGATGCGTCCAGAATCCGGCACAGTGTGTCGACGTCCACGAACTCCTGCCCGCCAAACAGCTCCTGGATCTTCAACTGCCGCTCCGCAGCTTTCATGGAGCCGAGAATAGCACGGCTTTGACGGAATTTGAATCTTTTTGGAGGTTTTTGCTTGACTTTATTCATGAATCGAGCGAGATTCGGCACGTATGGGCGCACGATTGGATCGATCGGCCGTAGAAGCCATCGTTCGCGAGGCCGTTTCCAAACGCTTCGGGCACGCGTGTGCAACCTGCACGAAGGCTGCCCCGTCTTCGCTCGTCGTCAACGTCTCGGCGCGGCACACGCATCTCAGCCAGCCGGATGTCGAAGTTCTGTTCGGACCAGGCTATACCCTGACTCCCATGCGACCGCTTTTCCAGGATGGCCACTTCGCCGCCCAGGAGACGGTCACACTGATCGGCCCGCGCAGCCGGCTGATTTCCAACCTGCGAATTCTTGGGCCGTGCCGCAAGCAGACCCAGATCGAGCTGGCCTTCACGGACGCGGTGACTCTAGGGATTGACGACATTCCGATTCGTCTTTCGGGCGACATAGACGGGACGCCTGGCGCGCTGGTCATGGGACCAAAAGGGGTTCTGCAGTTGAAACAAGGGGTCATCCGCGCGGCCATGCATGTCCACATGAATACGGCAGACGCCGGCTCTTACGGGGTCAAGCATCACGACGTGATGAAATTACGGGTGGGAGGCGACGCTGGAGTGACCTTCACCCGGGTCCACGTCCGGGTGGATCCCTCGTACAAATTGGAAGTCCACATGGACACCGACGAAGCGAACGCTTGCGGCTTGCGTTTCACCCGCGATGTCCAGTTGCTCAAGTAACGCCACACGGCAGGGAGAGAGAAGCATGAACCAGGCTTTAGGAATGATTGAGACCAGGGGGCTTTCGCCTTTGATGGCTGCAGTCGACGCGATGCTGAAGTCGGCCAACGTCACTTTCGCGGGTTGGGAGCCGGTCGGCTCCGGCCTGGTGACGGCTTTTGTGGAAGGCGATGTCGCGGCCGTCAAGGCAGCAGTGGATTCCGGCGCAGAAGCGGCCAGGAGACTGGGTGAAGTTGTGAGCATCCAGGTCATCCCCCGTCCGCATGAGGATCTGGAGGTTTTTCTCAGGCGAAAACCGGCCGTACAGAACGCCGGCAAGAACAAGGTCTAGCAGCACAGAAAGGATTTCGAGGTATGAGTCAAGCCATTGGCTTCATTGAGACCAGAGGACTGGTGGGGATGGTTGAGGCGACCGACGCGATGTGCAAAGCCGCCAATGTGGAACTGGTCAAGACCATCCAGATCGGCGCGGGCCTCGTGACCACGATTGTCCGAGGGGACGTCGGAAGCGTTCGGGCGGCGGTCGATGCGGGCGCAGAAGCGGCAAAGGCGGTTGGTGAGCTGGTTGGGGCCAACGTGATTCCCCGCCCCCATGACGGCCTGATAGAGGCCTTCCTTAAATAGGGACCGAAACGTGAAAGTCCTCGTCGCCAATATTGGGAGCACGTCCTTCAAGTACCGCCTCTACCGGCTGGAAGACAGGGCGTTGCTGGCCCAGGGAAAGGCGGAGCGGATCGGACAGCCCGGCGGCCTCCCCGATCACTCCTCCGCAATCCAGGCCTGCATGACCGACATGATTGGTCCAGGCAAGGCGCTCGAGCGGCTCGAGGATCTGGACGCGGTCGGCTTCAAGGCCGTGCACGCGGGTCCCTCCGGTGGCCTGCAACTGGTTGACGACGAGTTGCTCCACGCGATGGAGCAGTATTCATTTCTAGCCGCGGCTCACAACCCTCCATACATACAGGCCATGCGCGCGTTTCGGGACCTGCTGCCTTGCGTTCCGATGGTGGCCCTTTTTGAGACCGCGTTTTTCGACATGCCGGAGGCGGTGCGAACGTACGCGGTTCCCTATGAGTGGAAGGAAAAACTCGGCGTACAGCGCTACGGGTTTCACGGAGCCAGCCATCGGTACGCCGCAGAGAGGGCAAACAGCCTGCTCGGGCGGTCCGGCGTCCGTCAGATCTCGTGCCACCTTGGTGGGAGCTCCAGCCTGGCGGCGATCAGGGACGGCGTCGGAATTGACTCGAGTTTCGGGATGTCGCCGCAGTCTGGGCTGCCTCACAACAATCGCGTAGGGGACCTGGATGCCTTTTCGCTTCTGTACGTGATGAAGCAGACAGGCGTGGGGATCGACGAGGTGGCCGACACGCTGTGTCGGGAATCGGGGCTCAGAGGGATCAGCGGGATCAGCGGAGACGTGCGCGATCTGCTGGCGGCCGATCAGAACCCGAGAGCACGGTTGGCGCTGGACCTCTTTGTCCACGCCATTCGCCATTACCTGGGGGCGTTTCTCGTCAGACTCGGCGGGCTCGACGTCCTGTCATTTTCAGGTGGCATCGGGGAGAACAGCCCAGAGATCCGCTCGGCCGTGTGTCGAGACCTGGACAGTTTTGGGATTGCTTTGGATGAGGAGAAGAACCGAACGGGCGAAGGAGAAAGGGACCTGGCGTCCTCCGCGTCCCGCGTCCGGATTCTGGTCGTTCCGGCGGATGAAGAGTGGATTGTGGCCCGTTCCGCGGGCGAGTTGCTAAAGGCTACTGCCAACTGACAGCGGGCAACGGGCAGCGGGCAGTGCGCAGTAGTCAAGGAGAAACAAATGGCGACGCAAGTTCAGAAGGCAATAGGAATGATCGAGACCAGAGGCCTTGTGGCCCTGGTCCAGGCGACAGACGCGATGCTCAAAGCGGCGAACGTCGAATTCAAAGGCTGGAAAAAGATCGGAAGCGGCTTGTGTACCGCGTTTATCGCGGGTGACGTCGCTGCGGTCAAAGCCGGCGTTGATGCGGGTGCTGCAGCGGCCCGGGCAATCGGCGAGGTGGTCAGCGTCCATGTGATCGCAAGGCCGCACGAAGACGTCAACGCGATCGTGCCCGAATAGAGGCTCTTATGTTTCTGGCAAAAGTCATCGGGACGGTTGTGTCCACGCAGAAGAATCCGAAGTTCCAGGGGATGAAGCTCCTGCTGATTCAGCCGTATATCTCACGGGACGCCGAGCTGATCGTCTCCGGGAGCTCGGTGGTTGCGGTCGACAGCGTCGGTGCGGGGATCGGCGAGCTGGTGATGTTCACCCAGGGGAGCTCCGCCCGGCTGACTGACATCACGCGCGATTCGCCGACCGACACGGTCATCGTCGGGATCGTCGATTCCGTCGAGGTGGGAGGTAAACGCCTTGCAAAACCTTGAAACCTCTTCTCGCTCTCGAGTCCCTCGCGAGGAACTTGTTTCCGCAATTGTGCGGGAGGTCCTCGAACGTCTGCAGTCTCAGGCGGGCAGCCACGCCGGCCCGGCGCCTGCGACACGCGCACCAGGCAGTTCAGGCGATCGCGGCGTTTTCGCCACGGTTGATGAAGCGGTCAGTGCCGCCACCCAGGCGCAAACCAAGCTCGCGCGCATGAGCCTGGAAGAAAGGGGAAAGGTCGTCGAGGTCATCCGGACGTTGTGCGAGGAGCGGGCTCAAGAGCTCGCTCAGATGGAGCTCGACGAAACAGGGATCGGCCGGCTCGACCACAAGGTGGACAAGCTGAAGATCATGCGTCGCGTTCTCGGCGTCGAGGCGCTGCGGACCGAGGCCCGGGGAGATTCGACTGGCATGTCGATCCTGGAATACGCCCCGTTCGGCGTCATCGGCATGGTTCTGCCGGCGACGCATTCGGTGCCCACCATGGCGGGCAATGCGATCAACGTGCTGGCCGCCGGGAACTCGGCGGTCTTCAGCCCTCACCCGGCAGCCGCAAAAGTGGCTGCGCACGCCATTCAGCTTTTCAATCGGGCGATCGAGGAGAAGACCGGCCTGTCCAATGCCGTTTGCACCGTCAGGGACCCGACGATCCAAACCGCAGAAGAGATCTTCAACCACCCCGGTATTGCCCTTCTGTGCGTGACCGGAGGTCCGATGGTGGTCAAGGCGGCCATGAAAGCCGGCAAACGGGTGATCGCGGCGGGTCCCGGGAATCCGCCGGTGGTTGTCGACGAAACGGCGAACCTCGAAAAAGCGGCAGCGGACATCATTGCCGGCGCCGCTTTCGACAACAACCTCCTGTGCATCGGCGAGAAAGAAGTTTTCGTCGTCAACGAGGTCGCGGACAAGTTCATCGCAGCTCTCAAGCGGGCGGGGGCCCTCCAGCTCACCGGCGAGCAGATTGAGAAGCTGACCCAGGCGGCTTTCACCTTCCGGGGCGGCAACGGCAAAGGGTGCGGGCGCGCGCACCTCAAACGAGACCTGATCGGGAAGGACCCCCAGGTACTTGGACAGGCAATCGGGCTTGCCGTGCCGTCCAACGTCGAGCTTCTCTTCGGCGAAACCTCGGAAGAACACGCATTTGTTCAGGAAGAGCAGATGATGCCATTCCTGCCGGTGGTTCGTGTCCGGGACATCGACGAAGCAATTGCGGCGGCAGTTCGCGCGGAGCACGGGTATCGCCATACAGCCATCATCCACTCGAATAACACACACAATGTCACGAAGATGGCTCAGGCCCTGAACACCACACTGTTCGTCCAAAACGGGCCCTGTTCGGCCAGCCTGGGTCTGGGCGGTCCCGGATTCCTGAGCTACAGCATAGCAACGCCAACCGGCGAGGGAGTCACAACGCCGCTCACGTTCACGCGGCAACGGCAGATAGCGGTTATCGGATCCTTGCGGATCGTTTGAGAATCAAGATGTTTGTTGCGCGAATCGAAGGATACATCACCTCGACCGTCCGGCATCCGAGCTTCAAGAGCTGCTCAATGCTGCTCTGCCGCCGCCTCGAGCCGGACGGACAGTCGGTCGGGGAGCCACAAATCGTGCTCGATCAGATGGGTGCCGGCTACGGGTCAGAAGTGCTCGTAAGCACCGACGGGGATCTGGCACGGCAAATCCTGAACGACAACACGACGCCAAGCCGGCTGGTCGTGGTCGGACTGATCGATAAGATTTCGAGGGAACAGTAGATGCGACTGGGGGTGGTACGAGGCAAAGTGGTCCTCAGCCTGGCGGATCCCAGACTGGTCGGTACGCGGTTTCTGATCGTTGAGCCAATCACGGCCGCGAGCCTCGATCCCGGAGGCAAACCGGGGGGTGGGAAGCAGTTGATCGTCGCAGATCATCTGAATCCCGGGGAAGGTGAAATCATCGGCTTCGTCGAAGGGCGGGAGGGTGCAAATCCTTACTGGCCGGGGCGGGCTCCGGTCGACGCTTACTGCAGCCTGATCGTGGATCGGGTAAGTTTTCGAAAGCTGGGGATTTCATCCAAGAAGTAGCAGGAAGTCTTAATTCGAGAGTCTTCATATGAGCAAAGTCAGTTTGACGGGCATAAAGGTCCTGACCGCGAGGGACCTGGACAATTTGAAAGCCGCGACCGAAGTTGAGATCTCGGCCGGAACGATCCTGACGCCTTCGGCTAAGGACGTTGTCCAGGCTAAGCAGTTGCGCATCTGCCGGGCCGCCGGCGCATCCAGTTGTCCGGCTGCATCCCCTGCCTCAGCCTCGGTCCCCTCTGCATCGCCTGAAGCGACGAGGGTTTTCAATTCCGCGGAGGCTCACGAGATCAAGAAAGAGATCATCCGGAACGCCCGGAAACTCTGGGACCGTCAATACGTCGACGGAAACGGCGGGAACATCTCGTATCGGATAGCCCCTGGCATGGTCATCTGCACACCGACGTTGCTCAGCAAGGCGGATGTGACCGAAGACGACCTCTGCATGGTCGACCTCGAGGGCAACCAGATCGAAGGCACGCAGAAACGCACCAGCGAAGTTTTCCTTCATCTGGAGATCTACAAGGCTGTGCCGGAGGCAAAGGCGGTCATTCATGCCCATCCGCCGCACGCAACCGCATATGCGCTGGTGGGCAAAGTTCCCCCAACCTGCGTGATTCCGGAACACGAGGTATTTGTCGGGCAGGTAGCGTACACCGAGTACGACACGCCGGGAACGCAGCAGTTCGCGGAGACGGTGCTGCCCTACGTCAAGACGCACAATACCATTCTCCTCGGGAATCACGGCGTGGTCTGCTGGGCCGATACGGTGACCCACGCGGAGTGGTACCAGGAGATTGTCGACACTTACTGCCGCACGCTGATGCTCGCCGCCCAGCTCGGCGCCCCGATCACCCGTATCCCGGCCGACAAGGCCAAACAGTTGCTGACTGTCAAGAAGAGGCTGGGACTACCCGACGCCCGGTTCGACCTGCAAGAATGCCAATTGTGCGATGCACCGGAGGATCCGGGCGGAATCACCGCATGTCCCGGCTCCTGCGGGTGCTCGGGCGCCAGTGATTCGAGCGCCGAAGTCGATGCCCTGGTCAAAATGGTCACCGACGAAGTCATGAAAGTCTTGAAACTCGCCTGAGTCTGCGTTAACGTTAACACGCTAGTGGCAAGCACCGAACGGAGCCGCTCGCTGCCGTGCGTGTGGCTTCGTTCGATCACGCCCGTATCCGGAGGTCGAATGAAGAACTTCCTGGCTGTTGATCTTGGAGCCTCGAATGGCCGCGTCCTGCTCGGCGGATGGGACGGCTCCCGCTTCCACCTCAACGAAGTGCACCGCTTCGACAACGGACCGGTAACAGTCATGGGCCACAAGCACTGGGATATTCTTCGCCTCTGGGGAGAGATCAAGACCGGTCTGGCACGATATGCGGCGGAGTACAAAGCGCCGCCCGCCTCCATCGGGGTCGATACATGGGGGGTCGATTTTGGACTGCTGGACAACGCCGGCCGGCTCCTCGGCAACCCGTACTGCTATCGCGACTCCCAGACCGATGGGATGATGGAGAGACTCTTCCAGAAGATACCCGCCGACCAGGTCTTCGCAGAAACCGGCATCCAGTTCATGCAGTTCAACTCCATCTTTCAGCTGTACGCGATGGTGCTCCGCTGCGATCCGCAGCTGGCCGTCGCGCGAAGGCTTCTGTTCATGCCCGACCTTTTCCACTACTGGCTGACCGGAGTTCAGGCAGGGGAGTACACGATCGCCACCACCAGCCAGATGCTTTGCGCGTCCAAGCGGCAGTGGGCATCGAAAATGCTCGAAGAGATAGGTCTCCCGGGTCCAATCCTGCCTGATCTCATCCGGCCGGGCACCGTGCTTGGCCCCTTGCTCGGATCAGTGGCCGACGACTGTGGCATCACCGGCTCGGTGCCAGTGGTGGCTACGGGCAGCCATGACACCGCCAGCGCGGTCGCCGCCATCCCGGGGCTGGACGAAAAGAGTGTCTACATCAGCAGCGGGACGTGGAGTCTGATGGGCATGGAGGTCAGGGAGCCCGTCATCAACGAGCGCACGCGCGGCTTCAATGTCACCAATGAAGGCGGGGTATACGGGACCATAAGGCTGCTTAAGAACATCGCCGGGCTCTGGCTTGTCCAGGAGAGCCGCCACCGTTGGCAGCGGGACGGACAGGACTTCAGCTGGGACGAACTGGCCAGGATGGCTGAGGAGGCACCGCCCTTCGGCAGCCTTGTGGATCCGGACGCCCCTGATTTCCTGAACCCGTCTGACATGCCGGAAGCGATCCGGTCCTTCTGTCGTCGGACCGGGCAAAAGGAACCGGCTACGCCGGGAGAAGTCGTCCGATGCTGCCTCGAGAGTCTCGCGCTCAAGTATCGCCTTGTTCTTCAAACGCTCGCGCAGCTGACCGGCAAACCGATCGACAGTGTTCGGGTGGTCGGAGGGGGGTGCCGCAATCGCCTGCTCTGCCGTTTTACCGCCGAGGCGTGCGGGCGACCGGTCATCACGGGCCCGGTGGAAGCGACCGCGCTCGGCAACCTGATGGTGCAGGCGATCGCTCTGGGCGAACTCCCCGATCTGGAGTCGGGGCGAAAGGCGATCGCCGGGTCTGTTAAACAAGAGTATTTCCAGCCAACCGGGGATCAAGACTGGGATGAAGCTTATCGCCGCTTCACCGCCCTGGTCGGCTAACCAAACATACTTGCTCGAAACACTAGCTGGGAGAAAGCAATGCCTGAGTACGAAATCCCAAAGATTCAGAGTCCGGAACAGGTCGCGTCAAAGGAAATCCTGTTGGTTGCAAGCGGCGACCTGAGAGAGTCTGCCAACAAAGACTGCTGGCCGGCGCAGCAACAGATGGAGGCAAAACTGGGGGCAGCCTTTGAGGCCGAAGGGTACCGGATCAGGCGTGCGCACCCTTGCAACCCGGAACTGGGGCACGGGTTCATTCGCTCCCAGCGGATGGGCATGGACGTCTTCCGCACTATCGATCCCTCGGCGAAACTGATTGTTGCCGAAGCAGTCTGGCAATACAGCCATCATGTCCTGGCGGGACTTCGCAGCCACCGGGGACCGATTCTGACGGCGGCGAACTGGTCCGGTCAGTGGCCCGGTCTGGTCGGAATGTTGAACATCAATGGATGTCTCACCAAGGCGGGAGTCCCCTACAGCACGATCTGGAGCGAGAATTTCGACGACGCGTATTTCAAGGAAGGGATCCGCGCCTGGATTCGCGAGGGAAGCATCCGTCACGATGACAGTCATGTTCGCGATTTGGTCGTCTCTTCCCTTCCCCCCTTGGAGGCCCAACTGGGCGCGGCTCTCGCGCGGCAATTGCGTCACGAGAAGGCAATCCTGGGCATCTTCGACGAGGGATGCATGGGGATGTACAACGGCATCATCGAAGATGAGCTGCTCAACCCGCCCGGTATTTTCAAGGAACGGCTGAGCCAGTCCGCCCTGTTTGCCGAAATGAGGACGGTCACTGACCAGGAAGCGCAGCGCGTTCGCGGCTGGCTGGACGCCAAGGGCATGAGATTCGTGACCGGACCGGATCCCACCATGGACCTGACCGACGAGCAGGTTTTAGGCCAGTGCAAGATGTACATTGCGGCCGTTCGCATCGCCAATGATTTTGGCTGTGACGCGATCGGGATTCAGTACCAGCAGGGGCTCAAGGACCTGGCCCCCGCGTCCGACCTCGCCGAAGGTTTGCTGAATAACCCCGAGCGGCCGCCGGTGTTCGACCGCCAGGGAAACGAGCTGTATGCCGGTCTCGCTCTGCCACACTTCAACGAGGTAGACGAGGGCGCCGGGGTCGATGCTCTAGTGACTAACCGTGTATGGCGCGCGATGGGCCTGGACCCATCGACGACACTCCACGACGTCCGCTGGGGAGAGTGGTACAAGGGTGAAGGAATCGACGCATTCGTCTGGGTGTTCCTGATCTCTGGGGCGGTGCCCGCCTCACATTTCGAGGGCGGATATCGGGGGGCTACCAGCGAACGCCAGCCGGGAATGTACTTCCGCATGGGTGGCGGCACGCTCAAAGGGGTCAGCAAACCGGGCGACATTGTCTGGAGCCGCGTCTATGTCGACGCCGGGAAGCTGCATGCGGACATCGGGCGTGGGAAAGCTGTTCGGCTTCCCGATGCAGAAACCCAGCGACGGTGGCAACTCACCACCCCGCAGTGGCCAATCATGCACGCCGTTCTCTATGGTGTGAGCCGCGACCAAATGATGGGCAGGCATAAGGCGAACCACATCAACGTCGCTTACGCCGATTCATACGAATCCGCAAATCGGGCGTTGGCTGCCAAGGCGGCCATGTTCCACGAAATGGGGATCGTCGTTCACCTTTGTGGGAAGTGGTAGCTGCAGGCGGGGAAGAGTCGCCGACCCCACGGACCCCAGGCACAGCAAGGACGGCAAGGACAAAGGAACAGGCAGCTGCCTTTCCCGTCCTTGATGTCCCTGGGGTCGACAGCACTGAGGAGGAAGAAAGCAGGCACCCGGCCGTTCCGAGTGCCTGCTTTTGCCGGACTATTCGGCGCGAGCAGGAGCCTGCGAGGTGACGGCGTCGACGAACGGCTGCAGCGTGCTGCTTGCCTGCACCTGCGACTGTGACGAGTCGCTGCTCAGCAGGTCGCGCGCGCTTACCTGTCGTCCGTACGCGCTCTGGTTGGAGCTCTCATCGATCGCAATGGTTCCCGAGGTAATAGTCGTTCCGGAGTAAGACCCGGCGCTGCGCGAGTATGCATACACGACACCCCGACCGCTCTGGGTCGCGGTTCCGGTCGTGTCCTGAGTTCCGGCGGTCCCGGTACTCCCCATGGAGCCCGTTGTCCCGGTGCTGCCTGTCGTTCCGGTCGACCCGGTGGTTCCGGTGGTATCAGTCGTGCCCATGGTCCCCATCGATCCGGTCGTACCGGTGGATCCAGTGGCACCCATGGAAGCGGACGGTCCTGGCTGAACTGTCACTTCCGTCGCGAGGTCCAGGGATCCGTCCATCAGAGCGTTGATCGAGTTTTCGTCGCTGAAGACGAGAACCAGGTCACCGCCGGATGTTGAGGTCTGCAACTCGGTGCTGCCCCCGGACATCCGAATGAAAGCGGGTGTCCGACTCCAGGTTCCATCGGCGTTTTTCCGGATAATCAACCCCCTGCCCGACTGCGCGGACATTCCCATGCTGCCTTGTTGGGTGCTCGTGCTGCCCTGAGTGCCCATGCTGCCTGTGCTACCGGTGCTGCCCTGGGTGCCCATGCTGCTCTGGCTCCCCGTGCTGCCGGTGGTTCCCATGCTGCTGGACCCGGTGGGGATGATCGCGATCGCCTTTGCATCTCGAACGGTGCTCGATGAGGCGTGCGCCTGGCTAAACTGCCGGAAAGCTTCCGTGGCTGACCAAACAATCTCGGAATGGCCTCCGGACGACTGATCGGCGGACGAACCCGGCTGCCCGACCATTCCGGTCTGACTGCCCTGGCTCTGGGAGCCGGTGCTCGGCTGAGAGGTGGTGTCCTGACCGGTCTGTCCAGTCGTGTCCGACTGGGTCGTTGAGGAGTCAGGAGCGGCGGAATCGCTTCCGGGCGGGGTGCTGGTGGTGTCCTGACCCGGCTGCCCCGTGGTATCCGGCTGTGTCGTCGTGGAGTCCGGAGCCGTTGTCGTATCCGGCGGGGTGGCCGTGGTGTCCGGGGCCGGCGTCGTGTCCGGAGCAGTCGTGGTGTCAGTGCCGGGCTGGCTGGACGTGCTGTCCTCTGACCTGGTCTGGCCGGTCGACGGGTCTATCGTCCCGGTGTCCGACGTGCTGCTTGACTGGGAACTGGAAGTCTGACTTCCTTCGGTTGACGTTCCAGTGCTGGCCTGGCCGGTAGCCCGCGAGCCGGACAAAGGCCCGTCCCACACGCCAAGGGCGCGCAACGTATCGTTGTTAATGTCCCCAACGACGGTCAAGTTGTTCTGTTTCTGGAACTCCCTGAGCGCTTCTTTGGTCTGTTTCCCCTTTATGCCGTCGACTGGTCCAGGGTCCATGCCGCGGTTTTTCAACGCCTCCTGGACCAAACGGACCTCGTCCTCGCTGTAACGGGCGTCGGTCCAGTCAACGTTGCCCTGCCCGGACATCGAGCTTTGAGACTGGCTGTCCTGCCCGGTTGTCGAGCTCTGAGACTGGCTGCTCCCGACCGTACCCTGTTGGCTGGCGGGATCACTGCTGGTTCCTGACTGCCCGGACTGCGCGAAGGCGACCGGGGTAATGGCCAATAAGATGGCCAACCCTAGTCCGAGCAGAAGCTTACGATCAAACATAAAACAACTCCTTTCGATCGAAGCGTTCTGGAGGAGGCAAACAAAGAGATGGGTTTAGCAGATTGCCTTTTAATCGAGTTTACATCAGCAGATAAGCACAGACAACCGCACCGGGAGCCAAACCAGCAGCACCGACCCCATCCACTACCGTTCCTCGGACCACCGGCCGAAGTTCGCGGTCGTGCGATCCGCGATGTCGCCGACTCCGACTGTCAGGTGTATGATCTGCATTGCGAATACACGATGACAAGGCGTCCGGAGCTGCTGATCGGTCGACTGTTTGCCCTTGCTTTCCCGCTGGTGATCCTGTCGGCGCCGGCAAACGGCCAGGCTGCGGAGTTGCAGGGACAAGTGCTGCAGGCCTCGTTCGAGGGCCCTTTCACTCATGTGCCAGTGCACTACAGCATTTACCTGCCTCCGGGCTATGAGGAAGGGAGCGAGCGGTACCCCGTCGTCTACCACCTCCACGGGCTGAACGGCTCGTACGCCGGGATGGACATACAAAGAGTCCCTGCGGCATACGAAGCCGCAGCCGCCACGGGCAGGGCAGGCCGGTACATCATCGTGTTCCCCGACGGTTACACCAACAGCTGGTGGGCGGACAGCTGGGACGGGACGAAGCCCGCTGAGACGAACCTGGTCTACGAACTGATCCCTTATATTGACGAAACATACCGGACCCGCGCCGGCCGCCCGCACCGGGTAATCCAGGGGATGTCGATGGGAGGCTGGGGGGCGATCAAGTTCATGGCTAAGTTCCCCTACCTCTTCCGGGCCTGTATCACCTATGACGCTGCCATCCACAACTGGTACACCTTCTCTTCGATGCGGTCTGAGGCGGCCGAGATCTTCAACAACGATCAACGATACTTCGATCTTTATTCACCCTGGCCGTACCTCGAACCAAATGCATCGTTCTTGAGACAAAACGGGGCGATTCGCGTCCTGGTGGGGTCAATTAAAGAGGGGAACGAAGCTCTTCGTGACGTGCTGAACTCGTGGGGGATCCGCCACGATTACATCCAGACCACGTGCGCGCATAGCCTGGTCTGCCTGCTCGACGAGGAAGGCTTCTGGTCCGCCGTTTTCATCGAAAGATGCACCCGGCCCGGGCGCCGCCGGCGAAGCGAGCGGTGAAACGGGAAAGACGTTATCCACGAAGAACACGAACGGACACTCAGCCGGTAAGTGTTCGGGCCCGCGCGCTTCGCTTGCGGTTCTGATGTCTTTCAGCGCGTGAGTTTCGCCGTCCCCACCAACGCTCCTTCGGAATCCGCTGTCTTTTGGTTGCGGCTATGCCGCGCTGTGTCCTTCGCGGATAACGTCTTTCCTTTTCCGAAATCCGCAATCTCTAGAACCGGTGCAGGTAGGACACCTTGAAAAAGAACCCGCGGCGGGTTGTCAGATATTCCCCTTCTCCCTGGTACCAGCGGTCATTCCGCCAACTCTGCTTGTGGTACAACGACCCGTAGCCCAGGTAGGCAACCGTGCCCGGCCGCAGTTCATACGCGCCCAGGAAATCACTCAGCAACCGATGCTGGGAGCTGTCGTACTGGACGATTGCGCGGACGTTAAACCGCCTGTCGAACTGGTAAATACTCTTGGTGTTGATCAACTTGACGCTGTAGATCCCCTCTCCAGTTGAAGACCGACGGAAACCGACGTAGTTGACGCCAAGCTCCTGGGTCATTCGCGTCGTGGGCTGAACTGTAAAGTTGACATTGACCTGTTTCTTCTTACCTTGGAAAGGATTCACCGCGTCGTAATACACGCCGTCTCCGAAACGCATGAAACCACCGGCATTCAACCAGCGAAAGAGCTGTACTTGCCCGTGGCCACCGATTCCACCGGTCTTAAAGACCTTTCCGACCCACGGTTCGCGGCCGTCCGAGTAATCTACGCGCAGAAAACCCTGGCGAGTAAACCGAAAATTGAGTCCGGTGAGCGTAAAACGCTCATTCCCGCGCTGTTCCCGGTCTCGACCTTGCACGCTCCAGATCATTGGCGCGATCCGGCGCAGCCAGGAGTGCTTCTTCTTGTCCGGGTAAAAGGCGTATTCGCCGAAGATCCAGCCGTTCGTGAAACCCGTTCGATTGTAGAACGCGGTGTCCATGGCAAAACCAGGGTCGAAGTGCTCGGCCTGGGTAAAGATATTGATACGATCGGTGGTATAGCCGTAGGTAGCCTGGGCAGCCACGCCCTGCTCGGGTCCGTCCATCCCTTCCCGCAGGCTGCTCGACCGGAGGACGGTGGTCGTAATCTCCTGATGCTCGGCGAACCGGTAGGAGAAGTCCGAGCCGATGACGCGGTTGTATTCTCCACCGAGTTCGGTGTCAGCGACGATTCCGCCCAGGTAACGCCCTTTGCCCAGGCTGTACATGGCCCGGCCGACATTAAACAGCTGCCGCTCCCCTAGAAACGGGTTGATTTCGCCGTCGTCCAGCTCCCGCCCGGGAGCTTCGTCTGAAGCGGTCAGGGTGCCGAAGGTCAGCTTTCCCGTCGTTCCGGTCATTTTCAGGCCCCACAGAGGGTCGACAATTCGTCGGGTGTGGACGGTGCTCAGCATGTTGCTGTCGCCAGTTGCTCCGGCCATCGTAAAGATGTTCATACCCTCCATGAAAAACGGCCGCTTCTCCGAAAAGAAGTTCGGGTAGCGCTGGTTGACTGTCACCTGGAACGCGTCGCTCTCCACCTGGCTGAAATCAGGGTTGACCGTCAGGTCTGCGACGATGGATGAGGTCAGACCATACTTGATGGACACACCTGCGTCGGGCTTGGAATTATCCGTTTCCCAGCCTCCGGGGGATGTGAGGTCCTGGTTGAAGGCGTAGGTGAAGCTCGGAATAACCTCGAGGGTCCTCGGCCGTTGGAGCTCCTCAAACTGCATGGCGGCGTGGCATTCAAAGACCGATTTTCCGGCAGGCAAAGCGGGCCAGGAGGCAGAAGAACCAAGCCGGCTCACCCGCCTCCAGAACAGCATGCCCATCTGGACGGCCGAGCCGCTGCTGAACCGGATGCTCTGGAGCGGCAGCCGGACTTCGACGTTGTATCCGTACTCTGTGAGCTGACCGGCGCTGTCCCACACCCAGTCGGGAGACACGTCTTCGCCGGATGAACTGCTCGTCAGGATATCCGCCTGAACCCCGTTCGGATTGACGAACATGTCATAGGACAGCTGCCCGTTGTTCATCGAATCGAGGCTGAAACCCACCCAGTCATCCCGAAACAACTGATCGCGCCGGCTGATTGACGACTTGATCTTGGACGGCTCGGGATCGATGCAGCGAAAGGCGAAGTAAAGGTGCTTCTTGTCATAGGTGAGAAACACCTCTGTCCGTTGATCGAGTCGATCGCCTCTGACGGGATTGTAGGTGAGCCAATCACCCGTCTGGACCCGGGTTCCTTCCCACGCGGCATCATTCAGCACACCGTCGATCACCGGCGCGACGGAAGCCGCGGGTATTGAGAGGTGAATCTTCTCAGAGCCGCCGAAAAGGAATGAGTGCGATGCGACAAGGAGAATCACGCAGGATAGCGCCTTCATGTAAATGCTCCTCCACCAAAAACAAAAAACCGCCGTTCCGGTGATACCCAGTCAGACTCCCCCGTTTAGACTCCGGGGAGCAGCAAAAGGTTGGGGTAATCAGGGTCTGTCAGGGAGGGTCGTCTAGAAGAATAGAGTGCGCCATCCGGGCCGACAAGCGGCGGATTCTGAAACGAATCCGCCCTACGACTAATTGCTTACGCATGTTGGGCGGTCGTAGGGCGGATTCGCTTTTCAGAATCCGCCGCTTGTCGGCCCGGTTGGAGCAGTCTACTTGCGGGCCATGTAGCCCTTCTTGGCGCGGACACGCAGTCCCTTTTCCTTGGCGCCGGCCACTTGCACATCGAGCCGACGCCAACTTCCGTCGCGGTTGGGATTCGATGAGACATAGCCGAGCCGGTACTGGCTGCGCAGGTCATGGGCGATCGAAGTAAACGCGGTCTTCAGGTCATCCATTTTCTCGGGAAAAAGTGCTTTCCCACCGGAGTTTTCGGCTATATCGGTGATCCCTTTGGTGATCTTCTCCCGTTCGGACTTAAAGATCCCGAAAAACCCGCCGTCACTGGAGAGGTCGGAGTCCAGGAAGGCGACGACATGCACCTGCACCTCGCTCTCCTGAACTTTCTGGATGAGCTCTTCGAGCTTGTAATAGCTGTCCTTATCTTCACCGTCCGTGAAGACGAGGACAGCCTTGCGAGGCTCAGTACCTTCGCGTACCTCGTCGAGGGCAAGGAAAATGGCGTCGTAGAGGGCGGTTCCACCCGACACAACCACGTTATCCAGGGCATCCCGAATGTCTTCCGGGTCCTTCGTGAAGGGCTCCTCGAGCTCCGCCTGATCGTTGAACACGACGAGGAAAAGCTCGTTCTCGGCGTTCATCTCGTTGAGGAAAAGCTGCACCGCCTCCGTCACCTGTTCCATCTTGTTCCGCATGCTCCCGCTGCGGTCGATGACGATTCCGATCGACGAGGGAAGATCCTCCAGGCCGAAGTAGCTGATGTTCTGCGGCTTCTTGTCCTCCATGACACTGAAATCATCTTTGGCCAGATCGGTGACCAACTGGCCCGCTTTGTCATAAACGGCTGCATACACGACCACCTGGTCAACGTCCGCGCGGAACTGGGGACCGCGGTTCCGTGACCCGGGCTTGGTCTGCGGTTCCTTCCCGGCCGGTTTATCTTTGGAATCGGGCTCCTGCGCCGGAGGGGCCTGTTCGGAGCTTTGGGGCGGTTTATCTTGCGGCTGCTGGCCGGCCCCCGCATCCTGAAGGCCGAAAAGCGGGCATGGAACGAGCAGAATGACTAAACAGACGAAGAGATATTTCTTCTGCATATGTCTCACTTCGGCAGTCGACCATTCGGGAGGGCTGTCGCCTGCCGCTTTGATCGCGGGCATCCGATTGATAACGGGCGGAGGTTCATCCGAGGCTATCGCTTTGGTGCGAAATATCCTTCCTTGGCCCGAATGCTGAGCTTGGGTAAACCTTCAGGCGGTTCAAGCCGGACCTTGATTTTGCGCCACTTTCCGTCGTTGCTCTTGTCGCTGGAGCTGTAACCGAGTACGTACTGGTTCCGAAGCTCGGTGTGGATCAAATCGCAGTAGTAGTCCAACTGCTTGAAACTGTTCGGGAAAAATGCCCTGCCGCCACTCAGGCGGACAATCTCCGTTATGATTCCACGTCCGTAACCGATGTCTCCCTTTTCGCCGATGACGTAAATCTGCGCATCGGATTCTTTGGCGAACTCTTTTACTTCGCTGAAGGTATAGCGGCTGCTGTTATCCTCGCCGTCGGTAATGATAATCAGCGCTTTCTTGTCGTGCTTGGCGTCCCGCATCTTCTCAAGGCCGAGGTACAAGGCGTCGTAAAGAGCGGTTCGCCCCGAGGCCCCGGTCACGGAGATCTCGTTTTGTATGTTCTCGCTTCGAGCGGTAAAGTCGGCCAACAGCTCGGTCTGGTGATTGAACCCGATCAGGAAATACTCATCCTGGGTATCTCCTTGCTCGAGAAATCGCACCACCGAGTTGCGGGCGCTCAGCATGTTGTCACCCATGGAACCGCTGATATCGAGAATGATCCCGACGCTGAGCGATGATTTGTCGTTCGAGAAATGGGTCAGGGACTGTTCGACCTTATTCTCGAAAAGTTTGAAGTGATCTTTCTCTAACCCGACCACATACCGGTTCAGGGGATCGGTGACCGTCACACGGACAACAACTGTCTCAACAATCGTCTTGAAGCGGGGGGGTATTTTGGGTCGCTGCTGGTCTGCCTGTGAAGCCCAAACCGGGGACAAGAGGAGAAAGGCAAGAGCCGGGAGCCTTTTCATAGGCCTATTTTACCAAGTCTCGTCAGTTTTTGAGAAGAACCAAGCGCTGCGCACACTTCAAAAGAATTAGACGGGGAAAGCGAGGGAACGTTTCAATGCGAGGCAAAAATCGCAGAGGAAGTCATGTGACCTGTTCGGTTCCTCAGACCGATTATGCTTTTTCGTCAACCTCGTCGAAATAATCTGGCGCAACAAGAACCTCGCGCGGCTTGCTGCCATCCGGCGGGCCGACAATCCCCTCGTGCTGCATGATGTCGAGCAGCCGGGCGGCTCGACCGTAACCCACGCGGAAGCGCCGCTGAAGCAAAGACGTGGAAGCCTTGCGCACTTCAACCACATACCGAGCCGCTTCGCCATACAGGTCGTCTTCGAGCTGTTCGATATCGCCAAAATCAGTTTCGTCTTCTTCCAGGTTTTCCAGAATCTCTTCCCGGTACTGCGGCTCCGCCTGCTGCTTCAGGCAGCTCGTGACCTGACCTATTTCCTTCTCGGAGATATAGGCGCCATGGACCCGCACGAGGCGAGAAGTGGCCGGTGATTTATACAGCATGTCCCCCTGCCCCAACAGCTGTTCGGCGCCATTCACGTCCAGGATGGTGCGCGAATCGACCTTTGAAGCGACCCGAAAAGAGATTCTGCAGGGGAAGTTCGCCTTGATCAGCCCGGTCAGAACATCCACAGAGGGCCGCTGGGTGGCAAGGATCAGGTGAATACCGATCGCGCGGGCCATCTGAGCCAGGCGCGCAAGGGACGCCTCGACTTCCTTTCCGGCGGTCATCATCAGGTCGGCCAGCTCATCGACGATAACCACGATATACGGTAATGGGTTCAGCCCCTCGTCCTGGGCCTTCTTGGAGCTCTTCAGCTGCTCGTTGTACTGCTCGATGTTCCGGACTCCAGCTTCCGCCAGCAACTTGTAGCGTTCCTCCATCTCAATGACGGCCCAGTTCAAAGCGTTGGCCGCCTGGCGCGGATCCGTGACGATTGGCGTGAGAAGGTGGGGAATTCCCTCGTAAAGTCCGAGCTCGAGCCGCTTCGGGTCAATCATGATGAAGCGAACCTCTTCCGGAACGGCCTTGTAGAGGATCGAGCAAACGATGCAGTTGAGCCCGACGCTTTTTCCTGATCCCGTTGCCCCCGCAATCAGCAGGTGAGGCATCTTCGTCAGATTGGCCACAAAAGTGTTTCCGTCGATCAGCTTCCCGAGACCGAGAGTCAGAAGCGACGAGGAATCGACGAAGTGGGCGCTGTCCAGGATTTCGCGCAGCAGGATGGTCTGTCGCTTGATGTTCGGAACCTCGACGCCGACCGTGTTCTTTCCCGGGATGCGGTCGATCCGAATCGCTTCGGCCTTTAGGGCCAGGCACAGATCGTCCGACATGCTGATCATCCGGCTGTAACGCACGCCGGGGTCTGGCTTGAACTCGAAAGTGGTCACCACAGGCCCCGGGTTGATCTGGAGAACCCGTCCGGTCACGTCGAACTCCGCATACTTCTCGACGAGCTTGGTCGAGCGTTCCTGCAACTCGGCCTGGTCAACCTGCGCCTGACTCCCGGGAAGCTGGAGGAAATCCAGCGGCGGCAGGCGGAATGCCTCGGGTCCCGGCGCATCAGCGGACTCGGCACGTGATGGCGGCCTGGGCTGCGGTTTCCTGGGTGCCGGGGGTGGTTCGGGTGAAGTAGGAATGATCACCACTCCAGATCCACCGCCCGGTCGATTGGTCGACTCAGGCAATTCGTCGACATCCTCGAACTCCGCCTCCACGGTGCTGCTGGACTTCGCGGTCGAAGCCGCAATCTCCCTGGGCAGGGACCGGGTTATTACGGGACTCTTTTCGCTGCGGATCCTGGCGGCCGCCCGTCGATCCCCCCGATTTCCCCTCCAGTTCCGGTAAGACTCGGCCAGTGGCGCGAGCGGATTCAATCGGCGTCCGCTGAACCAGGTTACCGTGCGATCGACGGAGAACCTAGTTATGAATACGAGCGACAGGACGATGACTGTCGAAAGCAGAATCAAGGAGCCGGGGCGGTTCAAGTGCATCACCAGGTAGTCGCTGATGACGAGCCCGAGCAGACCCCCGGGCGGGAAATTGAAGCGATCGGGCCAAGGGGGATGAATAACCGAGAGAACGGCGCAGATGGCGGCGATCAGACAAGAGAAAACGAAGAGTTTGAAGAATGGATACTCGACAATTTGCTTTCGGACCTTGCGAAAGCCGATCAGCAGAAACGGCACGGGCAGAAGAAACGCCGAGATACCCACGGCCTGGAAGATCGCATCCCCTGTCCAGGCGCCCACCCTGCCGAAGTAATTCTGGTACGGGCGGTCGGCAGATGACACGCTGATCGAAGGATCTAGAGGGCTATGGCTGAGCAGCGTAACGATCAGAAAAACCGAAACAGCCAGGCAAAGAAGACCTACCGCCTCGCTGGCTTTGTCCCTTGGGTGCGCTGACATCGTCCCTCCCCTCCTCCCACTCCGGCGCCCGCGGAGGCCGGTTGGGAGCCTGGGCTAAATCTCCAACGTGACCGGCAGGATCACCGGTCGCTTGCCGACCGCCTTGCGAAGGAACCGTTTGAGCGCCTTCCGGAGGATCTCGTTAAACAGCTGCTCGTCGCTCTTTTGCTCCAGGCTCGCGTCGTTGATGATTCGGGTCACTTCGTCACGAATGGAAGCCATCAGGACCTCCGAAGTCTCCTCGCGCACAAAGCCACGCGAGATCAACTCAGGCTCCCCGATTAACTCGCCTGCGAGCCGGTCCATCCGCAGGACCACGACGAGCAGACCATCCTCGGAAAGGAACCGCCGGTCACGCAAGACCAGATCGTGAACCTCTTCGAAGATCCCTTCCTCAATGAAACGACGTCCCGCCGTGACCTTACCCGTGATCTCGGCCCGGTCGGCCGTCAGCGACAGGATATCTCCATTTTCGATGATCCGTGTATTGTTAATCGGAATCCCCTGGTCGAGCGCCAGCAGCTGATGGGTCTTCAACTGCTTGTATTCCCCGTGTATCGGGACGAAGAATCGGGGACGGACCAGGTTCATCATCAGCTTCAGATCCTCCCGGTAGCCGTGGCCGGAAGCGTGGATCGGCGAGTGACCGGAATCGAAGACCTGGGCGCCTCGTCGGTAAAAGTGATTGATGAGGTTGGCGATCAATCTCTCGTTTCCCGGTATGTTTCGCGAGGACAAAATCACCAGGTCTCCGTCACCGACTTCGATGTTCTTTACCTCGTTGACCGCCAGCCGGCTGAGCGCAGACATCGGCTCGCCCTGGCTTCCGCTTGCCAGTATAACGACCTCGTTCGGCGGATAGTTCTTCACGTCGTTGATCGAGATCAACAGATCCGGCGGCATCTTGAGATACCCGAGTTCGTACGCCACCCGGACGTTGTTAACCATGCTTCGACCAACTGGGGCGAGGCGTCGGTGGAACTGAGCAGCGAGTTCGGCCACGATTTGTACGCGATGGATGCTACTGGCAAAACAGGAGACGATTACCTTCTTCTCGGCTCGCCTGAACAGATTTCGCATCGGCTCATAAACCGAGAATTCGGCCGGCGACAGGCCTTTGATGTCGCTGTTCGTGCTGTCTGAGAACAAGGCCAGCACGCCCTTCTCGCCGTAATCGGTGAACCGGGACAGGTCACTCAACTTGCGGTCTATCGGTGTCTGATCGAACTTGAAGTCGCCGGTCCAGATGATTGTCCCGACAGGGGTGGTGAGGGCGAAACTAAAGGCGTGTGGGAAGGAATGGGTCACGTGCAGAGGCTCGACCCGAAAATTCCCGAGCTCGAGCATCTGGCGAGCTTCGATAGGCCGAAGCTCGACGACATCCTGTAGATCCCGTTCCTTCAGTCGCTCCAAGACCAGCCCGAGGGTCAGGCTGCTTCCGTAGACCGGGACTCGCAACTCCCCGGCGATGTATGAAACCCCGCCCGCATGATCTTCGTGGCCATGGGTCAACAGGATCGCCCGGACCTGAGTGCGGTTTTCCTTCAAGAACGAGATGTCGGGAATAATGACGTCCACCCCGAGGTCGTTCCCCGGAAAACCGACGCCGCTATCGATCACGATGATGTCTTCACCACATCGGAGCGCGGCGCAGTTCATTCCGAACTCGCCAAATCCTCCAAGTGGAACGATTTCAAGTACCTCAGGCATTTGGTGGATTATAGCACGCGTGCCAGACACGAAAACTGGGAGAGCGACACCTGTTCAGGCCGCGTCGTACGCGGGATCCCGGCCTTCTGAAAGCCTTCGGCCAGGCGATCCGGTTCCACCCAGCCGGCCAGGTTGTTCCAAAGGGTTTTGCGACGCTGGCCGAACGAACGCGCGAGCAGTCGCACAAAGTCGGGGTAGTCGCCCACCTCGTCCCTCGGCCCGCTGCGCGGAACCAGTTTCATGACGTGGGAAGTCACTTTGGGCACGGGCCGAAAAGCACCGGGGGGGACGTCGAACCCGGGCGTGCGGACGAAGTGATACTCGGCCAGCAGACTGAGAAAGCCGTACTCCTTCCCGCCGGGTCCGGCAAGGATGCGCCGTGCGACCTCCTTCTGGACCATGAAACTGAACGACTCGAAGAGCGACGTGAATGAAGTGAGGTCCCGAACTATGCGGGTGGCGATGTTGTAAGGGAGGTTTCCGACGATCTTGAAAGGACTCCAAGGCGACAGGTCCGTCCAGTTGAAGCGCAAGATGTCCGAAACACGGACCGAGAGCCGGTCAGCCGCGTCCGGAACGAGATCCCGGTTCAGATAGTCGACCATCTCCCGGTCCAACTCAATCGCCACGACGGTTGCACCGGCACGGAGCAGCGAACGGGTTAAAGCGCCTGTGCCCGGGCCGATTTCGAGGACATGGTCTCCAGCCTGCACGTTGGCGAACCGGGTGATGCGGTCACAGTAGGAAGAGTCGACCAGGAAGTTCTGACCGAGCGACTTCTTGGCAGCCGGCCGGGTGTCATCTTTTTTCAATCGATGTCAGGGTATGTTAGCATAATCTTCGCACTTCAGCCGATTCGTCAAACTACTGGAATCATGGAGGAATCATGAGTGAAAAAGTGCACCATGTGACCGACAGCACGTTCGAACAGGAAGTTCTGAAGGCAGACAAACCGGTGCTCGTCGATTTTTGGGCCGCCTGGTGCGCGCCATGCCGCATGATAGCGCCGACGGTCGAGCAGATCGCTACGGACTACGATGGGCGCGCTAAAGTTGTGAAGCTGAATGTTGATGAGAATGGTGAGACGTCTGCTCGATATAACATCCGCGGTATTCCCACGCTTCTCCTCTTCAAAGACGGGATGATCAAAGACCAGATCGTGGGGGCCACCTCCAAGGACAACATCACCCGTATGATCGAAGCCAATCTCGGATAATGCGGAATGCGGAATGCGGATTGCGGAATCCGCAGACACAGGATTCTATTCCGTATTCCAGATTCCACATTCGCATTCGGATGTCCCGAAAGACGGTATCCGCTGCAGAGAAATCGGTTTGAATTATGGCAAATGTCGTCATCGTCGGCTCCCAGTGGGGAGATGAGGGAAAGGGCAAGATCGTCGACCTGATCACCGAGCGATTCGACATCGTCGCCCGGTATCAGGGTGGACACAACGCCGGCCACACCGTCGGAATCGAAGGGAAGAAGTATGTCTTGCACCTTATCCCGTCGGGAATCCTGCACGCGGACAAGATTTGCGTGATTGGCAACGGGGTCGTCATAGACCCGGTCGCCCTGATCGAAGAACTGGAAATGTTGAAGGCCGCGGGCATCGAGGTCGAAGGGCGCCTGTTCATCAGCAACCGCGCCCACCTGATCATGCCCTACCACCGTGCTGTCGAGGCGGCAGAAGAGGGCCGTCTCAAGGAAAAGATCGGGACGACGAGCCGAGGCATTGGTCCCTGCTATGAGGACAAGATGGCGCGCCGGGGCGTGCGGGTAGGCGATCTGCTGTACCCGGAGCTCTTTCGGGAAAAAGTCAGGGCGAACACCGAGTTCAAGAATCGGGCGTTGTGCGCTCTTTACGGCGGTGAGCCGCTCGAAGCCGACCAGATGGTCTCGGAGTACCTGGACTTGGCGCCAAGGATCATCCCCTTCGTGACCGACAGCGCCGAGTACCTGAACCAGGCGGTTCGCTCGGGAAAGACGGTGCTTTTCGAGGGAGCGCAGGGAACACTGCTTGACGTGGATCACGGCACCTACCCCTTCGTTACTTCATCGAGCGCCACGGCGGGTGGCGCCTGTACCGGCACTGGAGTCGGACCGAGCTTGATCCACGGCGTGATTGGGATTGCCAAGGCCTATACGACCCGTGTCGGAGGCGGCCCGTTCCCCACCGAGTTGAACGATGAAATCGGAGAGAAGATAAGGCGGATTGGCGCGGAATACGGGGCGTCGACCGGGCGGCCTCGCCGCTGCGGCTGGTTCGACGCCGTGGTTGTTCGCTATGCGTCCCTGATTAATGACCTCCAGACGCTGGTGATCACCAAACTGGACGTGCTGGATCAGCTGGAAGAGATCCAGGTTTGCGTCGGCTACGAATATGAGCGGAAGCCCCTGCACTTCTTTCCCACCGACATCAGCGTGCTCTCACGGGTCAAGCCCATCTACGAAAGCCACCCCGGCTGGCAGGCCGACACATCCCACACGCGGCGCTACGATGACCTGCCCGAGCGGGCGAAAAATTACCTCGACCGGCTGTCGCAATTAATCGAGACGGACATTTCGATCATATCAACCGGCCCCAACCGGTCAGAGACAATCATCCTCGAAGAGAGTCCCCGCCTGCAGAAGCTGTTCGCCTGAGGCGGTGAAAGATCCGGCGACCCCAAGGACGACAAGGACATCAGGGACCTCAAGGACTAAGGCGGGTGCGCGTTTGTCCTCGAGGTCCTTGTCGTCCTTGGGGTCGCTGGGCTCGTCCCGTTACTTCGCCCGGTCGGGCAGGATGTTTCGCCGGTACTCCCGGTAGTGCTGACGCAATTGCTGGATGGCGGCGGCCATCTGCAACTGCAGTTGCGACGTGGCGGCGAAATCCTTCCGGTCAATTGCTTCCCGGATGCTGGTAAAAACGCTCTTCCGGTCGCGCTCATCGCGCAGCAACTGCATCCTGGCCTGCTGGATGACGGTCCAGCGATCCGCGTCCAGACCATCGCCGTCCTGGTGCAGTTGGCCGCACGCCCGCACGAGGTCAGCATTGTCCGGGATGATTCGATTGTAGACCTCCATCGTCCAGCGGGTCAGACAAGCTTTTCGATAGGCCTCGATGATCGCCGGACTGAACACATCGTCGCAACTGAGCACCGCCGTCTTTTCGGTGTAGCGAGTGAGGTTTTCCATCGCCTCCCAAACCGTGGCCGGAGGAACTCCGAAGAGCCTGGCTCTCTCCTCATCGGAGAAGTGTTCGAAGACGTCCTCTTCGCTCCGGTAGGCACGTTCGGCTTCGAGGTAAGGATGCGGCTGACCGGGCGCCTTGCCGAGATCCCGTTCAAGCTCCTTGGCAGTCTTTCCGGATCGTGCGGCGTACTCCATACCGTCGGTCATCGCCTGGTAAAAGGCAGAAAGCGCGAGATAAGTATTGGTGTGGGGGTTAGGCGCACGGACTTCAAAGCGTGTCGCCATCGGGTTCTGCTGGTCCCGGATCAGGCCGACGAGCACCGTGCGATTTCGCGAAGGTTGGGTCACGTCGTGCCCGACCGACGCGACGATGCAAACAGGCGCCTCGAAACCCGGCTTCAGTCGATTGAAGCCGTCGTTGCTCGCGGTCACAAACGAGCCGACCACCTCGTAGTTGCGGAGAAGCCCCATCAGGGCGCCCCAGCCAAGCGGGCTCAGGAAATCGGTGCGTGGATCACGGGCGGCGAAGAGGTTGCGCACTGAACCGTCCTTCATCACCGCAACCACGCTGACGTGCGTGTGCTCCCCACTGCCTGCTATTCCATCGATCGGCTTGGCGAGGAAGGTAACTTCGAGGCCGTACTGGCGGAAGACCTCCTTGATCAAGATCCTGGCCAGCAGTTCGTTATCCGCCGCCTGGAGCGCCGGCGCATATTTCCAGTCGACCTCCAACTGCTCCATGATGTCGCCGAATCGCCCCTGCCCGGCGACGGTTGCCTTCACGCCGCCGACTTCCTTGTGGCCCATTTCCGGCGAAAGGCCATAGCGATCGAGAAGCATCAACGACCGTTCGAGAGCCGACCGCACCGGGCCCTTCGTCCGCTTCCAGTAAGACTCCTGTAATACCTGGGAAACGGCCAGTTTCTCGGTCTCGATATGAATTCCGGGCGTCCTGACCCAGAACTCGAGCTCGGTGGCCGCAAAGAGCCTGATTTCCCGAATGTTATCCGCCGGAGCTTCCAGGTGAGCAGCCAGTTCAGGGAACTCGCGGAGCATCCGGAGAATTCGCCGCTCGACGCTCTCTACCGCCCGACGAAGAACCGATCGCGAATCGACCAATTGGTCGCGGTGGCTCAGGAACGACGGTATGCGAAGTGTCCCCACGGGTAACCCGGTCTCGGTGTCATCGAATTCGTAGTTGTAGTCGACGATCCAGCGGACATCCCGGTCGGCGACGAGATCGACTTTTCCGTCGTTGAGCGTCGCAATGCCCGGCAGCACGACGCTCGACCCATCCGTCTGGACTCCACCCTCCAGATACTCCTCAATGTTCTTGAGGAAATGGCTGGTGGGAATCTTCTCGTCGGTATCGTTGCCGCCGAGATCGACGCCTGTGAGAGAGACAAACCGAATCTCAGGATGTGCCAGCAGGATTGCGCGGACACCCTCAACGGTGCGTTCGTTCTCCGGAATCACGTAGACCAGGTCTTGCTTCATCGAACTTGCCTCCCAGGATTGATTTTTAAAAGCGCACATTATTGCACAAAAGCAATTGAGTGCTGACCGCCACGTGAACCGGCTAGTCTTGTTTCGTCCTGATCAGTTTGGCAACGTCGAAGCCGTCCTCGCGTGCCTCGGCAACCAACCGGTCGTATGTCGATTGGTCGATCTTCGGTTGCCGCGCCAGTATCCACAAGTACTTTCGGCCCGGATCTCCAACGACCGCATGACTGTAGTCAGGAGCGAGTTGCAGTATCCAGTAATCACCCCAGACGAACGGCAGAAAACCGAGAAACGCAGGGGCAAATCGGACCTTGAGCTTCGAGGCAGGCCCGCCCTCGCTCGCCAGGCGTGCGACGCCCTCGGCCGAATCCGTCGTCCCGTCGGTCGTCCGGCAGGAATTCACGACCTTTATCCGGCCGTCTTTCTGCACGGTGTAGGTAGCACTCACGTTTCCGGTGCAATGGTCCTGGAACCGGTTGGGCAACCGGGCAATCTCATACCACTTGCCTGCGTATCGAGACAAGTCGACCGACGACACGACATCCAGCGGCCTCGGTTGGGCGTTCACGGTAACGACGAAAAGAGATAAGGACAAACCGAACAATACTAGCTGCTTCACAGTTCCCTCCTCAATGTGGCTGACCAGCTGACGCTGACCGGCTGACCGGCTAACCAGCTGACCGGCTGACTACGTGCACGTATTGTTATCAGCCGGACCTATAGGATGCTTGGAAGCGAGCATACGATTCGACTTTTCGCTCGGTCTCCTTGTCTCCTTGTCTCCTTGTCTCTTGTCTCCCAGTCTCCCTGTGTCTTCCGCCGCAACGCCGCTTGCTTTCAGAGGTTGAAAAGTGGAAACTGATCCGACCTATGTCGCGTGATTGGCGAGATGTGGCCGTGTTTTACCGGTACGAGCTGCTGGCGGCCCTGCGTGAGCGATCCATCGTCATAAACACGATCCTGATCCCGGTCTTCATGTATCCCCTGCTGCTGTGGGCAATGTTCACCACCATTACGTACGTGGTCGGCCAGACCGAAGGGCTGACGTCTCGAATAGTATTTCAGGACCAGACAGGCCAGCACCAGGCATTGCGGACGCTGATTGCCAAGCAGGAGAACGCCGAGATTCGCGACGCCCGGACGGCCATCGAGGAGGAGACCCCCAGAATACGAGCAGGCGATGTCGATATCGCCCTCCGGCTTTCACCGGTTCCACCCGGCCCGCAGTCCCCTCCCGGCAATTTCACGGCCGAGTTGCTCTTCGACACTTCAAAGGATCGCAGCGTCCAGGCCCGAGAACGCGTGGAGGAGGCTGTCAACGCCTATCGCCTCCAATGGTTGGAGCGGGAGGCTGCCCGGCTGCGCGTATCGGGGCCGGAGTGGCAGACATTCATGGTGCAAAGGAAGAACCTCGCGACCGGACGCGACATGGGACGCTTCCTGCTGTCGACCATGCTTCCGCTCTTTCTTGTCATCATGGTAGCGGTCGGTTGCTTCTACCCCGCAGTCGACACTACGGCGGGCGAACGTGAGCGTTCGACGTGGGAGACATCGATGTCCACGGCTGCTTCCCGTTCGAGCATCTTGACAGCCAAATACTTGTACGTGGCGACGATGGGCAGCGTTGCCGGGCTCATCAACCTGGCCGCCATGGTTCTTTCGGCACGGCCGGTCCTGGCCCCGCTGGCCCGGCAGATGGGTGAGCAACTGGACTTCCAGTTTCCGATAACCGTCCTTCCGGTCATCGCAGTCGGGACAATTCTCCTGGCGCTTTTCGTTGCGGCCGTGATGATGCTCCTCGCTTCGTTTGCGCGGACCTTCCGCGAAGGACAGTCGATGATCACGCCGTTTTACATGGCCATCATCGTGCCTGTGGTGTTTGTGCGTCCGGAGCAGGCTTTCACCCCGGCGATTGCCTTGATCCCCATTGTCAATGTGACGAAGTTGTTTGCCAGTTCGGTGGTCGGACAGATCGATTGGGTGACGGCGTCCATAACGCTCGCCTCGGAAATGGTCTGTATCTTCCTGGCGCTTCGCCTGGCGACCTTCGTTGTCAGCTTCGAAGACGTTCTGATTGGATCTTACAGCGGTAACCTCGGGCGCTTCTTCAAAGAGAGGCTCTTGAAGCGGAAATCCCCTTCCGCCCCGGCACCGGAGAAAAAAGATGAGTGACTACCCGGTCATGGTCAGCGAACTGACCAAGACCTTCTATGACGAATCCCGAGGTGAGATCCACGCGGTCGACGGGATCAGCTTCAGTTGCACGCCTGGCGAGATCTTTGGCCTGCTCGGAGCCAACGGAGCCGGCAAGACAACCACGCTGCGACTCCTTGCGACAATCCTTTCCCCCACCCGGGGCACCGCGACGATCATGGGGCATGACATCCGGCAGGAGCCGCAGGCGGTTCGCGGGTGCCTGGGTTTCTACTCGGCCTCAACCGCGCTCTACCCTCGCCTGACTGCCCGCGAAACACTCGAGTTCTTCGGCAAAATCAATCATTACCCAACTGCACAATTGTCCGAACGCGTTGATTACCTCTCGAAGCGTTTCGGCATTGAAGCCTACGCGAACGGGCGAATCGACAAGTTGTCGAGCGGCATGAAGCAACGGGTTTCGATTGCCCGCACGGTCGTCCACGATCCACCGGTCCTGATCTTCGATGAGCCTACGGTCGGCTTGGACGTCCTGAGCGCGCTCGAGATGCAGAAGGTGCTCTCGGAATTCCGCGACGAGGGAAAGACGATCATCTTTTCGACGCACATCATGAGCGAGGCCGAGCGGCTTTGCGATCGTATCGCCATCATCCATAACGGTAAGATCCTGGCCTGCGACAGTCTCGACAACCTGAGGGTCGAGACCGGCTGCAGGTACCTCGAAGACATTTTCGTGAAGTTCGTGCGAGGGAACACGGAAACCGTCCAAGACACGGGCAGGTAGGCCATGAGATTGTTGACAGCCTCCGTCCTCGAGCTCTTTCGCCAGGAAATCAGGATGTTCCTGCGCGACCGTCGTGCTGTCGTACTTTCGATCGTCCTCCCCCTTGTCGTAATGCCTTTGATGCTGTTTGGGTCCTATTGGGCAGAGAAGCGGCGGGAGAAACAACTGGAAACCGTGACCTATCAGTACACGGTCATCCAAGACCGCGAGAATCCTGCCGCAGACGCCGAGTTCCGCGCATTCATGGATCTCGTGAAGCAGACGGTTGAACAGAAGAGACAGACCGAACCGGCAGCAAAAGACAAGGAACCGGCGAAGTTCGCGGTGGTCAGCGCCGGCGACGAGGCGAAACGGCTGGCGGACGGGAAGCTGGACCTGTACATCGAGGTGGCAGCGGCTCTCAAGCCCGGCCAAGCCACCAGGAAAAGCCCGAAACAATTCGAGAAGGACCCGGAAGGCGGGGGGCCGTTCATCTTGCCCGACCGCAACACCGTTCCGTCGCTCGCTATCTGCTATCGGGCCGATCGGGACTCTTCGCGTCACGCCGCAACCGAGTTGCGTTCTCTACTCATGCAATACCGGCGGGACAACCGCCAACAACTGCTCCGGATGCGTGGGTTCAACTTCGATCCCAAGGAGTTCGGGAAGGTCAGCGAACACGATCTGGCAACTAAAGATCAGGCCAGCGGCCTTTATGTTGGACGGTTCCTCACCTTGTTCATGCTTTTCTTCCTGCTCATTGGAGGCTCGGCCGTCGCCATCGATAGCATCGCCGGCGAAAAGGAACGCGGCACGCTCGAGACCTTGCTGACAACTGCCATCCGGAGATCGGAGATCATCGGCGCAAAAATGCTGCTGGTTCTGGCGGTGTCCCTCTGCATCGGTCTCTTACAGGTTACCAACCTCATCGTCTACTTCGGGTTCAAGTTGATCGAGTTGCCTAAGGGCCTCTCGGTGGCTATTTCCCCCGGAACTGCTGTTCTGCTGTTTGTCCTGTTCATACCGGTGTTTTTGTTGATGTCCGGTTTGCTCCTTTACGTTTCCGGAATTTCGAAAACGTACAAGGAAGCGCAACTGAATTTCACCCCGCTGTTTTTCGCAGGAATCATCCCCGCCATAGCGCCTATGTTTCCGGGGCTGAAACTCCGCTCCGTAATGGTTCTCGTGCCGATCAGCAACATCAGCCTCGGTGTGAAGGAGGTGCTGGTCGGCAAGTACGACTGGCCGATGCTCGCGGTCGCATGGCTGGTCAATGCCGCGGCGGCAGTTTACGTGGCACGACGGCTGACCAACACCCTGTCGCAGGAGAGGCTCATCACCTCGAGCGAAAAGGATCTTGCCGACCTGCGTGGAGGACCGGAACTCTTCCCTCGGCGGGTCTTCATCTGGTTCGGCCTCATGTGGGTCGCGCTCCTGGTCGTTGCCGGCAATGTCGAGAGCCTGACCAGTATCTGGTCGCAAATCCTGGTCAACGTCGTCCTGATTTTCCTTGGCGGCTCTTTGCTCTTGATCAGGAAATACCGGCTCGATGTGCGGGAAGCGCTGGCACTTCGATCGGTCCGGTGGCCGGTCTGGATTGCGGTTGTGGTCGGCATACCGGCGGCCCTCGTTGCCGCTCACGGGGCTTTCCTCCTCGCCAACCTGCTTATCCCGGTCCCCAAGAAAATGCTGGAGACCTTCGGCGAATACGTCTTTCCCCCCGAATATCCGGTGTGGTCGCTCGTCCTTCTGATCGCAGTGCTACCGGGAATCTGCGAAGAGGTTGCCTTCCGGGGAGTCTTTCTTTACGGGGTTCGTCGGAGGTACCACCCGTTTGTGCTGCCACTGGTGGTCGGCATCGTGTTCGGTTTCTTTCACATGGCGCTCTTCCGCCTGGTGCCAACCGCGTTTCTGGGGGTCGTTTTCACCGCCGTAACCTTGCTTACCGGTTCAATCTTCCCCGCGATGCTGTGGCACGCTGGATCAAACGCAACGGCTTTACTGCTGAGCCGCTGGAAACTGAGCCCGACAGAACTCACCTGGCCTTACTTCGCGGCTTCCGCGGTCGTGCTGGTGCTGGCCTTTCTGGTGTTCTGGCGATTCCGGACTCCCTACCCGGGGCTGCGATGGCGCGCGCGGGAGAAACGATAGCACGGACGGACACGGACCAACACCGGACTTCCACGGACAGTCCGTGCGTGTCCATGTCTTGGTCCGTGTGGGTCCGTGCCAGCTATTTCGCGTACTTGCAGAGGCTATTGTCGCCGGTGACGTGGTAAGACTTGTAGTTCGTCGCCTTCGGGTCCCGGCAGCCGACGAGGTTCACAAGCTCGATTTTCCGGAATTCGACCGGGTGGCTCTCAGCCTGAAACGAAATGTACCCTTCCGTCAGGATCTTCCCGTCCTGCTTGAGTGAAGTGTCGAAGTTACTCACATTGCCGCCGCCCATCTGGGGCTGGGAATACTCGATTACCGGCTGACCCTCGATCATGTGCTTGACCTCGCCGCCACCGAGCACCATCACCTCTACCCTGACCCACTGGTCGCCACGATAGGTCTTCGACTTGGAATTGACGCAATGCTGGGTGACCAGCTTCCCGTCCATGACTACGTTGGTCCCCGGAGTACACAGGTTTGCGGTCGAACGTTCACCAGTCTCCCTTCCTCCCAGCAGTTGAACCTCGATCGAGATCGGGAAGTCCTGTGCCTTCAACATGCTCTTGGCCGACTGACAGTGAAGCATCAGACCGCTGTTTCTGAATCCCCAGTCGGGTCCGCCCGGCGCCTGTTCACCCAGGAAACGGTATTCCGCGGCCAGAATGTAGTGAGAAAAAGGCTGGTTATAGAAGATGTGTCCAAACCTGTTGTTGAACTGGTCGTACTTATCGTAAGAAACCTTGATGACTCCGTTGTCCACTCGAACCGTGTCCCGGTAATTGTCGTTCAGTTCATGACCACTAAGCTTGATGTCCCAGCCTTTGAGGTCTTTTCCATTGAAAAGCTGGATCCATTCCTTCTTGTCCGGATCATTCTGAGATGTTGTCTGAGCGAAAATGCTCGAGGCAGACAGAACCAGCGACAGGAGCGACAGAGCGACAAGTTTCTTCATAGACATCACCTTATCAAAAATTCTCAGCGATTCGAGGCGGAAATCGCTTTAACGGCAAACAGGCTGCGCACCTGCCCGGCGGTCAGCTCCACGGCGGGATTGAACCGGTTGCTTCCCATGTATGAAAGCAGGCTTTCGCGGAGTTGGCGGGCCACGGGGTTTTTCGCCAGGTCGCTTTCCAAATCAATGCTGCACACCACCATCTTTCCCTGCCCCACCCGGGCTTCGTAGACGAGACCCAGCCGGCGGGCGGTGAACCAGTCGTCGACTACCTGGACGATCGGGCGAAGTTCCGACGGCAGGCCGTCCAGGATCATGGCACCCGCGCGGCTTACGAGATACCACCATTGCCAGTTGGAATGATACTCGGTCGGGAAACGGGCAAGCGCCGGGTGCTTGGGGTCGCAGAGGATACCGAGCGTATGGGGCGCCTGCCGTGAGGTCCAGGCGGTATTCCAGAAGATGCTCGAGAATCCGAGGGCCACCTTGCCCCGCTTGGGGTCGGGCGCCACTTCCGAAGGCGGAAGCAGCAGAAGCACCCGTCCACCCTGGGCGAGGACCGTCGCTGTTTTGTCGTCAAACCGGCTCGTGACCGTGATTCCTTCAGGAACGGGGATCATTCCGCTGTCCGGGTAGACCCAGAAGTCCCAGTCATTCTCGTAACTTCCTATGTCGACCGCCAAGCGATACCTGGCCGGGGCGCGCAGTGTCCCCAGGGGAACCTCTATCCTTCCCAACTTCACTCCGTTGTCCAATTGAAGAAGAACCGGGGGAAGCGATCCTTCGGTAACAGACTCACCAGTATCATCCAAGATCCGCCATTCGGCCGAGACGTCCGGGATGGGTTCGGGGCCGAAGTGCGCCGCCTCGATCTCCGCCTCCAGGTTCTCGCTTTGCGTGAAGATACGTTTGGTAAACCGAGCCAGCGGTACGGTGCTGTTGCAGAAGCGGCTGTACTCCCCCGGCTTCACGTACCCCTTGGAGTCCCAAAATGGATCAAGCACGCCGACCAGGGCCGTGCCCTGCCCCGGAAAGTCGTGAAGGTCGAGCAACTGGAATCCGCCCATCCCGGGCGTGCGCAGCGCCGATTCGATATCCTCCTTGTAGCAGAGAGTTTGGAGCTTCCCGGAGGCGAGGAAAAACTGCGAGGCCTGATCGAGCATGCCCTTGGCCTTCAGGCGATCACGAAAAATCTCGAAGTTCTTGGGCTTGAGATACCCGGTGTACTTTTTGATTTCGTCGAAGTTAGGGTAGACGCACCACTGCCCGATTTCGTGGCTGATGACGGGGACCTTTCTGGCGGCGATGTAGTCCCGATAGTCGCTACTTGTCTCCGGGGGTTTGGAGTTGATCCGGGAGCCGAGCCCCTGACGCCATTGCTGGATGCGCGGCCCCGGCGAAACGTGGAACTGGTTCGCATCGAGCTCGGGCCAGCCGGCACCGCTCGAGTACAGCCGGCGCGGGTCCTTGGCCCTGTAATGATTCACCCAACGATCCAGGAACTGCTTGTGTTTGTCGCCACCCGGCTCGTTCCCGTAAAGCATCAGGATGAACGACGGGTGGTTCCCATAGGCCTTCAGGATCCGGTCCGCTTCTTCGTAAATCCACTTGTCGACTGGCTTACCGTCTCCGATCGTGGTCGAGCTGTTTGCCCACGACGAACACTCGACCATCAGGTAGAAACCGAGCTCGTCGGCGGCGTCGAAAGCTGCTTCCGGCGGGCACCAGGAGTGGAAACGGATGTTGTTCAACCCGTGAGCCTTGGCAACCGAGATAACCTTGTGCCACGAATCAAAGTCCGTCGGCGGGTGGCCGGTCTTTGGGAAGATCGCACACTCCAGAGTTCCGCGGATGAATGTCTTCTGACCATTGAGGAGGAACTGAGTGCCAGCAGTCGAGATCTCCCGAAGACCGAAGACGGGACCGGTGTAGACTCCATCGTCTCCGATCGAAACGCCCACTTCGTACAGTTCTGGCTCGAACTCGCTCCACTGCCCGACCTTGTCCGGAAGTTCGATGTCGACCGCAAAGGTGCCGCCACTCGCGGTCCAACTCACCTCGTTTTCGGACCTGGCGACGGGAACCAAGACGTTTCGGCCCGTCATGCCCTTCACCGGCAGTTCCAAGGAGTGGGGCGGGTTCTCGATCACGCGGATACGCAGCTTGTCCTTCCCACCCTGGCCCGTCTGGTTCCCGATCACTCCTTTGACAGTGATCATTTTAGTCTTCACTTGCGGGTAAACCTGTACGTCGTAAACCCAGACTGGCCGGCTCGCTCGCAGCTCGATTTCCCCGACGATACCGTTCCAGTTTCCCTGCGTGTGGTCAGAAATGGAATGCGAGTTGACGCCGACGTCAACGATCAGCCGATTGTCCACACGGATCGTCAGCGTATGCTTCCCCGGGGTGATCGCGGTGCCGAGATCATACTCGTGCGGCGTGGCCAGGGCCGTGTTCGAGCCGTGGGACTGACCGTCCACCCAGACGCGGGTTTCCCAGTGCGCCCGCTCTAGATTCAGAACGACCCGCTTCCCCTTCCAATCTGCCGGAATCTCCACTTCTCGCTGGTACCAGGCCGCGCCGGCGTAGTACTTCGTCGGCTGCAGCCAAAAGGGGATCTTCACGTTTCCTGGCTTTCGATACTCCTCGTACTCCGGTGCGGTGAAAAAAGACTGGTCGACGATGTCTCCGATCCACTTCGTTTCCACCGTGACGTCGTCCCCAATTCCCTGCTCCGTCAGGTCGCCGGGGAGACGGACATGTCCGGTCAACTTTCGAGCGAACCATCCCTGCGCGACGCCCACGTCCTGACGATCGATCTCGAACCGCCACTGGCCGGCCAGGGAGACAGTTGTCCGGCCAGGTGCGGCCGCGAGTGCCCATGGAGCGATCACCACAAGGGCCAATCCAACTAGAAGCATTCTCGGTTTCATATGAAGTTCCACGTGAGAACGTTATCAACCAACTGTGCCAACCGGGCCAGTCTTCCCGCCTCAATCAACCAATTCTCGCTCGATGGTCTCCAGGCTCTTACCCTTGGTCTCCGGCAACCGAAACCAGATGAAAAGGAACCCGGCCACGCAGATAATCGCGTAGATCCAGAAAGTCCACGCGGACCCAAGGTGTTTGTTCAAACTCGGGAACGTGAACGTGAGGATAAAGCAGGCGATCCAGAGTGAGGTTACGGCAACCGAAATCGCGGCACCCCGGATCCGATTGGGGAAAATTTCTGCAATGATGACCCAGGTCACCGGGGCAAGCGACATCGCGTAGAGCCCGATCGCCGACACCACGAGACCGAGGACGTGCACACCTTGGCTGCCTGTTGAGAGCAGTCCGCCAAGCACAGTGTACACAACGGCCAGGCCGCCCGCGCCGATCAGCATCAGAGCCCGGCGTCCCACCCTGTCCACCGTCCCGATGGCGACGAACGTGAATGCGAGGTTAACGGCGCCGGTGATAACAATGTTGAACATAATGTCGGACACCTGGTAACCCGCCGCCGCAAAAATTTCCTCCGCGTAATTGAAAATGACGTTGATGCCGCACCATTGCTGGAAGACTGCCAACCCCACCCCGAGCAGAAGCACCTTCTTCATCCTGGGATCGAGAAGTTCCCGAAAATTCACACGCTCGGTTTCGTTCCGGAGCGTCTGCTGTATTTCGCCAAGCTCCTGGGTGGCGTAAGCTTCACCGCCGATTCGCCGAAGGATCGCCCGCGCCCGCTCCGGCTTCCCGTTCTTGGCCAGCCAGCGCGGGCTCTCGGGAACCAGGAACATGGCTCCGAAAAACAACAGTGCGGGGACAGCCGTCAGACCAAACATCCACCGCCATCCCTGTTGCCCGTACCAGGAGTTAAGTATGAACTCGGTTGTGGCGCCCTTCGGGAGGTCAATGACCAGAAACCAGTTCATCAACTGAGCGGCAAGGATCCCGATGACGATCGTCAGCTGATTGATCGAGACTAACTTGCCCCGCGTCTCCGCCGGCGCTACTTCCGCGATATACATCGGGGAGAGATTTGAGGCGAGTCCAATTGCGACCCCGCCAGACATCCGCCACGCTACGAAAATCGCGAAGGTCTGCGCTAACCCGTTCCCTACCGACGTCACCGCGAAGAGGATGCCGGCACACAACAGCAGCTTCTTTCGACCAAACCGGTCGCTGAGTGCCCCGGCGACTAGGGCGCCAACCAGGCAGCCGATCAGCGCGCAGCTGTTCGCCCATCCCTGCAAAGTGGGGTCCGTCAACTGAAAGTACCGCTCGAAGAACGGCTTGGCGCCCCCGATGACGACCCAGTCGTATCCAAACAGCAAGCCGCCCAGGGC
>CAYQYP010000593.1:0-22149 GCA_964421755.1 uncultured Acidobacteriota bacterium
AGTTTAGATACGCCGTTGGCCTAACTTAGGCAACACACCCTTGTTTGCCGTCAGGCTTCAGTTTCGACCGAAGCAACTAGCTTTTGACCAGACCGGCGGCTTGTCTCTGCTTTTCGCAGCCAGCAAGTCCTTCTTCTCCTCCTTCCGAGTGAGGATCGGAAAGATTGCATGCCTCCCGACATCTAACAAACCGTCCTGAAGCGGGCTTGAATGGAGTCCCCTCCTGCTTAGATCGCCGTAAAGGTCGACATGCTCGATTGGTGCCAGACTGGCCTGACGCTCTTTTGCATTTGGGCGACACGGCCCCTGTACGAGATTCATTGGAAGAAAAGCCGGAAGGCGTTATCCTGTGCTAGAGGCATATGGCAAAGGCAAGAGCGAAAGAAAAGCTCAGCATCGCTCGTCGGCACCTGAACCGTGTTCCTGCGGCTTGGGACACGCCGAACTCGCAGCCGATCTGCAGAAACATCATGGCCTTCCCCCGGTAGAGCAGTTGCTTCGCGACCTAAACGAAGCGCGGAAGGCCGTCGCATATGGGGACGTTACGATTTTGTGGCAATGTCTAGCGATTCTACTTCGGCAGTTGAAGCGGGTGGTAGAGGCTTTGAGCGCCGTCGACCGTGATGATCTGGCCGGTCATATGAGAGGCCTCGTCAGAGGCCAGATAGGCGACTAGATGAGCATGATCTTCCTCCGTCGCCATGCGGCCTGCCGGGATGAGCGAGACCATCGCATCCAGGTCCAGCCCACGCCCTTTCGCCGATTCGCTCAGCATGTCCGTCCAAGTCATGCCCGGACATAGGCAGTTTACAGTGATACCGTGAGGAGCCATTTCAACCGCCAGGCACCTGGTAAAGTGGATGGCGGCGGCCTTGGCCGAGCAATACGCTATCTGGTTCGTTCGAACGATAAGACCGGCGATTGATCCGATGTTCACGATCCTTCCCCGGCGGCGCGGGATCATTCGCTGAATGGCCGCCTGCGAACAAAGAAAGAGTCCTTTGGCGTCTACCTCGAACGGTCCATCCCAGGCATCCTCGCTCAAGTCGGAAGTCGGCCCATGACTAAAGGCCCCGGCGTTGTTCACCAGCAACCAGAGGGGGCCGAGCTCTTCCTCCACTCGGCTTATCATCGCCTGAACTTCCTTGGCGGAACATACGCTTGCCGGCGTGGAGCAGGCGCGAAGGCCATCGGCGCACAAGCTTTCGGCCGTCTGATCCGCCGCATCAGCGTTCAGGTCGTTGATCGCGACGAGCATCCCCCGGCTCGCCAGCAGTCGGGCTGTCGTCTTTCCAATTCCCCTCCCTGCCCCCGTCACCAATGCGACCCTGCCCCGAAGCCCGCCACTATTTTCCTGAGTTGCAGCCGCATTCCGGAGGTCACTCATGCACTCCCTCCAGCAGAAGAATCGCGTCCTCCCAATGACCTGGCGTCGAGAACAGTTCCGTCCGATTGTCGGGAAAGTTCTTGCCATTGTGATTGCCGCTCAGAAAAACACCCGCCTCCTGACGCTTCCCCGTCGCAGGATAGATCCAGGTGGCTTTGGCGTATTTGGCGGCTATCTTGGACATATAGAGGAACACGTTGCATTGTGATGAAAGATATACCAGTACGCAATCCCCGGTGGCCGAGCGCATAGCCGAATTCAGCGTGCGCTCACTGCCGACTCCTGTGGAGAACACCGACTGGTCGGGAATCAATTCCCACCATTTCAGGCCGGCCAGAATCTGCTTCATCAGGACGACCTGAGCCGCGCCCGGCGAATCCAATGTTCTTTCCCACTCCGGCTGCATCCGCCACATCTGATTCTGGCCGTAGGTGTGGGACCCTCCGGCCATTACCGACCACCAGGCCTGCCGCCGCACGATCAGGGGCGTAATCGGACCGGTGGGATACTCGGGCCCATCCTCATATGCGCCCTCACACATCACCGTTGGCTTGACTGGAGAAAGCTGCATATCCGAGATAACGGCGGGATAGATTTCATGCCAATCGCACCAGGTCTGAAGCATGTTGAAGTCCAGCCAGTCGTCCGTATGGAAATACTGCGAGGAGGAGCGCCCGCCGCAGGGATGAAAAGTAATCAGATGAGCTCCCTGGTCTCCCTCGCGCAGCCCACGGGCCAGTTCCCGGTACTCCATTTCAAACCCCGCGGCTGCGCGGTCTCCACCGTTAACCCAGATGATGTTGGGGGCGTTCCGATAACGGGTGCCTACCCAACGCCCGTACTGGCGGGCATTGCCCTGGTTGATGACCTTGCTGTCATTGACAAACCCTCCGCTCGTGGGCAACAACGCCAGAATGAGTCCCTGCCTATTGGCGAAGTCAACGAGATGGTCGACGTGCCTGAAAAAGGCATCGTTCGGGGTAGCGGGATCGTTGTTGAGCCAAGGCAAATGACCGTCGGGGTTGGGACGGGGACTTTCGTGGTTTCCTCCCCCGCTTCCCCAAATCAAAGTTGAATGAATCACTGTGAATCCCTGGGTCGCCCGGCGTTTCAGATAGGCTTCCGCCTGGCTTGGCGAGTATCTGGTAAAAAGGGGCCAGGCGGTATCCCCAAGCCAGAAGAACGGCTTGCCGGTCCGGTCGATAAAATAGCGACCGTTGGGACTGACCTTGATCGGACCCGGGACTTCGGCCCAAGCCACAACCGACAGCGCTGATGTCAGAAGAATGAAGAGAAACGGTGCAAAATGACGTCGCATAAGTTCAAACCGTAATGGGGTAACGCTCCGCTTCATAAAGAGCCATTTATTTAGTCAACCGGCGCCTGAGTTTCGAGCAGCAACAGCGCATCCTCCCAATGATCCGGAGTGGCGAAGTGGGCCACGGCTCGGTCTGGAAACGGCCTCCCGTTGTAGTTGCCCGTCGGGTAGGCGCCAATCTCTTTTTGCTCCCCGGTGATCGGGCTGATCCAAAAAGCCTTGACCTGCTTGACTTTGAGTTTCTCCAGATTGACGAAGACGTGGCACTGGGAGGATAGATAGATCAGGGCGCTGTCTCCTTTCCTGGCGCGAAGCGCGGTATTCAGCGTTCTCTCACTGCCGACGCCGGACAGGAAAAGGCCCTGGTCGGGGACCATCTCCCACCATTTGACCCGGCTGAGGATCTTTCGCATCATGCAGACCTGCTCCGCGCCGGAAGTATCGAAGGTCGAGTCCCACCCCTGTTCCATCCGCCACATCTGGTTCTGCCCGTACGTGAACGAGCCTCCCGCCATTGCGGCCCACCAGGCTTGCCGGCGCACGATGAGGGGAGTGATCGGCCCGCGGGGGTATTCCGGGCCGTTTTCATAAGCGGGCTCGGCCAGGACCACGGGTTTTGCAGGAGTCAACAGGGCGTCCGAAACCACCGCCCCGTATATTTGAGGCCAGTCGGTCCACGTCTGAATGCTGTTGTAGTCGAGCCACTTCTCCTCGTGAAAGTACTCGGAAGAGGAGCGCCAGCCGCTCGGATGATAGGTAATCAGGTGTGTTCCCCCGTCGCCCTCCCGCAGTCCCAGAGCCAATTCCCGGTAGACCTCTTCGTATCCCAACGGGATTCGATCTCCGCCGTTCACCCAGATGATATTGGGACGATCTTTATAGCGGTTGCCCAGCCAGCGTCCGTAGGTGCGGGCATTTTGAAGATTGATGATCCGGGAATCCACCACGTAATAGCCCCAGGTCGGCATCACGGCCAGGACCAGGCCTTGCTGATTGGCAAAGTCAACGAGGTAATCGACGTACTTGAAGTACGCCTCGTTGGGAGTGGAGGGATCGTTGTTCGTCCAGGGCCTTTCGCCTTTGGGGTTGGACAGCGGAATCTTGCTCTCCATGCCGCTGCCCGCGCCCCACGCCAGGACTCCCTGGATCACGCTGAAGCCTTTGGCCGACCTGTTCTTCAGGTAAGCTTCGGCTTGCGCTTGTGAGTATTGAACGAAAAGAGGCCAGGCGGTGTCACCCAGCCAGAAAAAGGGATTTCCACTTTGGTCGACGAAGTGCCGCCCATTGGCGCTGACCTTGACGGGTCCGTTTACCGTCGCACCCAGGTTGGAATCAACCAGGACGAGCATGAACAGCGCCAGGATCCAAAAGTATCGGGTTTTCATCTTCGACGCCTCAGGTAAAGGACTGCCGGTCCTGCGAAGGCAGGAGCAAACTCAATCCAGCCCTCGCCTCGAATCGCCTTTCCCGGCTTCCCTTGATTCTGTGCCGGATTGAACCATTCAAGATCATATTCGCCGGGCGGCAGAAACACGTGAAACGGGCCAGTGACAGGTTGAAAGAACAGATACTCTTCCCCCTCCGCAGCCAGGCAGTAGCTGGTCGAGGAAAGATCGTTTCGCGGCGCCATCGCGGCCAGGTTCATCCTTTGTGCATAGAGTCTTGTCTGTCCCATCGCCTGGCGAGCCGAGACCAAGCCGGGAGTGTCTCGTTCGATCGGGTCCATGAAAATCGGATTGAGCCCCCGCAGGAAGCTCTTCCACACCCAGACGGAGTCCCCGCCGATCCCCCACAGATGATCCGTGTCAGACAAGAGGACCTTGTCACCGGCCGCGGCGGGCGGATTGTCTTTGTAGCCACCCTCATCATTCGGAGAGATCCAGTCAGCCGGGCTCTTGAAGAGGTCGACGTTCTTGCCGTTTTCAGTTTTGGCCCATTGGAAAGTCATGCCGACCGGATGTTGCCTGGGACGCTTGCTTTCTTCGCTCTTGATGAGCTCAACCATGTGGTACTGCCACTCGGTTGAGAAGGCCCCGGACTCGTTGCTGATTTCGAAAAGAACATTGTCCAGGTCATTCACCGAGTCAATCACTTTTCTGACGTACGCTTCCTGCAGGGCGGTAATTTCGGGAATCTTGAGAGTGTGCACTTCTGAACCCGAACCATCCTTGTTCGGATCGCCATCGATGCCGTTCACGTTGTTGGCCGGGTTGAAAGGATGGCCGGGCCAGGGGTCGTCGGCGCCGCCCGTCTTGTTCTCGATGCTCCAGCCTTCAAAAAGCATGACAGCCACGTAGATGCCACGGTCCCGTGCCGTCATGACTCTCGACCGAAGGCGCTCAAAGTAGTCAGGGTTGAACTGCGTCAAATCGAACTTCGCCGCGCCATCCAGCGCTGTGCCAGGACCGGTCCTTTGGAACGGCAGCGGGTGGACAAAGGAGTCCCGGCCGCGCCGCCTACCCCTTGAGTGCTCCCACACCCAAAGGCGCGTGAAGTTGTGGTTGCGATCCGCCAGGAATGTCAGGAAAGCCGGATAATCAAAAGGCTTCGGCGGATCACCGGCGCTGAAGTCCTGAAACACCGACCACGTGTGCGAGCCAGTCAGGTAGACCGCCTTCCCGCTTCCGTCGGTAAAATAACGGGGATTATGCGGATGGACGCGGAGGGGACCGCTGATTGACGGCTGCCCTGTGTCAGCTGAAAAAACCAGGCAACAAAAACTTGCAGCAAACAACAAAAAGGAAAAAAGACGCAGACAACGCTTGATAAGCATGATCCCTCGGCAACTTGTATGACATCTTATATCTTACCGGATTTATGGAAAAAGTGACGGCTTTTTTTGGCCTTCGTATTTTGGTTGAGAGTTCTTTTTGGAGTGCGGCCGGAGTGGGGCGGCAACGAGACTTCTCCTTGCATGAACTTTGGATAACAACCGAGCGCGAACGTATTGAGGCATCCAGGACTGGCGGGTTTCCAACCTAGGGTGGGTTTCGAACCCGCCCGATGCTTATTCAGGGCGGGTTGAAACCCACCCTACGTTGGACCGCTGCCGACTCACCACCGCCCGCGATTCCTGCAATTGGCTCGTTAATAACAGTTAATTACCCTTTACCATACATAAGACCATTTACAGCCTCTGGGTCGTTGGTAATACGTCGTACCGGCGCCCGTTGCTTAAGGCTGCGCCTCGAAGCTAAGTCTGTTATTAGCATTTCGACGGGGAGGAGGCCGGTTTTTAAAGAAGGTTTTTGAACCGAACTCAGGCATTCGCACTTACGTATTCACTCGCCGGTAGTCGTGTCCTGCTGTGAGTAAACCCGAGCCGTACAGCAGGCTTGATACTTGACGAAGGAACAAGCTATGAAACGGCCATATCTCTTGACGTGTGTCGCTCTCAGTCTCTGTCTAGGCATCGGACTCTCCGGCTCTGTTCGGGGCGCCGTCACGACGCCGCCGACAGTCAAGCTCAAGGATCACATGCGAGTTCCCTGGACTCGCAACAGCGAGAATTTCATTCGCCGCTGGCTCGTCCTCGGACCGTTTCCCGGGTCTGGACTGAAGACAGACTTCCTGCTTGACCGAGGCGGCGAAGCCGCAGTTCAGCCGACCGAGGGCTTGGAGCAAAAACTGCCCGACGGGACAACTCGCAAATGGCAACTGAAGACGTGCTGGAACGACTTCCTGAATCTGCCCGAGTCCTTCGGAGATCCCAAGGACGATGCCGTCGCTTACGCCTTTGCCAAGATCAATCGCACCAATGCGGGGAAGGCTCTTTTTTCGCTGGGGACTGACGAGGGAATCTGTGTTTGGGTCAATGGAAAGCTGGTGTTCGAGCGGGAGGAACTGCGGTCAGCGACGCCCGACGAGGACCAACTCGAATTGGATATGAACGCCGGAGAGAACACACTGCTCATCAAGGTAAGCCAACACTCTGGACCTTGGGGATTTTACGCGCGCGTGCTTGAACCGGGCACGGTCCTCGCTCGCAAGGTGGAAATCGGTCCTTGGCTCGCGAAAATGGCGGCCACCTCGCTTACGGTCAAAACGGACATCGGGCGGGAACGCGCCGACGTCGAGGCGGTCAAGGTCGAAGTGGTCGCGCCCGGCGGCAAGGTGGTTTTCTCGAGGAGCGCGAGTCGGGGGGCTGTGATTGACATTGACGCCGCCTGCTGGGCCGACGGGCCGTACGAAGTGCGGTGCACCACGCATACACTCGTCGGTCATCTGTACGTCACCCATCTCCCTTGGTACAAGGGGAACGCTCTTGCCAAGGCGCGTGACCTTGCGGCAGTCGCGGCGAAGGCTGACTCCTCCAAGCCGGAAGGCTCCACGCTCAAGATGCTGGCGGAAATGGTTGATGACCGACTGGGAGTGAAAGTAGCAGATGCCAAAGGAAACCCATGGTCGAAAATCCATTCTCCGCTCATGGAATTCGACGAAATGATGCTCGAAGCCAAAGGCCAGACCGGGCGCATCCGGCCTCACGGGTTCGTCCGCCTGGCCTACCGGGACCAAGTCGACGGCTCTCCTCAGTTTTGCCGCGTCTATCTTCCGCCTGGGTATGATCCGACTCGCAAGTGGCCGCTTGTTGTTCAGCTCCACGGCTACAACTCCGCCAACCCGGTTTACGTCCGCTGGTGGGCCGTCGACAGTCGCCACCCGGCTATCGACGCGGAGTTTTCCAATCACCAGGGAGTGATCTACATGGAAGCTCATGGTCGCGGCAACACGGAATACAAAGGCATCGGCGATTCGGACGTCGTCCGTGTGATCGCAATGGCCAGGCAGATGTTCAGCGTCGACGAAGACCGTGTTTACCTTACCGGCGAGTCTATGGGTGGCTGGGGCACATGGAGTGTCGGAACCCGCCATCCCGACCTTTTCGCAGCCATCGCGCCCGTTTACGGAGGGGCCGATTACCATTCCCGGATGTTCGAGGAGGAGTTGGCGAGCCTCTCAGAGATCGACCGCTTCCGGCAGGAAAAGTGGAGCAGTTGGGCGATGGCGGACGGTCTTTTGAACGTCCCGATCTCAATTCATCACGGCGATCAGGACGATACGGTGAGCGTCGAGTACTCGCGCTGGGGGACGAGACTGCTCCAGCGTTGGGGCTACGACGTGCGATATCACGAGATCCCGGGGGCCGGACACGAGTTTCTTGACGTCATGAATGAGAACATCGAGTGGTTCCTCAAGCATCGACGCAATCCCAACCCGCGCCACGTCCGCATCCGCTCAGCCGAGCTTCGCTATGCCTCGGCCTACTGGGCGCGTATCAACCAGGCGATCAGTCCACTCGCGTTCATGGTCCTAGACGCAGAGATCATCGGTCCCAACACGCTACGGCTCGATACTCAGAACATCTCCGATGTCACCCTGGCCCCTTCGAAAGTCCTCGTCGATCCGGACAAGCCCCTGACGATTGTTTGGAACGGTGTCACTCATCGGATCGAGCCCCGACAAGGCCAAGTGCGGCTGAGCGCTGAAGGGTACAGCCCGGCCCCCCTGCATAAGTCCGCAGTCCTGCCCGGCACGATGTCCGATGTCACCCTCACTCCGTTCGCCATCGTCATCGGGACGATTTCCAGGGACCCGGAGATGGTCGAAGTGTGCCGGCAGAAGGCGGAGAAAGTGATCCAGAGCTGGCGTAACGACCAGAAACAGGCGCCGCGGGTATTTAAAGATACCGAGATCAGCGACGCAGATATGGCACGCTACTCCTTGATCCTCTTTGGCGGACCCGAGGCGAATGCAGTGACGGCGAAACTCGCCGATAGACTGCCGCTCAAGATCGAGGCCGAATCCGTCACAATCGACGGCAAGGTTTTTGAGGCAAGGGACGCCGCTGTTCAAATGGTTTACCCGGACCCGCTCAACGCCGAACGTTACGTCTTGGTGCTGGCAGCTACATCGGCGGAAGGCATGCGTTTCTGTGAGCCAGGTGATGTTGAAATCACCGATTGGGACTTTGTCGTGACAGATGGCCGCCTCCCGTCCTCAGACCAGCGTGGCTCCGCATCTGATCTGAGAATTGTTTCCGGGATGTTCGACTCGAACTGGAGAAGGAGTGACCAACTGACGATTGTCGGAAATTCGAAAGCACGCGCCTCGGCCTGCTCGGTCCGTATTCCCAAGGAGGACTTGCGCGTCGATCGAAAAGCTTTTGCTACATACGTCGGCCGGTACCAGATGGAACACGGGCCGGTACTGGTAGTAACGCTGGACGGCGCCCGCCTGATTATTGCGGCCGAGGGAGAGGATGGGCGGTTCGAGCTTATTCCGGAATCGCTTTCCGACTTTTTCCTGCGAGAGCACGACTTTCGGCTCGCCTTCGTGAAGGACGCGAGCGGCAAAACGACCGGCATGGCCGGCACTCAGGTTGTCAACAGCCACGGAATCAAAAGCGTGCGCGCGTTTACGGCGAAGAAGATCGAGTGACCAGGCCATTGCCGGCTTAAAAGGAAAGACAAAATGAAACTCATCGTCCTTTTTGCCCTTTTGACATCGGTTAACGCGCTTGCTCTCGGCCTGAACCAACCGGCGCCTATCATAGACGTGCATATGCATGCCCTTCCCGCAAATTCTCAGGGTGCTCCACCAGTGGGGCTCTGTGCGCCGCCCAAGGGCTACCCGGCTGCCGACTCAGGCAGCACGTGGGCTGACACATTTACCTCGTTCACAAAGAATCCACCTTGCATTCGTCCGCTTCAGTCACCCATGACCGACCGGGAGCTCATGGAGCGAACACTGGCAATCATGAAGCGGCGCAATGTTACAGGCGTGGCCAGCGGGCCATTAGTGAAGCAATGGCGCAAAGAAGGCGGTGATCGCATCATTCCGGGTCTGCTTTTCACGCTCGGCCCTGAGGCGCCATCGGTCGATAGCCTGCGCGCTTCCTTCAAGAGTGGCGAATACGCTTTTCTTGGGGAAATTGCGCTTCAGTATCAGGGGATTGAGCCGGGCGATCCCCGCTTCGAGCCTTACCTCAAACTTGCCGAGGAAGGGGCGAGTAACCAGGAAAGCAAATAGGGTGTGAATCGAATCGACATGAATCTCCTCGCTGACTTGTATGACATCCTATATATTACCGAAAATCGAAGCGAGACCGTGCTTTTTTGCGAGGTTAGAACATCCACGAACGAACACGAACACTACGGACAAGCCGGTGAAATCTGTTAGCGCAGACAGTCGGCAGGAGTCGAAGGCGCATGGTTTCCTTATTCCTCGACAGACTGTATGACATCCTATATATTACCGGAAGCAAGACGAAAAAGTCGGCGCCTTTTTCTCAAACAAGAGCACAAGTTGGGGCGCAAGCGTTTTGGAGGCGCGGCGGTAACGAGGAGCCCGATGCTTGTGCGTGAAGGTCCTTCGCCGGAGACTGAAGGAGGCAAGATGGCTGGACGTCGGTTGTTTGTCGTAACGGCGATGGTTCTCTCCGTGGCGTGCATCTCGAGCGTCGACGGGCAATCGGAGCAAACCGCAAATCTCTCTGGTTTGCCTTGGAAATCCGGTTCGCATGTCGCCAATGAGCTTGACAAGCATCTCGCTTTTGGCAATTGGCGCGGGCGCGCCAACGACGTCATCAACGTCTTTACCGATCGTTCAAGCTGGGCCAGCATTACGCAGCCGGGCTGGACGATCGACAACATGAAGGGTTTTGCCGGACAGTTGGTTATCAGCCAGCCTTTGTGGCCGGAAGGGAAGGGAGACAGCGCCCCCTGCGCCTCCGGCGCTTACGACGAATACTGGAAGGCCTTCGGACGCTGGCTCGTCCAGAAGAACCGCGGCGATTCGATTGTCCGCCTGGGGTGGGAGGGCAACGGGGACTACATGTATTGGAGCGTGACCGACGCCGATCTGGTCAACGCCAACTGGAAGGCGTGCTGGCGGCGGTGCGCCCAGGCCATTAGATCGGCCGCTCCCAGCGTCCTGCTCGAATGGACCATAAATGGCCACGGGTCGAGCACCTATGGCGGGCATCATCCGTATGATGTCTACGCGCATCCCAATGTCTATCCGGGTGACGATGTGGTGGACGTCATCGGCATCGACTCCTACGACCAATATCCTTCGGTTCGAAAAGCCGGTTGGGAAGCCCACTGTTCGGCCGGAAACGCCGGTGTGTGTAACGCCATCGCCTTTGCCCGGCAGCACGGCAAGAAAGTCGCGGTCGGCGAGTGGGGGATAGCCGTGCGCGACACCGTGAACGGCGGAGGCGACGACACGGAGTATGTCCAGAGGATGTTTGACACATTCGTGGCCAACCAGGACATTCTGGCCTACGAAGGCTACTACAACGCTCCGTTGTCGATTGAACCGTATAATCTGGGCTCGGGCATTTGTCCCGAGACTGGTTCCGTCGACGGACCGGAAGCTTCCGCGCTCTATCGACGACTGTGGAGCCGCGGTCCGGTTGATGGCCGAGCCCGGCGCCGCCCCGGCAGGAAAGACTACGATCCCGGTTATCCAACCCGATTTCTCCCTGATAGAATCGCCGGAATCGATTATGCGAAAACTTGCTCTCAACTGGATGGTCGGGCCTACTAACAGCGAGGCCACGGAACCCGAGAAGTTCGTCCGGGCGACGGTCCCCGGGGCTGTTCAGATCGATTGGGCGGCAGCTGTGGTGCGGCGGCAATGAGTTGTTCAACAGCTGGTCGCGGATGACCGATCAGGACTTGGCATTGCGTCTGCTCGATCGGAATACCTTAGATCTTGACCCCAGTCGCCCTTTCATCATGACTTCCCCGCTGATGGGTTGGGCGCACGGCGGATATCAGTTCCGTCGCAAGAACGGAAGCGAAGTCTTTCAGTACTTCTCCAACGCACGAAACACCGCCTACACCGAATTCGGCGTTCCCGGACCGGCCGGCGTGAATTTCCTGAGGAGGATATTGCCGACCGAAGAGCTGTTTCCGCCCCGATCAGGGACTCACTGGCAGCACCGCCATGCGTTCCGTGCCTGGGACGGTTCGCCCGATTCCTGGCTCGAGTTATGGTGCATCGAGCATTACTTCGGAAAGCCCGCCTCGCTTGAGCAGCTGGTCGAATGGAGACAATGGCTACAATGTGAGGGTTTGAAATGCATCTTTGAAGAAGCCCGGCGCCAGAAACCGCTAATCTACCGTGATCCGGTCGACGAAAAGCAGGCAATGCAAAGCTGCAAGCCAGCCGTCAGTTACGGCTGGGACTTCTATCCGTCTGGTTCCGCACGCTCTCTCCTGGGAAGATCCTGACAACGCTCACTTCCCAAACAGCCGCAACAAGCCGCCAATCACGCTGGAAATCAACCGGCGCGACATCTTCGCCAAGGGGTCAAACTGGGTCGGTCCCGACATATTTCCAGCCGGACATACAGACAGGCCCGGACTTGCGAACCTGCAATACCAGGCCCTATGGCACACTCTGCGGGGGAACCGCGGAGAGCATGTTCGCTCCCCCGAACAGTTCCTGCGCCACGATCGGGCCACTGGCCGATATGGTGATCGACCCGCCGATCTGACCGTCACTGGACGGGACCACCTCGGGAAGGACCCTGGCCAGCCGGGTGCCCGGCGCGAGCGTGAACGTGGCTTGTCCGGCGGTTTCCCCCTGCGCGGTGGCTACGAGGATCGTCACCTGGACGGGTTCGCTCCCGGGGTTGTACAGCGCCAGGCCGGTGTAAAGACCCATTCCGTTGGCGACTTGTCCGAAGCTCACCGTCTCGAACGGCGACGTCTGCAGCGGCAGCGCCGCCGCAGTCTCCCCCTGCGTCCCGCCAAAGAGCACGTCCCCGATCAGACCCGGGCCGTTCGCCTGGATGACGAGGGTCCCGATCCGGACCTTCCCCGGCAGCCACTCCAGCCAGGCGCCGCAATCGACGTCGATCGCCGAGACGCCCTTCATTGTGAATTCTTTCGGCTCGGCGATCGGCTGCCCGTCGTCGCCCAACGCTTTGACCCGCACGGTTCGGGCCAACTGGCTGCGGTTGACCAGTCTCAGCCGGGTGAAAAGACCGGGCACGTCGGCCAGCTGCGCCGAGTACAGGCGCATGGCCGCCACGGCTGGCTGCGCGGGAAGAGACACCAGGCTCCGGGCTTCGGCCAGGTACACCTGCTCCACGCCGATCACCCCGCCCTCGTCCTCGACCACCTCCACCTCCACGCGGCCGCCTTTAATCGGCGCGGGGCCAAAAAGCTCTGTGAGCGACCCGGACAGGCTCCCCTTCGCCGGTATCAGACGGACCGTCTCCTTCTGGTCCACACCGGAGTCCTCCCGGAGGACCGCCCGCACCGTGACGGGTGTGCTGCCGGGATTGGCCAGGCCGATGACGGTCTTCCCGGTAAAACCCCAGCACGCACCCTCGCCCTCGCAGGCCCGGGTGAACGTGAGCTTCCTCCAGAGTCCCGACGCTCCGACTCCCCCGTCCAACTGCCTTTCCGCCCCAAACTGGTACATGTTCCCGACCGGCCGGTCGGCCGCGATTCGCAGCCACCCCCGCGTGTCGGGGGTCGAGCCCTCGCCCAGCCACTCCCACGTCTGCCGGGCCAGCTGCGCGCCCGGTTCCAGGGTCAGGAAAGCCGGGTTCCGGGGCAGATCGATCAAACGCCCCTCGCCGTCCAGCGCGGTGAGAACGACCTCGGTCGGCTCGGCCGACCAGCTCGAAAGCGCCAGGCCGACAAAGCTCGCCGGGTCGGTCGCCAGCAAGGCGATCCGGGACACGGATCCGGGCAGCGGCTCAACCCGGTCGACGAGGCGGTCATTTTGCGGCGCCAGGTCTTCAGGCACATCGGCCCGGATCTCGGCGCTCAGGGACGATTCGGCCTCCTCATCCACCTCGAACGTCAGGCTCAGAGGCGGCGCGCTGGTTCCTCGCTCCACCCGCGCCTGGTTGAGGCACCGGGTGGTCGCCCCGGTCTGGGTGCAGGTCCACCCCTGGCCGGCCGATCGCAGGAGCCGCAAACCGGGCGGCGACCCAAATGCCAGCTCGATCGGCTCGGCGTTGGCCGCGGAGCCCTCATTGACCAGGCTCAGGTTCCAGACGCCGGCGCCCCCGGTCAGCAGCTGCTCGGTCCTCTGGAAGGCCAGCGAAAAATCGGGCGAGAGCGTCAGGGAAAAGACCCCGCCCGAGGTCGCCACGTAGAGATTCCGCGGATCGTTCGGATCCAGGGCGAGACTCGTGACCCAAAGGCTCGCGAGCCCCTGGTCAAAGGCTTCCCAGCGCCCGCCGCCGTCCGCGCTCCGGAAGACGCCCGCACCGTAGGCGGCGGCAAAGAGCTCGCCGGCGGGACCGACGGTAAGAGCCCGGATGTCGGCCTGGGCGGCCAGTCCCTGGCTTGCCGGCGCCCAGGTGAGCCCCCGGTCGTCACTGCGGTAGACCCCGGCCCCCTCGGTGCCCAGGAACATGGCGCCTGGGATCGCACTCTCGCCGAAAACGACGACGTTGATCCTGCGGCCCGGCAGCCCGGTCCCGACCAGGGACCACCCGACGCCCGCGTTCGTGCTCCGGTAAAGGGCAAAGGTCCGGGTCCCGGCCGACTCCGGTACCATGATCCCGGCGTAGACGTGCCCGGTGGCCGGGTCGACCGCCAGGCAGCTCACGCCGGCCGAGGCCGGCAGGCCGGCGCCGGCGGCGTGCCAGGAGGCGGCACCGTCGCTCGATCGGAACACGCCTTCCCCTCCGCCAAGCGTCTTGTCGGCCGTCCCGATGTAAAGCGTCGTGCCGTTGCGCGGATCCAGGGCGAGCGCGCTTACGCTTTCAAGCGCCATGCCCGTGAGTCCCAGGCTGGCCGGTTGCCACCCCCTGCCTCCGTCCGTGCTCTTGAAGACGCCGGAACCAGCCGCATACAGCGTGCCCGGCCGGGCGGGGTCGGCGACCAGGAACTCCTGGGGACGGAGATCGGGGAAGGCGGGGAAGCTCCAGTCGCTGCCTCCCGAGCCCATCGCGATCCCCTGGTCGCTTGCCAAAAAGAAGGCCCCCGCCTGAGAGGGATCAAAAACCAGGGAAGTTGCGCCTAGCGCGTCGATCGAGCCTGACGGTGCCCAGTCGTCACCCTTGTTCTCGCTTTGGTAGATCCCTGATCGGGTGGCGGCGTATAGCACACCTCCATCACCCGAGAGCGCGAGAGCATTGATAAGACAGTCCCCAGTACACCCGATGCTCAGCCCGCTCCAGAAACTCGCCTTATTCAACCGCCTCAAGAGCTGTGTTCCACCGCCAACGACAACCGTAGCCTCCTGGTTTGGGAAGATCACGATGTCGCCACCTCGACAAGTGCCAATACGTTGCCACGTCGAGTCGTTATCGGTGGTGCTGTAGAGGCCCGCCATCGTTGTGGCGTACAGGATGGATGAATCGTGCGGTTCCAGTACGAAGCGAACCCACTTCCAGAGGTTGCCGGGCTCTTCCTGGCTGCCTGAGAGCCCGGCACCGTCCACGGCCAGCGACAGCGACCAGCTCGACCCGCCATCAGTGCTCTTGAACACCCCACCTGCGGTCCCAGCATAGACAACAGACGCATTCGCCGGGGGAAAGGCAAAATCGGAGACATCGCTCGCAGGGTCTTCAATTGGCAACACCTCCCAGTTCATTCCACCGTCGGTGCTTCGCTCCGCCCCCCCCGCAAATCCTGCGTAAACACAATCCGGGCGACGGGGGTCGGTCCTGACGACCAAGACCGTGCGGCCAGTGCCTGGACGCGCTGGCACAGCAAACCAGGTCTTTCCCCGATCCGTACTTCTGTAAATTCCCGCCCCATCCGTTCCCGCAAACATGACGTCCTGACGAGTCGGGTCCAAGGCAATCGCAGTCACCGGGGCGTCGGGGAGACTTCGGGTGAGCGGTGTCCAGGAAAGCCCTGAGTCCTCGCTCGTGAAGATCTGTCCACGGGTTCCAGCGTATAGTTTGTTTTCGTCGTCCGTAGCCAAAGCGTAGATCTCGCCTCCGGCCGGTCCGAGCCCCCTCCACCAGGGGGTTGCCTCCGCGGCAACGGTGTACTGGAACGTGTCGTTTGTCTGGTCCTCATCCTCGGCTGCTCGGACGCTGATGGTACCGGTCACGGACGGATAGGCGGCTCGACTCACTTCGGTAAAAACCGTGAACGAAGTCTTTGTCCTGGCATGCAGCCGGGCAGCGCACTCGCACGTCAGAATGCGGTCGACGGCCGTACACTGCCAGCCCTCGCCGGTTGCCCGGATGAAGCGAAGGCCATCCGGCAACTGCTCGGTCACCGCTATCGGGCTATCGGTCGAATCATACCCGCGGTTGCTTACCGTAATTTGCCTTGCCCAGGTGCGTCCGACCGGCAGGTCCTGGCTGGCTGCACTGACGGTAAGATCCGGAAAGCCGCGTGGGATCGTGGTTTCGAATTGCAGAGTGTTGTTCGAAGTGTCTGCAAGCTCGACAAGAAGGGTCGCAAAACTTGCTTCCGGCAGCGGCGGAAGATCCGCCTGGTACTCGTTTTGCCCGAGCCGGGTGAGGGGAATTTCTTCACGCGCTCCGCCGACCCCATAGATCAGCGCCACTCGGGCCAACCCGCTGTCGTCTCCGACGCGTAGAACGAGGCGCCTGGAGCGCGCTGCTGAAAGGACTTCGGTGAGCTCTTCGCCTTTAAGCAGACGGAAACCGACGATGTGAGGGGGGTTCGGGTCGGCGAGTCGCGTGTCGAAATCACAGGTGACTTTGGAAGGATGATCCTTGTCTGCGGGATTCGGCACCGTCAAGGTCAGGTTCTGTTGCCCGGGCTCCACCTGGATCGAGTCCGAGTTTTGGACGGCGCCTCCGGAAGGATACAGGACAAGGTACCCGCTCTTGAGCAAGGTTCCGTCCCTTCGCAGCTCGTATTTGACCGACTGATCAACATGGTAGTCGCCCGCCTGGCCGAGAACGAAAACCGGCAGCTGACCAGCCGACTGTCCCACCGCGATTTGACCTGGCGAGTTGCCAAAACGACCGAACCAGTAGTAAGGCCCCACGCCACCCGGGAGGAAATCAAGAGTGCCCGAACCGAGCACCACGTCCGCCTGCCCGGCTGGACCTGAACGGACCTCTGAGCGGCTGACCGCGTGCCAGCCGGCCGTCTGGTAAGAGGTAGAACCCTGCATGAAGGACTCGGTCAACTGCGGAGTGACCAACATTGGAGTCCGAGGCGTGCCAAGGTACAAGTGCGTTAAAGCACGACCCGAGCTCCCGACTGTCTTGTAGTCGACACTGAACTGACGAGCACCAAGGTTCAGGTCGAGCCGGGTCATGAAGGAACCATCCATGCGACGCAGCGAATGATCCAGCTGCGCGTGGCGGAAATCGTCCGGGTTGTTTTCGAATAACTGTGACGTCGACACGCCTCCCGGAAGGGAGTGCGGTACCAGATATACACGCTCTTTTGTTGGCATTCCGGCTCCGACAAGCGCCATGTCGACCGAGTACCGGTCGCTGACGTTCGAGCAAATCAGGGTATCCCGAAAGGTGAGCGGAATAGAGTATCCGGAGGACCTATGGGTGAAGAGGGCGGCCCCGAAAACCGAGACGACCCCAGGATCTCCGGGAAAACTCGGTCGAAAGCTGAGCTCATGCACTGCGTCGGCTAGGTCGAGCTTCAGCTGCACTTCGGAGTCGACGGACTCCAGGTCGATCGACTCTTTTAGAACGAACCGGGGCGTTTCCAACCCCGCCTGCCCTGCACTGAAAGGAGCGAACATATCGTACGAACCGGGCGGAACAACCAGGCGAAAGACTCCCGTTTCGAGCGAAGCCTTGTCTTTCCAGTGGGCATTTCCTTTTCCGTCATGAAATCCCACCCAACTCGGCATCGGCCCTTTGCCGGGCTCATAGCCGGCGTTGTGAAGCGTGACCAATACCGACGCTCCTTTTACCAGGGCGATGGGGAGCCGGAGGCTGTCGGTCTCCCCAGCTGCGACCAGGATCGTCGAGTAGTCAGCCGGTTGACTGGAGGGAGACGGCAAGAGCGCGTTGTGAGCCGTGATGGCGACGTTCAGAAGGGCGGATTGACCGGGGGGAACGACCAGGCGGTTGGTCGATAGCTCGACCACAAGGCCGGCATGAGGTTCACCGTCGAGCTGAAGATCGTATACAAGCGTGTCCGCTGAGAAATTCATAAATTGAACTTGGGCTGAGTGCGACAAGCCCACGGTCCCGGGATAGAGCAACCCCAATCCGAGCGGGCCTTCCGAAATGGTGGTCCGAGAGCTGAGAGCCTTTTCGATGTCGATGTGCCCAGCACCTTGAGCGAAGACGTTCCCGGAGAGGTCCCGAGCATGGGCCACGAGCCCCTGCTTGACCTGCAGCGGTGTCCAGTCCGGAGAACGCTCCAGCAGAAGAGCAGCAGCCCCGGCCACATACGGAGCAGCCATGCTGGTGCCGATTCTTGTACCATACGGCTCAGATTGCCATGGCTGATCGATGGGCAGGGTGCTTCGGAGCATCCCTGGCGCGAGAAGATCCGGTTTGATTGCCAAACGGTCGATCGTGGGGCCACACGAGGAGAAGTTGGCAATCTTGTCCCCATTGTCAGACGCTCCCACACTGATAGCCTTTTGTGCGATTGCGGGAGAACCGATCGTGTAATAGAGCGGCCCTGAATTGCCAACCGCCGCCACAACGACAACTCCATGGTCAACGACCTTCTCGGCCGCCCGACTGAGAGGATCGTTTTCGGGCCACGCCGGGCTGCCCAGGCTGAGATTGATCACGTCCGCACCATTGGCCACCGCCCATTCGAGGCCGGCAATCAGGTTTGAATCGGGTCCTGAGCCATTGTCATTGAGGACCTTGACAGCCAAGAGCCTGGCGTCGGGGGCCACTCCTCGTATCTTTCCGTTGGCGGCGGCGATCCCGGCAACATGGGTGCCGTGCCCGTGCCCGTCCAGGGGATCTGAGTCCCCGTTTGCGAAATCGTACCCGCCTATGACCTTGCAGTCCGGACCGAGACAGCCGCCGAGGTCCGGATGCCTGTAATCGATGCCGGTATCGAGCACAGCGATTACCGTCCCTCGACCCGAATAGGCAAGTTGCTCGGGAACGCCCGGAAGCCCTGAGGCCTCAACTTCGGAAGCATCGCCGCGCTCCGAACTCACCTGCACGATGCGCTGGGGCCAGACGGCCTTGATGCCAGGCGCCTTCCGGAGATCCTCGACGGTGGTCGGCTGAAGGCGAGCGGCAACACCGTTGAAAAGCAGGCGGTATTCGTGGACGATCACGTCTCGTTCGGTGGCTCGAGCGACACCCAGAGAAGCGCGTGCCGCGTTCTCAAAATCGAGCACCATTTGACGGCGCAGAACCCGGACGGCGGCGGATGGACCCTGGACCGGCGCTCCTGGCGCATTGGCTTGCGCAAAACCGGGCAAGTCATCCTGAAACTCAACCAGGTAGGAACCTGGCACGAATTCCATCTGTTGGCCGACTGGGCGGCTTTCATCGGCATACCCCGGCAACCGCACCGGTTCCTGGCCGAATGTCAAATCGTCGGTCAGGCAACAGAGTAGAAGAACCAAGAACGGCAAGAACCATCGCAAGCGCATACGAACCTCCCCAGGAGATGACGTGAGCGAAAGCAAGTCGTCAGGCTGACTGATGGAATGGCGATCGTAAAGACCGGAGAGGAAAATCATGCGTTCTGGCTTCAACGACCTGTGCGCCGCCTGTCCGCAACTTCGTGATGATCGTCCAGTCGTCTGGAGTGGTAGGAGGCTCGAGAATGTGAACCTCTGCTACTTCTCCCGCTTCGAAGGTCTTCCGTTCGCCGTTTTCGGTCCGCGCCACGAAGTAGGTGTGTTCCGGGAACGTACCCGGCGCGGAGTCCTCCAAATACGAGACGGAATACTCGTCCTCCCGGTAGACCCGCTGCGCGTGATTTTGAGTGTAAAGTTTCAGACGCATCTCTATCCTCTTCAGAAGCCACCCGACAGTCGCGGGTGGCTACTTCTTCCATTAAGCTCCAGTCTGCCTGAAGCCCAAGGAGCCTGGGACAGCGGTAAAATAGTTCCCCGCTTCTCGCGCCGGAAGTTAATAACCGTTAAACCCGTTCGCCGACGCCCTGGAGAGCTATGAATCGCTAAATGTCGATTGAAGAAAAGAGCGGGGGGAGGGCGGCAGGCTGCAGCCGCCTCCTCTTACCGGGCGGCCGCGGGACTGAGGCCGGCGATATTCTTGAAGACCGCCTCTGCGCGTGCATCGAACTGACCCTCGGCTGCGGCACTGAGCGCGACACCCATGTACAGCTTCTCGGGAAAATCGAACACGTTTGGTCTCCTTAGCGATGCGCCATTATGTCATATGTCCTAACCCCAGCTCCTGTTTTCTTCGAGGATATCGCCGCCAGGGCAATGCCAATTCCGGCTGCCGCGACTGCCAGGAGCAGGCTCTCCGTGACCAGCTGCCGGACAACCCTCCATCGGCTTGCGCCGATGGAGCGCCGGATCGCCAGCTCTCGCTGCCTCGCCGCAGCCCGCGCTAGGAGGAGGTTCCCCGACGTTCGCGCACGTTAACAACAGAATCATGGTTACACCGAGGAACATCAGGGTGAACATCAGGCGGACCTGTCGCCTGGCTTCCGGCTTTGAAATGAAACCGGTCCCCGATACAAGAACGCCGGCTGTCTTCTCGCCATTCGCGGCCCTGAATTGCTGGTTCAGAACCTCCAACTCGGCCTTCGCTTCCTCTCTTGAAGCGCCAGGACCGAGTCTGCCGGCGAGTTCAGCACAACACTGCTTCGGCTTGGGGAGGGGTTGATTGTGGCGGATTTCCGTGAAGGTAGCTCGACCGTCTCCGGGGGAAATCACTGTGAAAGGGCGCTTGATATCGCCACACTGTCGATAGTCCTGGTACTCGTTGCCGCCAACCCTTACCAGCAGCCCGGTTTGCGAATCAAAGATCAGCCGGGTCGGCTGTAGCGTCGGCGAACTGCCTTCTAAGACGATCACGGCATTCCCAGCCAGCATCTCCCTTCCCACAACCCGCAAATCAGTGAAGTACTCTCTGATGTGCAGAGTGAGATTCAGGGAGGCGGCACCACGGCGGCGGTTAAGGTTGAGTGACGCACCGTTTTGTGGCGCAACCCCGCCGTGTGTGGTGCCGCCTCCCTTTACGGCTCAGCTGTTCCTGCTCAACGACAGCCCTGATTGTGTCTCGGAATCCGAATACACCCTGCTGACCCTCTAATAGATCCGACTCCCTAAGCTTACGCGTCGGAGGGGACTCTTTGACCTATCGACCGTGCTGAGCCGGGGCGGCGGGTCCAGGACGAGCGGGCATTCGGGCTAGTCCTCGGCCCTCTGGGTGCCTGAATCGACGCGACGGTACACCACAGTGTTGTTCACTGCCTGGCCCTGTTCGTTCTTCCCTTTGAACGTTGACGTCCGGGTTTTTCCGTCGTCGGCCAGGACGGTGCGGACGGTCATGACCGTGGTTCCTGCCTTCTTCAGGACGGCTTCAATCGTCTTGTCGTCGATCCGCTTCAGCGTCACCGTCTCGGTGCCGGGAAGGCCTTTTATCGGATATTCCTTTCCATCGTATTGTGCGACGTACTCGATGTGCGTGGGGTTCCCACTGGCGTCCTGGCCCTTGGCAACGAGCTTGACCCCGTCGGGAGCGGCGGGTTCGATAGTCAACGTCACACTCTTAGGAGCGGGCCCTGGCGAGTACGTGGACTGATCCAAATCTGCTGTCCAGGTTCCAACATGCTTGTTCTCTCCTGCGAGCAAGAGGGAGACGACCGAAACGAACACAAACAGAAGCACGACGGAGTTGCGCGAAAATCCTTGCATACTACCTCCTTTGCTGCTTCCCCGGATTTCGGTGGGATCCGAAAGTGGATTACTACGAATGATACCAATGGGCCCCGGATCGGTTCCACTTTTCAGCGTGGGAGGGCGAACAGGCCATGGACGTTCTTAAAAACGGCTTCCGCTTGGGCATTGAACTGGCCCTCGGCGGCGGCGCTGAGTGCCATGCCTACGTATAGCGTCTCAGAGAGGTCAATGACTTGGCTGGGCGTCGAGGTGGGATTCCACGTCTTCCCGTCCTGGCTGATCATCGCGTGGAAGGCCTTCCCTTCCCTCTTCAAGCGCAGCCAGACGTTCGGGTACTGACGCTTGTACAAATCCGGTCGCGGGCGCTCGCGATTCACATAGCCGTAGACGAAGTTGCACGCCTCGTCACCCTCGTGCGGACGTTTGCACTCCTTGGGCTGGTTGCCGAGCCAGGCGCCGGGGACCTTCCTCAGGTCGAACTGAAAGGCATCCGCACCATCGCCGTCATTTGACTCCGCCCAGATAGCAACATAGCGATCGCCGGGGCTATTACCGTCGCGAGCCATAATTCCCGCTTTGGCCGAAGTCCGGTGATCGCTATAGAACTGTGTCGCACCCCGGTTGGTCACCTGCTCGATCTGGGAAATGACGTCGAAATCACCTTTCACCGTCGCAAAGGCGAACCGCCCTTGATCCT
>CAYQYP010000594.1:0-10678 GCA_964421755.1 uncultured Acidobacteriota bacterium
ATCGCCTCCGAGCTCGTTCTTGGTTCGGCGAAAGGCCAGGCTGTCTGACGCCATTCTGGAATCTCTCGTGTTCAGCAGCCCCGAGATATTCCTCTGCCGCTCGCTCAGGCTGGGGTGAGAGGAGAAGAAACCGGCGACAGCACGGTTTCCCTTCATGCTTTCCATACGGTGAAACAGCGTCACCATTCCGTTGGGGCTGATACCGGATCTACGCAGGATTGCCACCGCCCGCCGATCGGCTTCGCGTTCAGCGTCGCGGCTGTACTTGAAGAAAACGCCCTGTGCGACCATGTTTGCGGCCAGCGCGCCAATGTTCTCCGCGGTATTTCGGCTCCGCCCGAGTAGCATCTCAAGCAGCCCCAGGCCCAGCCCGAGCGTTTGAGCCTTTTTGATCTGATCAAGGCTGTGGCGTTCAGCCACGTGCGCGATTTCGTGCGCGAGTACACCGGCCAGCTCACTTTCGTTGCGAGCCAGTTGGACGATGCCCCGATTGACGTAGATGAATCCGCCGGGCAACGCAAATGCATTGGCCTGTTTGTCGTTGATGATGCGGAACCGGTAAGGAATGTCAGTTCTGCCGGAATTGGCGGCCAGGCGTCGACCCAGCCGGTCGACGTATGCCTGTACCGACCGGTCGTTCACAATCGGAACCTGTCGTTCGACCTCTGCGGCGGCCTGGCGGCCCAGTTCCACCTCCTGCGCCGGTGACAGGTTTCCAAACAGCTGCGATGCGAAGACCGGAGGAGCGGTGTTAACGGACACGACCGTGCAAAGAGTGAGAATGACGGCGTGCCTTGCCAGCTTTGAAGTCATCTTCCGAACCTCCTCAACACTTAGGATAGAAGCGGCCGGAAAATGTCGCGGGGAGGACGGGCTACTCAGGCTGCCCGGTCGAGCTGTGATTGCCGGCGGGCCTCTATACGAACCGGCCGGGGGCCGGTGCTCGCTTTGGCCATTGCCACAAATATGGCTTCGAGTATCAGTTTGGCCGTCCAGATGGCGAAAATTCCGTATGTCAAAGCAACGACTATCCAAAATAGCAGGTTAATCATATTAGAGCCCCTTTCAGTCTCGCGCTCTCTGGCATCTGGGGCTGTCTACAGCACGACTTGTGCCAACTGGGAGCCGCGCCGTAAGTCCTATTGAATCAGCATGCAAGCGTCGACGGGGCCGTATCGGCGGCAGGGAAAATTTCCCACATCCGTGTCCGGGCGGCGACGGAGAGGAGGCTTGTAGGAAAAGGAGTCGTCCATGTGGTCGAGCTTCCTACAGAATTAAAGGAGACAGGCCGATAGTCATCGCGTCGCAGCTTTGGCAAACTCTCTGGAGTTCTCGGGGATAACACATGCTGTGGACCATTTTTCTGATTCTCGTGGTGTTGTGGCTGCTGGGTATTATCGGGAACTACCTCATGGGGGGCTTCCTACACCTGCTGCTGTTTTTCGCGGTCGTTGTCCTCCTGATCAGGCTCCTGCACGGAAGATCGGTAACCTAGTTTTTTGAGGTTTTGAGGAGCGAATGGCGCGTAGTCTTGAAGCCAGTCGGCCCGGTCTGACGGGCAGAGTCCTGATGACATCGGATAGCGTGGGTGACGTCTGGGAATACTCCCTCGGAGTTTCCGCTGCCCTTTCCCGCCTCGGTGTCCATGTTTGTCTGGCTACAATCGGCCCCCCTCTCAGCGACGAACGCCGAAGGAAGGCGCGGGCAATACCGAACGTCACTCTTTTCGAGGAGCCCCGCCAGGTTACGTGGGACTCGGCCCTCTGGCCGGATCACGGCGCTTCGGCTGACTGGCTGCTTCACCTGGAGCAATCCGTTCGCCCGGATGTTGTGCACGTCAATGCGGCACTTCACGCGGCGGTTGCCTGGACGTCCCCGTACCTGGTGGTCGCCCACCGGTGCATGATCGGCTGGTGGCTCGCCGTCGGGGGCGAGACATCGCCCCGCAACTGGGGAATCTACAGAAACCGCGTTGCTCGGGGCCTGCGGAAGGCCTCACTGATCGTGGCGCCAACCGAGGTCGCGGCTTCCCAATTGCGCGAGCAGTATGGTGCCTCGCTGACCGTGCGTGTCGTCCCGTACGGACATGATTACCAGGCGGCAGATGAGCCGAAGAAGGAATACATCATCACGGCCGCCGATTTTTGGGACGAGGCGAACAACCTGGAGATCCTGGAGCTGGCCGCCCCCTACCTTTCCTGGCCCCTGTTTATGGCCGGCTGCAGGGTTGACGCCGCGGGCAACCAGCGGCCGCCTCGCAACATCTGCGCGCTCGGTCAGCTGGCCGATGCGGAGTTGGATGCCTGGCTGGCGCGCTCCAGCATCTACGCCATGCCGGCCCGGTACGTCACGTGCCCGATGTCTATCTTTCGGGCTGCGGTTGCCGGTTGTGCACTCGTGCTGGGAGCGATACCGGCACTCAGGGAGACGTGGGAAGGAGCTGCGGTTTTCGTTCCGCCGGGAGACCGCGCCGCGGTCCGAACCGCACTCGAAAGGCTCGTGAACGATCCGATCAGACGTCGGGAAATGCAGGGCCGTGCTCGCGAACGAGCCGGCTCGCTAACGAGCTCAAGAATGGTTTCCGCTTACGTGGCGGCTTATCGTGAAGTCGCCGGCGCCGCCGCCCGGCGCGATGTCTTGTCCGAGTCGCTCGTCGGGGCCTGACGCCTCCTCGATGGAGGTCGCTCCCAGGCCAGAGATGAGCATTCAGCAATGATGCACGTTCGTTCGGGTCGCATTTTGCCCGAGGAAATGCACCCTCTATCAACAACCGACCTATACCTTGGAGGTTTAGCCATGAAGATGAATTCTCTAGAGGATCTTTTAAAGGAGCAACTGCAGGATTTGTACAGTGCCGAGCAGCAGATCATAAAGGCGTTGCCGAAGATGGCAGAGGCGGCCACTTCGTCGGAGCTTCGGCGGGCCTTCGAAGAACACCTGAAAGAGACCGAGGACCAGAAACGTCGCCTGGAGGAACTCTTCGAGGAATTCGAGCTCGATTCAGGAAAGAAGTGCGTCGGCATGGAAGGCCTGATCAAGGAAGGCCAGGAGTTGATGAAAGAGAAGGGAATCGATGCGAACGTGCTCGACGCAGGACTGATCGCTGCCGCACAGAAGGTGGAGCACTACGAAATCGCCAGCTACGGTACCCTTCGAACCTTCGCCCATGAGCTCGGTTACGACGACGCGGCCAGCGTCCTGGACGAAATCCTGCAGGAAGAAGCCAAGACCAACGAAAAGCTGACGCGCCTCGCCGAAAGCGGGATCAATAAGAAAGCCAGCTAAGAGACGACGCCCAGGCAGCCAGGGATGACCGTGTCTGCTGGACGATCTTCAACTAAAGGACAGCAAGGACCTCGAGGACCTCAAGGACAGGCACCGACAAAGGTGACCCGAGGAAGTGCTCCTTGCTGTCCTTGCGGTCGTTAGTCCACCCAGCCCGAGTAGAGTTGCCTGCCCGCCTCCCTGAACCGATTAATCAACAAGAAAATATTTATCCACCGGTTTGCCAAGGTGTGGTAATCTTCTCGCCCGTGAGATACCAGACGAAAGAAAACCACGTAAGTCCGGGCGTCGCATTCTTTTTTACCTGCCTGGCACTGAGCGCGACGGCACTCATATCCCTGATCGAATCCCCGACACACATCCGACTTCTCAGCCTGTTTTTGGGGTTCGAGGGAACCGCACTCCTTGCTTCCGTAATTCTTAACAGCCTGCTTGCGCCCCCCGACGGGGCTGATATTTGGGAATGGCTCTTCGTCCCCCAGGGTCGAACAGTCAGCGTCATTTTCAAAGAGCCCCTGTTCTACCTGGGCGTTACCTGCCTGGTGTTGCAGGAAAATCTAGGCGGGTGGATCTAAAGAAGAGAGGGATCACGGACGAACTGTTCATGATCTCTTCAGTCTTAATCAAAGAGTTTCTACCTGTCCTGCGACTGCCTCATCGATGACGCAGTCCTGCCTCCGCAGCTTGCCAGCCAGCTCATGAAGCACTTGGCGCACCAATGCGTGTCTGAAGGGCCGTCCCGGGAACGCGTGCCGAACGTGTGCCATAATCAGTACTTATGACGCTACATTTCAATCTTCGACTGACTCTCGGGACGCTTGTGCTCTGTGCCGCCACCGCGGGCGCTCAACCACCCTCCAGTCCTGCGGCCGGACAGGATCCTGCGGCCGATGTCGTCCGGCAGGGGCAACAAAAGGCCAGGGAAGGCCAACACGAGGAAGCCCTGGCGATCTACCGTCAGGCGCTCGCAAAGTGGCCGGATTCGTTCGCGGCGCAAGTGCAAACCGGCGTCGTGCTGGACCTCATGGGACAGTACTCCGAGGCCCGAACACATCTCAAAAAGGCTATCGAGCTCGCTTCCACTCCGCAGAACAAGGCCCAGGCGCTCAGAACGATGGCCATGTCGTACGCCTTTGAGCGGAACTGCGGCGATGCAGCCAAGTACGCGTCTCAAGTTTATGAGATGCACGTTGCTGCCAAGGAGTCCTTCAACGCTGGCGAGGTGGCGAACGAGTTGGCTCGCGTTTGCCTCGAGTCCGGCGACCTCGACGAGGCGTCGAAATGGTACCGACGAGGATACGAAAACGGACTACAGGAGCCGGATCTCAAGCCGGACCGTAGGGACTTGTGGGAGTTCCGCTGGGAGCATGCGCAGGCACGTCTTGCGGCAAGGCGCGGCAACAAGGTCGAAGCCCAGAAGCACGTCGAGGCTGCCAAGGCGATTTTCGACAAGGGAACCAACCCAAATCAGGCGCCCTTCGTTCCTTATCTGGTGGGCTACGTGGCGTTCTACACGGGCGACCACCAGACGGCTCTGGCCGAGCTGCAGAAGGGCAACCAGAACGACCCGTTCATCTTGAGCCTGATTGCCCAGACCTACGAGAAGCTTGGCGACCCGGCCAAGGCGCGGGAGTATTACGAGCGGGTCCTGCAGTCGAACGCGCACAATCCGACCAACGCCTACGCGCGCCCTCTGGCGAAAGAGAAGCTTTCGAAGAAGTAGGTAGGGAGGGGCTAGGGAGCAGATCTTCGAGGACCGTCGTTCTATCTGGGTATCACCTGCCCGGTTCTTTTGGGACCTGGGCGGGTGGGATTTAGACAAGAGTGAGGGACGAGCACGGGGACAAGGTGGCCACCGTGCTCGATTCATTGCTGACGAGCAGGTAACGCCGGGCACTGCCGCCATCTTCCTGCAAGTCCTGCCAGGTTTCTTCGAGTAGAAATACTGCAACCTCGTACGAGTGTTCCAGGTCCTCCAGCGCGGAATCCATCGCTGTCCGCGCGCCCTTCCAGTTGGCGATCCCTGCGGTCCTGACCTGATCGAGCCGCTTGTGGGCTTCCATCTGCTTCTCGTCCAGCTGGTTTATCGTATCGACCAGCGCGGGGTTGGCGCTCATGCCCTGCTGAATCGTATCCGCGTGAACCTGCTCGAGCTCGTCGATTCGCATGCTCACCTGGCTCAACCGGAACTCGACGGTTTCGACATAGTCCTGTTTCTGCTGCAGCACATCAAAGCCGCAGCCAGTCGGCAGGCCGAACAGGAGGACGGCCCAGATGGCTAATCTGGAAGCTTTCATGCTGGCCTCCGCTGCCCCGTCCGGGCGGATAGACGACGAGCGGGCACAGGATTGAATCCCGAGCCCGCTCGCAGTCGGGTCACTGCTGGATTACGGTGTTTCGCTAGACGACTGTTCGTCCTGAGAACAGACGAAGCAGCAGAATAATCACCGCGACAACCAGCAGCACGTGAATGAAACCGCCCAGGGTGTAGGAACTCACCATTCCTAGCAGCCATAGAACCAAAAGAATCACAAATAGTGTCCAAAGCATGTTGTTTCCTCCTTGGTAAACCGCCAACCTGACTCGTGTGTTTTTTTCAGGCCGGTGTCTACCTCCATAGCAATTCGTGGACCAAACTCACCTGACGGGACAATGGCAACACACTAAATCCATAAGCCGCTATTTATTAATAAGTAACGCTTCGGTCTCCGGCCGGCAGGAGCACTCTCTTTGGCTCCATGTGGGCCGGGAAAAATTCCTCTGACAGTCAGTCTGTGGAGGTGTCCGTCAACACGAGGCAACGCAGCACCTCGGCGACGCTCCAGGCCTGTGCGACGCAACCGCGCGGAACGAACGGTTCTTCGGCGTCGAAAATTTCGCTGATGGATCCCACCCCGGCTTCGTGGAGATGAGGCATGAAGCCATCCAGGAATCGGCGTGCCGTTTGTTTGTCGCCCTGGTGCACCCGGAGCCACGCATCGATGAACGGCCCAATCAGCCAAGCCCACACCGTGCCTTGGTGATAGGCGGCATCCCGGGCACGCAGGTCGCCGTCGTACTTGAGCTTGTAGTCGCGTTCGTGCGGACCGAGGGAACGCAGGCCAACTGGTGTGAGCAGATTAGCGGTGACTGCATCGAGTACCGGCTTCCACCGTTGCGGCGCCAGCACCGGGTGGTTGAGGGAAAGGGCGAGGATCTGGTTGGGTCGCAGGCATGGATCATCGCCCGTCTCCCCATCCACCAGGTCAAACAGGTAGCCCTTTTCCTCGTTCCAAAACCGACGGTTGAAGGACTCGTAGGTCTTGTCCGCAGTCTCCCGCACCCGGCTCGCCGTGTGGGGCTGATCCGCTTCCTCGAGCCATTGCTCGAGCAGGCGCAATGCGTTGTACCAAAGCGCGTTGATTTCGACCGCCTTCCCGCGTCTCGGCGTCACGACCCAGTCCGCGACTTTCGCGTCCATCCATGTCAGCTGGTACCCCTCTTCCCCCTGCCGGATCAGCGAATCAGCGGGGTCCATCCCGATTCCGAACCGGGTTCCGTTGAGGTGGTGCTCGAAGATATCCAGGAGCTTGGGAAGCAGGACACGAAGAGTATGCTGGTCGCCGGACGCCTTGATGTACCTATCCAGCGCGTGGAAATACCAGAATGTCGCATCGGCTGTGTGGTACAGGCCTTCGCGCTCTCCCTCGGGGAACATGTTTGGTATCAGCCCATACTTAATGTAATGCGCGAAGGTCCGGAGGATGTACCCGGCCTCGGCCTGGCGGCCGGTCGTGAGAGTCAACCCTTCCAGGCTGATCATGGTGTCCCGGCCCCAGTCGGTGAACCAATGGTATCCCGCGATCACCGTGCGGAACTCGTCTCCGGAAGCCCGGGCACGAGCGACGTCCGCCAGCCTGGTGTTCGGGGCAATAATGAACTGATCGGCCGCGAGCACCAATTGGGCCGCGGCGCCTCCGCGCGCTCGTGGGTCGGCGGTATCCAACAGGCGCCGTCGCCGCTCTTGCTCCGCTGCATCCGCTTCACCGGGCTCCAGAGCCAGGATGGTATCCCACTCCTCGGTCGAGGCCACAACGGTGGCTTGATCGCCTTTCTCCATGTTGAAACGGAAGTAGCCGGGGGTCCAAAGCGATCCCTTCGACTCATAGCCACGGCTGTATTCGGTACGGTAGAAGACTTCTTCGAACCGTCCGCCGTCCAAGATGAAAGCACCGGTTCGAAAACGGGACGCGAGGCGAAGCGGCGGTAGTATTCCGGCCTCCCGGTATTCCGGGTGAGTATCGCGCGAGCAGACCTCCATTCGGTCTCCGTCGGCGATCACCCGGTATGGAGTGGAGAGGGGCGAATCGACCTTCGATTCGTGCGGTCGAAAGTGAAGATACGGCCGCAGCCGCAGGCGGAGTACCCCCTTCCCTTCAACTAAGGAATAGGAGATATGCGCGGTATTCTGCCGATACGGGAGCACAAGCCTCTTCTCGAGTACGAAATCCCCGATTTCGAATCTCCAGACGGGTGTTCCCATCTCCAGTCGAAACTCGGTGAGATACCGCAGCCAATCGAGCGTGAGGGGATCCCCAGGGTGTTCCTGGCCGCTCAGTCGGACGACGCGTCCGCCGGGCAGCCGGGTCTCTTCTGACAGTTGCGTCAGCATCACCATGCGGCCAAGCGGAGCAGGCAGGGCGGCCACGAGCAAGCCGTGATACCGTCGCGTGCATACACCCGAAACCGAGCCGGAGGCATAGCCGCCGAGTCCGTTGGTAACCAGCCACTCACGGCTTACCAGCGCATCTTTATGGCTTTCGTCGGCCGGATCCCACGGTACTGCGTAGACCCATGGCATCTGATCGATGACTTTAGTCTCTATCATTCCGGTCCTTCCCCCTTACTGCCTTGAGGGCGAGTGCCGCGTGGCCGGAAATCCGGACCTTCTCAATCCCGTCGAAGGGCAGGACCCCCGTCCCCCCGTACGCCGGATCGTCACTCGACCACACCATTTCCCAACCTGAACCTTCGGGTGGTGCAAGCAGTGGCTCAGGGGCCGGCTTGAGCTCCAGATCCCTTTCCAAATTCACAATCAGCAGCCGGTCGTCTCCGTCTTCGCCAAAAAAGCGGATCAAAAAAGACTCGGGTCCGAGCACCGAGCCGAACACACGGTCGTTCCTCTGTTGGCGGAAGACGGGGTCTCTCATTCGAAGGCCCAAAAGATCCCGGTGCAGGCGGTAAAAGGGAGTTTCGGCGTTCCGGTCTTCCGCGGTCAGCTTGCATTGCTCGAATGTCGCCACATCGCATGGATCGGCGACGGCTTCCTGAGCTTCCGGACTGGACAGGTTCTTGAATTGAGCAAGAAACTCCAGCCGTCCCTTCCGGACGCTCTCGCCGAGTTCGCCGTCAAAATCGGCGAAATACTGAAAGCGCCTTGAAAGACCGAACTCCTGGCCTTGGAACAACATGGGCGTCGGCGGGGACAAAAGAAGCAGGGCAGTCATGGCGCGGTAGCGGCCAGGGCTCGTCAGATTGTGCACCCTTTGGCCGAAACTCGAGTTCGCAAGCTGATCATGGTTCTCGATGAAGGTTACAAAGCGGGATGCCGGCAGGTCGAGGGCCGGACTTCCACGCCTCTTCCCTTGCCAGACATAGTACTGACCCTGGTAGAGGTAACCCCAGCGAAGCGCGGAAATCAGCTCCTGCGGAGTTCCACGGTAATCCGTGAAGTAGGCCTCCCGCCGGCCAGTCAGCGTCACACGGGCGGTGTGGTGAAAGTCGTCGTTCCACAGTGCGTCCAGGCCATAACCACCTTGGGACAGCGGTCTGACGAGGCGGACCTCCTGCGGTTCATTTTCTCCGACGATCAGCGTCGGTTTCCCACCGGCCCGTTTGCGCACTTCCCGGGTGATGTCCGCAATGATGTGGGTATCCGAACTGTCGTAGATATTCTGCGTGGCGTCCAACCGCAGACCATCAAGGTGGAATTCTTCAATCCAATAGCCGGCGTTCTGAACAAAGAACTCCCGAACCGGGGCAGCATTGGGGCCGTCGTAGTTGATCGCTTTTCCCCAATCGGTCGTGTATCGATCGCTGAAGTAATCTTCCGAGTACGAAGTGAGGCAGTTCCCGAGAGGACCTACGTGATTGTAGACGACGTCGAGGATGACCCCGAGGCCGGCGCCGTGTGCCCGATCAACGAACCGCCGGAAATCATCCGGGGTACCGTAAAGCCGCGTCGGAGCGAACATAAAGACCCCGTCGTAGCCCCAGCCAAACCGGCCGGGGAATTCGGCCACCGGCATCATCTCCACAACCGTGACTCCCAGCTCGGCGAGATCTTTGAGATGGCGTGTGGCCGCATCCCAGGTGCCTTCCTCGGTGAATGTTCCTACGTGCATCTCGTAGAGCACCTGCCCTTCGGGGCGCACGCCCGCCCATTCGTGGTCCGTCCAACGAAAGAGCGCCGGATCAACGACCTGCGAAGGCCCTTCGATACCGGCCGGCTGCATTCGCGAGACCGGGTCAGGGCAAAGCAGGTCCCGTGACATCCGATAACGGTACAGGGTGCCGTCGCCTGCCTCTTCGACACACCCGGTGAAATACCCATCGTCCTCGCTCTCGAGTGCCCATGTCTTTTTCCTGCCCTGGGCGCCTGGCCCTCCTTCCAGGACCACGTCGACTCTCTTGTGCCGGGGAGCCCATACGCGAAAATGAACCCCTTCCGGTTGGACCTCCGCACCAATGGGCAGTCGGCGTCCCCGAGCAACTCTCTTCATGTGTTCTCTGTGTGAGTCGTCTTCTGCGGTTTGTAGAAAAAGGCCCTGAGAACCATCATAGCTGCCCGTCACAACAAAGCAAAGGGCGGCGCCGCTCGGGGAGAGACTGGGAGACAAGGAGACAAGGAGAGGGGGAGACAAGTGGCAAGGGGCAAGTGGCAAGTGGCAAGTGGCAAGGGGCGAGTGGCAAGGGGCGAGGGGCAAGTGGCAAGGGGCGAGGGGAGGAGACAAGGAGAGGCATCACGATCACGAGCACGAGTCGAGCCGACCAATTAGCCCCGTCCGCGGCTTTTCCCCGCGGTCTTCTCTCGCTCGTGCTCGTAATCGGCTTTTTGCCTTTTCCCGCAGTCTATGCCGCTTCTTGTTCTTCGTACGTCTCCAACTCGAGGCCTATCTCGGCCACGATGCCGTACAGCCAGGTGAGATGGCCTTCGTGGTTATTAATCCCGTCGTTCACCAATTCGGGATAGCAGATCTCAGTGTCACCGAAGCAGCAGGCTTCCCCGTCCACCTCGCAGACAGCGCAGTAGAACTTGTGTTCCGGAAACGTGCCGGTCGCCGTGTGGGTAAACCGAAACGCATGAGCTTCATGCCGCGAACAGACGATATTGGGCCGAAATCTGAGGTACATA
>CAYQYP010000595.1:0-28498 GCA_964421755.1 uncultured Acidobacteriota bacterium
TTGACCAGACTTCAAAAAACGTTCTCTTCTCATCGCATCACTTTTGGAAATAAATTCTTCCGCATATATCAACTTAAGCGGTCCATTTTCCTTCGTCCACTTATTGCAATTGCGATTATGCTCTTTTAGCCTTTGTTGAACATCTTTTGAGGTTTGACCAACATATCTTTTGCTATTTTTTAAACTTTTCAAAACATACACTGAGTTCATATTTTTTATTTTAATACAGCCCCAGCCAAAGGCTGGTCCGCCTCTGGCGGAAACTGCTGTTCCCTTCTTTACCCGGGAATATTATTAGTGATTTTAATGTGCATAAATGCTTCTGCATTATACGGCAGGAATGTGCTTTTGGCAAGATTCAGCCCACGTCGCCCATTTTTTGGAGATCAATAAGCTTCCGGTATAGTCCCCCATCAACTTGGGCGAGTTCGAAATGACTACCTTCTTCCGCCACCTTCCCTTTTTCAAGGACGATGATTTTGTCCGCTTTTTTGATCGTGCTCAAGCGGTGAGCAATGATGATGACCGTCCGCCCCTTGCTGATTTTTTCCATCGCTTCTTGGATCAGCTTTTCCGATTGCGAATCGAGATTGCTCGTCGCTTCATCGAAGATCAAAATTCTAGGGTTTGCCAAAACCGCCCGAGCAATGCCGATCCGCTGGCGTTGTCCGCCGGAAAGCTTGACGCCGCGTTCGCCGATGACCGTGTCATACCCGCGCTCCATTTTCAGCGCGAATTCGTCGACGCGAGCTATGCGAGCCGACTCGGCAACCGCCTGGTCATCCGCGTCCGGACGGCCGAACAGGATGTTCTCCTTGATGGTGCCGTCGAAGAGGAAGTTGTCCTGGAGAACGACTCCAAGCTGCGACCGGTACGAATCCAGCCGAATCGTCGAGAGATCGACGTCATCGATGAAAATCGTCCCGCTTGTGGGGTTTGCGAAAGCCGCCACCAGCCCGATCAGCGTGCTTTTGCCTGACCCGGACGGCCCGACCAACGCCGTCGATTTTCCCGGCGTCGATACAAAGCTGATCGAGTGCAGGACCGGCTTGCCAGGTTCATATTCAAACGAAACGTCCTCAAATCGCACATAGCCAACGACTCGCTCGAGAACGAGCTGGCGCCTGGGATCCGTGTCCTCGGGCGTCTCGGCCAGGACTTCGTGCATCCGGTCCAACCCGGCAAACGCCTCGGTGAGCTGGCTGCCGATATGGACCAGCTGAAAAACCGGCGCGACAAGCAGGGCAAGGTAAAGCGAGAACGCAACAAAGTCGCCGAGCGTCATGTCACCGCCGACGATCATTTTCCCGCCGACTATCATGACGGTTATCGTGACGACACCCATCATCAGGGTCGCCGCCATTGACATCAGTGAGGTCGCTGTCAGAGTTCGCCGCACGTTGTCGAACAGGCGCAGCGCCCCGGCGGCGAAGGTCTTGGCCTCCCGTTCCTCGGCCCGGAACCCTTTGACGATGCGGACACCGGAGAGTGATTCCGAAAGGCGGCCGGACACCTCGGCGTGAATTGCCCCTCTCTCGCGGAAAATCGGTCTGACCGACGCGAGCGCCTTCTGGACAAACAAGGCGAACAACATCATGAATCCCAGGGCAACAAAAGTCAGGGTGGCATTGATCCGCAGCAACAGAACGAACGCGAAGACCGCGGTGATGAAACCGCCGAGCAACTCGACGAGCCCTGTGCCGACCAGGTTTCGAACCCCCTCGACGTCGGACATGATTCGGGAGAGCAGCGCCCCGGTCTTGTTCGCATCGTAGTAACGGACCGGGAGACGTCCGACATGCTTCTGTACCCGGATGCGCAGGTCGGCAATCAGGCGTTGCGCCGCCTTGCTCAGCAGCTGGGTCAGCGAGAACGAGGTCAGGGCCTGGACCAGTAGAGCCGCGCCGGCAACCAGGGCCAGGGGTGTCAAGAGAGCGATGTTCCGCTTCTGTACTACGTCGTCGATGAGGAACTTGGTGGTTCCCGGCAGCACGAGACCAGCCAGGCGGTTCACGAGGATCAGCAATAGTCCAAGGCCGAGCAGTCCACGTCGCGGCCACACAAGCTCGCGAAAATCGCGCGAGAGACTGGCGGCCTGGATGCGCTCTTTAGGTTTCTTGGGTGGTTCCTTTTCCGACGTGAAGCTAATGTAGCACGGATCAGTGGTGCAGTCTTAAGCCCGAGGTGAGCGTTGATTTGGGGATCGAGTAGACTGCCCCTTTTCCCCCTGTTACCATCGGCGCCATGCGCGGGACACCATTATTCGTTGGATTCATTTTCATTGCCATTCTGACCGACTTCTCAGTCGCCACCCGGGCGCAGCCTGCGCGTCCGGTAGTTGAGATCAGGACCGCCCACACCTCGCTCACGCTCGTGGTCGCTCCCGATGGGCGGCTGTATCAGACGGCTTTTGGACCGTCGGAAACTCCTGTGCGGCCGCCCGGCGGAACACCCGCGCGCGAGCTGGAAGCGTATCCTCCGTACGGCAACGGCCAGATCACTGAGCCGGCGCTGAAAGTCGTTCACGCCGACGGGAATACCTCCACCGACCTCCTTTATGTTTCCCACAAAGAGGCCGGGGACGCGGCGCGTGGGGCCGAGACGCGGATCGAGCTCCGTGACGGCCACTATCCGTTCCAGACAACACTCTGTTTTCGCGCCTATCCTGATGAGGACGTGATCGAGCAATGGACCGAGATTCAACACCAGGAAGACAAGCCAGTGGTTCTCGAGCGCTTCGGCTCATCGTCGCCGGTTTTTCAGGCGTCCGGATACTGGCTTACGCAACTCGAAGGGAATTACATGCGAGAGGCGCACCTGGTGGAGGAACGGCTCACGTCCGGTGTTAAGGTGCTCGACTCCAAACTCGGCATCCGCGCGCATCAGATGCGTAACCCCTCGTTCATCCTGGCGCTTGACGAACCGGCCCGAGAAGAAACCGGGGCGGTCTTCGGGGCGTCACTTGCCTGGTCCGGAAGTTTTCAGTTCGCATTCGATGTCGACTGGAACAACCGGTTGCGCGCTGTCTGCGGGATCCAGCCGCTCGGCTCGACATACCGGCTTGAACCGCGAAAAATCTTTCGCACTCCGAGCATGCTCTGGACATTCAGCACGCAAGGCAAGGGCGGCATGAGCCGGAATTTCCACCGCTGGGCCCGCAAGTACGGGATCCGGGATGGATCGGGAAACCGGCCTGTCCTTCTGAACAACTGGGAGGCCACGTACTTCAACTTCGACGAAGCGAAAATCGTTTCGCTCTTTGATGGAGCGCGTGACCTGGGGGTCGAGCTGTTTCTCCTGGATGACGGCTGGTTCGGTAACAAGCACCCGCGGAACAACGACCGGGCCGGACTGGGCGACTGGCAGGTCAATCAGACGAAACTGCCGCAGGGGCTCGGATACCTCGCCTCCGAGGCGCAAAAACGGACCATCGGCTTCGGCATCTGGATCGAACCTGAGATGGTGAACCCCGCGAGCGAACTGTACGAGAGTCACCCCGATTGGGTCATCACCCAGGCCCACCGTGAGCCGCTGTACGGCCGCAATCAGATGATTCTTGATCTGACGCGGCCGGAGGTCCAGGCCCACCTCCGTAAAGTGATCGACGATACCTTCGGACCCAACCCGGGCATCCGATATACCAAGTGGGACTGCAACCGGTACGTGACCCAACCCGGCTCCAGCTATCTGTCCCCGGATCAGCAGGAACACCTGCTGATCGATTACCAATGGGCTCTTTATGATGTGATGAAGTACATGGCGGACCGGTATCCCGGCGTCATGGCGATGGTCTGCTCGGGCGGCTCCGGTCGGGTTGACTACGGCTCCCTCAAGTATTTTCATGGATTCTGGCCGAGCGACAACACTGACCCGGTTCAACGAGTGTTCATCCAGTGGGGCTTCGGGCATTTCTTCCCTGCGCCTGCCATTTCTGCCCACGTGACCGACATGGGCAGGCGTCCTGCCAAATTCGCCGTGGATGTCGCGCTGAGTGGTGCCTTCGGGATCGATCGGGACGTCGCAAAGATGTCAGCCGAGGAAAAGAAAACGGTGATCGCGGGAGCCCGTTTGTACAAGGAGCGGCTGCGTCCGTTGGTCCTCGGCGGAGACCTTTATCGCCTTCAGTCGCCGTATGATCGTCCGCAGGCGGCGTTGAGCTACGTCTCGGCGGATCGCAGTCACGCTGTGGTGTTCGTGTACCGGCTTGGCGAAGAAGCGTTTCCTCCGGTCAAGCCGCGGGGTCTTGATCCGGCGAAGAGATACCGGGTGCGTGAGATCAATCTACCGGAAGGCGCCCGCTCGCGTCTCTCCATCCACGACCAGGTGCTCGACGGCGCGATGCTGATGGAGCATGGGTTCGCCGCTCCGCTCCGACGTGCCATTGAAAGTGCAGTCGTTGAGTTGACTGAGGACAAACAGCCACTGACGACTGGCAACTGAGAACTGACAACTGACGACTACGGAGGAAGCCCGAAAAATCGTCTGCGTGCTGCGGGCAGAGCTGCTTTTTTTCCGGACCGCGCATGCTCGTCGCCCATCGAGCACTGACATCCGGCCTTCTGAAGCGCGGACATCTTGTCCGCACTGGGATCGCGGACGTCCCGTCCGCGCTCCAGAAGGCCGTCGCCGAAATACGCATAAGGAGCCACCTCCGCCACCTCTGCCGCCCACTCCAAAACGAACCGTCACCTGTTGCCCGCCGCGTTTCCGATGGCTTTCAGCTGGACGATAAATGGGTCCGGGATCAGGCCGTTGATTCCGACAGGTATGTCCCAGGTGACGACGCCCTGCTCTCGCCAGACGACGTGGCTGAACGCGACGGCCTGCTCGGTCGTGAAGCGCGGTTCTCCCATTCCCCATGTCCGACCGAGGTAACTTAGAACCTGAATTTGCCTGCCGTCCAGAATTCCCCCTTCTGCCCGGCGGATCTCCAGCCGCTCCGGGTTGCTGATCTCACCGGCGGTGTAATCCTCCTCGGGCGTCATGGATATGAGGCGGGGCACGACTCCGGGGTTGAAAGCGAGGGCGCTGTTCGGGTTGCCCGCCCGCGCGGCTGCCGCAAAGCTGGAGAAGTTTGGCGGTTGCGGCGACCGGTACATGGTATTCGGCCAGTAGCAGCCGTCAAACCACCACCCGGCGATTTTCTCTCCGAAACGGCTGGACCAGTCGCTGATGATCTCCTGCCATTTGACCTGGAACTCCCTGTTCGGATGCATGCCGTTTTGCCACCGGAGAGCCTCTCGGGCGGCTCGATCGCCAGCAGGCGCGCCTGCCGGCAGGTACACGATCAGCTTGATCCCCCGCTTACTCAACGCGACCGACATATCGGAGACCAGGTCTCGCCGCGAACACCGGCTTGGTTTTACGCCGACGAGTCGATCATACGTTTCGTTCGGTGCCAGGTAGTAACCCGAGTTCTGGCCGATTGTGAGGATGTGGTAGCCGGCGCCGACCGACTCGAGCTGCTCGGCAAGTGCCTCGACGTCGAAGGCATCGACCATCTTGTTCCACTGTTCGACGCTCATCGCGATGCTGTTCGTCCGAGCTTGCCAGTCAGCCAGGTAATGCGTCATCACTCCCCACCTGGCCTGCCTCATCCACGCGGTTCGCTCGGGAGACCGATCGTCTGCCCGAAGACCCGCGAGCGTGGTGACCATAAGAACAGGCAACAACATCAGGCGTTTGAACTGGCGGCTTGATCGCATCTCTGTCTCTCCGATTTGTGTTGTGGGTGGCGCATGCCGTGGATACTCAATCGAACCAAATCACCGGGTTACGGACTGGCAGGTTTCTCAGGACCTCCTCGACTTCAGGCGAGTGATCAAGCCGTCGCCAGGTGTCAAACCATCGCGGTTCTCCAAATCGCACCGAACCGAAAACCAGGAACGGATGGGCAACGGGCCAGTCGTCCCAGTACATCACGTCCTTCGGGTAGGGCCATTTGCTCTTGTCCGCGACATACGGGTAGAGGAACGCGATACCTTTCGGGAGGCTCTTGCCGTCCGGAGTCTCGAATGTCCACAGGTTGTCTGAATCATCGGAGAGGATCTGACAGACCATTGCCATCGCGTCCAGGTTGAAAAGCGAGTAACCGTAAGGCTTCGTCCTCCGGAGCTCGAGCGGGAAACTGCCATCAACGGCCATCTGGTCGGGAAGGAGGACCTTCTTGAAGCGGTCGCGGCAGAAGGACATTGTCTCCTTGTCGCCGGTCAATTTCGCAAACGACGCCACCTGCATCACCCAGCAGGTGCCGTGGTTGTTCTTCGCTTTCATCTCGTCTTGCCCATAGGAGTGGGTCCTGAGCCAGGTCACGTACTCGCGAAACCAGTCCTTGGCCGCAGAGAGAACCCGGCTGTCAGCGCCGGGGCTCCTTGCCATCACCAGGATCCCCTGGGCGACTTCCATCAGGTGGATGGTGTCGATGATGCCGATCCCTCTGCCCGTCACCCTCCCTTTGATCGCCTGGGCATACAAGAGCGATGGATTCATCTTGGTGGACGGATTGACGAACCAGGCGTCGATATGGGCGAAGGCGTGGCGAACGAACTTTTCGTCTCCGGTGATTTTATAGGCGGACGCCAGGCTTCCGACGACGCGGCTCAGGCGAACCATGGCTTTCCGGTGGGCAACGAAATTGTCCGGGTTGGTCATCCCGTCGCGCTGGATGTACGGACCGTCCGGGTGATCGGGATCAGGCCACCAGTAGTCTCCCTCGGAATAGAAGTCATGTTCTCCGCCGGCACTTCGCGGGCAGACGGACGCAGTCACCGTTACGGGCTGTTGCTGCATCGCCCAGGAGGCCTCGGCCAGGATCTCCTGGCGTAACACTCCTACCAACCGGTCCTCGGCCTTCGTGTCTTGGCCCAGCGCGGCTGCAAGTGTCATCAAGCGAACAACCAGCCTCATTGCTTACCTCGCGTATGTAGATCAGACTTCCCAGTCGGACACTGGTTCGGACTCCCCCAGGTTCTTCTATTGCCTTTCCCCGTTGACCGCGATTTCGAACGTGCCTGCGTCGCGGTCAATCGTGACCGTGGTTCCATCCGCAAAAGTGCTGCGTTCCTTCCGGAATTTCTTATCCAGGAACTCGTGATTCGTGATCTCCAGCAAGGCAACTTTGCTGTGCAGCTTCTGAATCTCGAGCACGCGGGCGATATTGTCCTGGTTCCTTCCGACAGTGGGAAAGCCGCCGTTCAGGAGGCAGCGAAGGTAGTCCCCGGATCCGCCTTCGGGCGTCATGATCGCATCGTGATAAACCAGGGTATAGAGAGGTGCCGGGATGCATCCGCCCGCCCTGGCGTCCGACGCATAATCCACGTAAGGGACCACCCAGTCCGCGCCGGCCTCAGTTCCGACGATGCCGAGGTTGTTTCTAGCCCAGCGGAAACACTGGGCCTGATATTTTATGGATTCGGTGCGTGTCAGCGGGTGTTCGGGGTTGAAGTCTTCAGTGGGTGGGACATACCCGAAGACGTCGAGGTAGCTGCCCTGCATTTTGACGCCGTGGTCGAACATAACCTGGTAGTTCTTCACCAGGTGCTCCAAGGCAAAACGCATGTTCAGATAGGCCATCTTCCCGCCGTCCCAGTAATCCATGAAAGGAATCTGGCCTTCTTTCCAACCGCCGAATCTTGTCCCCGGGAACGCGGCCGGCTGGCTCGTGGCGTCTTCCTCGAAAGTGGCGAACTGAGGGTCGTACGAAGGAGCATCGACGTAGTAATCGCGATACTGATCGTGGAGGTTGTACATGTAACCGAGCTCTTTGCACGTATCCACCCATCGTTTCAGACCTTCCCAACCTCCGGCTACCGGTGATGGGGGCAGCACGTCCGGGTGCTGCCGGTCGTAGCCCATGTATGGCCAGCCCGCGAGCGTGACAAATGCCCGGTCGATCCCTTTGGCTTTCAGTTCGCGCAAGCGCTGGGCCAGTGTGTCGAAGGTCGCGAGGTTGTAGTTGCTGCCGGGTGTTTTGGGATCGAAGCGATGCGAGCCAGGCTTGTAGTTCCTCAATGCATGCTGGCGGATGTGCGGTGTCCCTACGAGCTGTGCCACCAGCGGTTCGCGCGCAATCTTCTCTTTGAGCGAGACAAACTGCCCGGTATCCATAACGTGCCGGCGATAACGCTTTGCCATGGCGACATAATTTGCCTTCGGCAGAAAGCACATGCGTACCGACCGCGGGTAACCGAGCTTTCCCAGCGAGGCCAGCCAGCGTGGCCCTATGACGGTCGGGCCACCGGCCGGATGAGAAAAGGTGTACGCGGCGTCATCGGGCGTCTGCACAATAACAACCATGGCCGATTCGCCCTTTTGAAAGCCCCACCAGGACATCGACCAGCATTCGATCAGGTTGCTCTGAATAACGCTCTTGTCCGCCGCGATCAGAGATTCCTGTCCGCTCGGGACATTTCGGTACGGGTGATATTCCTGGGGCCAGTCGCCGGGCAGCAGGTTGCCTCTGACGTGGTTGAGCGCGGTGTAATCCACACCACGGGCATCGACCGGTTTCGGCCATTCCAGTTGACGTACGGATGCCTCGCGCTCGATTGCCACAGCTTCGCAGACCAGTTCCTCATCCTTGCCTTCCAGGCAGACCGTCAGGCAGAGGGCCAGGTCGAGGTCTGATCCCGATTTGTCGCGAAAGCGGTCGAGGCGGACCTTCACACCGGTTCTCGCGCCGGTGTCATACGGAACGATCTCGACCTTGGCCGCGTCGGCGATGCGAAGGAAGAGGTCCTCGCCCCGCGAACGAACCAACACGTCATTCGCGGAAGACGGTCCGAGCATCCAGCTGACGGACCCGGCTTTCACCGTCATTGCCAGGCTCGACTCGTCCAGGGTTACCTGGTTCTTGCGCCCGGCGATCACCCAAGCTCCAGACGAGTGGGACACGACGACCTGTGGAGCGCCCCATTGATCGCGGGGAACGCGAGGGAGCTCCTCCGCGAATACGCAAGAGAGGAGACCGCCCAGAGCCACGATAGCCAAGGTGCATCGAAGATTCATGACACGCTCCTGTATAGGTAATCCCTCAAAACCGAATCGAGGCTGTTTCGCCATCGGGGATGTTGATCGGCGGAAGGGATTCTCCATTGTTGACAACGACTGTTAACGATAACAGTGTTTTGATTTGCCGGCAACGGGAAGTGATTTTTGCGGGCGTCTAGCCAAGGGGAGGGAAATCATGGCCAACATCAGGGCATCGTGGGGAATTACCGGGGCAATCGCGATTCTATCTATGCTGATTGTGCTCCGCGGGCTCGATGTCCCCGAGAATGCATCCATCCGCTGAGCCTGAATGGAGCGTAATCGCGATCGCAATGTCTCGACTTAGCGAATGACTGGTGGTCCGCTTACTCTCGCTCACTGCCGTTCGCTTTCGTGCGCGGCTCCATTCGATCTCGCCCTTCGCACGACATCAGCCCATAACAGGTCCGTCAATACCTGTGGGCCGAACGCACTTCTCCAACCTCATTCAACACCCTCGTCGCGAAGGTGTTGAATGAGGTTGGAAAGCGCGCTCGACCGGCGGTTTATTGACAGTTTTCAACGCCGAAGGCGTTGCGTAGCAAAGCCCGGGGTTGCCCGCGTTGTGTGCGGGAAACCCCGGGTTGACAGCGGGAAGGATCCAACCCTGTAAGGGTTGCGTAGCGCGGTATGCAACCCTTTCAGCATTGGCTGGACTATAAGAAGTCCGCAAATCGGACCGGGGAAGCATTAAAGACCCGCCAAACTCCCTCCATCCGCCCGCATCATCCTGCTTCAGTTCCAGGGACGACGGGAGCTTGAGCTCGCATCCCCTCCAGCCCGTCGTCTGGAACGTGAGCGTGTTGCTGTAGTGCCCACCCGCGTCGATCAACTGGAGACTTACGGTGGAGGTCCCGTGAGAGGCGTTCTCAACCTGTACATTCAGATGGAACGTTCCGGATGTTATTCCAGGTTTGTTGATAGTCGTGCCGGAGAACCTGTTGGTCGAGCACGTTACGCTGAAAACGACTGCGGCGCTCGCGGCAGCGTTGTTCGGGGTATAGATAATGTCGGCGTCCGGATCGCTGAAATCAAAGCTGACCGGCACCGTCGCGGTACTACCGTTCCACGTCACCGTCCCGACCGTGACGTTGGAGATCGTGGGCGCCGTCCCTCCCGATCCCGGCCCAACAATCGTCATCGTGAGCGTGTTGGAAGTCCCGCCCTTGCTCGTAACGGTAACCTGGCGGGCCCCGAGCGGCGCGCTTGCGCTCACGTCGAGATCTGCGGCGAGGTGCTTGTCAAAAGACGATTTGTTACTGATCGTGAGCCCGGTTGAAGGCGTAATAGTGAGGGTTGTGTCCCAGTCCATGTTGGTGCCAACGATGTTCAGCCGGTACTTGACGCCCTGCGTGGCATTGGCCGGCGACAGCGCGGTGATCGTCGGAGGCGGTGGAGTATTGACCGTGAACGGGAGTCCATTCGACGTCCCGCCCGGGGTATGGACCGAGATCGAGTAAGTTCCCGGGGTCGCCGAGGGGAAGAAATACAGGGTGGCCGTCATCTGGGTAGCGTTGGCGTTGATCTGAGAGTAAGTGGCAGAGACATAGGGCGTGAAGTCCACGGAATTGGCCCCGGACAGGTTCGTCCCGGTAATCGTAATGTCGGTGGATACCCCTAAGTTCGCGTTGTTGGGAGTCACCGAGGTGATCACGGGCACGGTACTGGGTACGGATGCCTCAACCGTGAGGGTGAGCGTGTTGGACGTCCCGTTCGCCGTCGTTACCGACACCTGGCGTGTGCCGATCGTCGCCGTCGGACTGACCTGGAGAGTCGCGGAGACTAAGGTCCCCATAGCGAAAGGATCGGTCACGGTGATCCCGTCCGGAGGCGTGATAATGACGGTCACCTCCCCGTTGAGATTCGTGCCGAAGATCGTCAGGCCGGTCGTGTTCCCCTGGGTAACACTCGTCGGAGACAGAGACGTCATTGTCGGAGCGTTTTGAACAGCCGGGGGGTTGATCTGGAACGGCAACGTGTTCGATGTTCCGCCGGCGGTCTGGACGGCGATCGTGCGGCTCCCCGTCGTCGCCGCACTTGAGACGGTCACCGAGGCCGTCACCTGCGTCGCGGTCGAGTTGATTGAGCCGATGCTGACACCCTGGGCAGGATCGAAGATCACCGCAGAGGCGCCGGCCAGGTTGGTTCCGGCGATCGTGATCGTGGTCGTGGTTCCGGCGGTTGCGTTGTTAGGAGTCACGCTGCTGATCACCGGTGCGGGGACCGCTGGCGGCGTGCCGTCTCCGTTCAACGTAACGTGCAGGGAGTACGTAAAGGTTGAGCCGCCCCGTTCAGTCCACTCTGTGACCTGCAGATAGTATGTCCCGTCGGCCGGCAGGGCGCGCTGAAGGAACGAGTTGTTATTGAAGCCGTTCTGATCGTTCGAGCACAACACGTTCCCGGCGCTGTCCATCAGGACGAGAACCGTATCCGCATCGGAGCCGAGCCCTCGAATGTCGGTGAGTGCGGTGAGGATGTCTCCTCGGCGGCCGCTGAAGCTGAAGTAATCCTGATCCGAGGAGTTCCCGATCACCCCGGTCACTCGGGCCGGCAGGGTAAGGGCGTTCGCATTGGTCCTCGAGTCGTTCGGCTCGGTTTCGGACGAACCTCCGGATACGAGATACGGACCGATGACAGGGCCGCTACTGATGGTCAGGGAGCCGAGTGCACCCTGTTCCAGCCGGAGCGCCAGCAGGCCAAATGACTCTTTGCAGAAAACGCTCACACTCCCGCTGAAGCTCGGGACGTCGGTGAAGAACGGCTCCTCGTTAATAAACTTGGCGAGGTGTTCCCCGGGTGCAAGCTGTACGGCTTTCAGATCTCGCAGGCTTCCGTCCTCGTTGATCAGCGCGACCACGAATTCCTGCGACTCGAACGGCAACCCGTCGATCACCGGCAGAGCCAGTGCAACACCGGTGTTAGTCTGCTTGGCAGGATTCACTTCGGCGGGGAACGAGAAGTGGGTGAACGGTGTTTGAGATGTCACCCCCAGCTGGGTCATGACAACCTCGTTATTCATCCAGCGAACGACCAGGGAGGAACGAATCGAAACCCCAGATGGCGTTCTCAGCAAGGCATAGCCGGGGGTTGTGGCGCCCGAAAACGTGACACGAAGCACTTCGGTAGCTCCGGGCGCTACATCGAAATTGAAAACGCTGCCCGAGCCCCGGTTGCTGGAGACGACGAGCGGCGTGCCCGGATTCGAAAAGAGCGCTACCCTGACCGCCGCGGTGGCGCTGTCCTGGTTCGTGACAAAGATGTCAGCAGACCAGCCTTCTCCAACTGCAAGCTGCGGAAATATGCTGTGGCGGTACTGGCTCTGGGCAAGCCCTGTGACAGCACAAAGAGTCACGAAGAGAACCGACAGGGTGACAACCGGCCAAAGGTGACGGATACGCATGGTACCTTCCTCCCCCCGACCGCCGATCAAGACTTCTGAAAGGTGGCTCAAAAAAGAACGCAGAAAAAGCGAGCCAAGGGTACCAGAGAAGCGGCCGGGTTACACGAAACTTTCGCGGGTTTGGCAGGATTTGAGTGAATTGGGTCGGTCAGCGAATTGCGGCATTCAGAGGTCGGCCCGGCCCTAAAGGTGTTCCGTTTTGGAGTGCGGCGGCAAAAGGAGTCCGACGTTTTTGGGGAGGACTCCTGACGACGCCGCTTTCCCCGTGCGAAATCTCGCATTTTGGGGTACTCGGGTTCCGCAGGATCGTGCATAGGGAAAAGCGGCGTCGCCAGGAATCCTGGTACGGCACCGGATTCCTTCTGCCGCCGCACTCCAAAACGGAGCATCGTGCCCCGGAGGCGCGTTTGGTCGGACCAAAAAGGGGCGACGGGCAGGCGAGGTTCGAAAGGGCAGGGAAGGTTTGTAGTCCCGGTGAAACCGTTGGCAACCTGCCGACCGATCGCTTCAGGAGGCTGGAAACGCCTCGCCCGACTTTTCCGACACCCTATGTCGTGCGCTCCTTCGATCGCGCCTGCGCCTAGAATCGACATCGCTTCGAGACCCGAATGGTTTATATTCTTGGCCGTGTCCTTGACCATACCCGGCTTACTGTCAATGCAGTGCGGGCGCCACCCCGATCAGCCCGCTGTTCTGGGCCTCGAACGCCCGGCCCTGGACTACGCACAACTGTACCGCTTCGTCGAGGAAACGACTGCCCGCCTCAACGCCCGGGGCATAAGCCGCGGCGATCGCATCGCTGTCGTGCTGCCGAATGGGCCGGCGATGGCGACGTGCTTTCTGGCAGGCTGCTCGGCCGCTACCTGCGCGCCGCTTAACCCCGGTTACCGAGCCAGCGAGTTCGAATTCTACCTGTCTGACCTAAAGGCAAAGGCACTCCTGGTTGAGGCCGGATCCGAATCGCCGTCGATCGGAGTGGCGGAGAAGCTGGGATTGCAGATCCTGAGAATCCGCCACGTTCCGGGCGGCAGAGCAGGGGAGTTTGTTGTCGAGTCGGAGGCGGAGGGTTGCGCGGAGGAACTGCAGAACCCGCTTACTCCGCTGGAACGCGCTGCGCGCGGGGCTCTGAAAACAGCAGGGCCTGTGTTCGCCGAGCCGGACGATGTCGCCCTTGTCCTTCATACCTCCGGCACCACATCCCGGCCCAAGCTGGTCCCGCTCACGCACGCGAACCTTTGCCAGTCGGCGGAAAACATCCGCAGGACGCTTGCCTTGACGCCCGGTGACCTGTGCATGAATGTGATGCCGCTGTTCCACATTCACGGCCTGATCGGCGCCCTGCTTTCTTGCTTGGCGGCAGGGGCCGCGGTGGCCTGTACGCCGGGATTTGTCGCCCCCGAGTTTTTCGCCTGGTTTTCGCGTTTCCGCCCCACCTGGTATAGCGCCGTACCAACGATCCACCAGGCGATTCTGGCCCGCGCTGCCGAGCACGCGGATGTGATTCGAAGCAGCAGGCTGCGATTTATCCGCTCCAGTTCGGCTCCGCTTCCACCCCAGACGATGGCTGCGCTCGAAAGCACCTTCGGTGTCCCGGTGATCGAGGCCTACGGGATGACCGAGGCATCGCACCAAATGGCGAGCAATCCATTGCCTCCCCGGCCTCGGAAGCCCGGTTCGGTCGGCCCTGCAGCCGGCCCGCAAATCGCGATCATGGATTCGGCGGGCAATTTGCTCGCTCCCGCGCAACAGGGCGAGGTGGTTATCCGGGGGCTCAACGTTACGGCTGCCTACGAGAACAATCCGAAGGCGAACCAGGAATCGTTCGCGAATGGGTGGTTTCGAACCGGAGACCAGGGTTGGCTGGACGAAGAGGGCTACCTGTTTCTGACCGGTCGGATCAAGGAAATCATCAATCGGGGCGGAGAAAAGATCTCTCCGCGCGAGGTGGACGAGGCGCTGCTGGAGCATCCGGCAATCGCGCAGGCGGTGGCGTTCGCCATCCCCGACGAGCGGCTTGGTGAGGAAGTCGGGGCAGCCGTGGTGCTGCGTCCCGGTGCCATTCTCTCGGAGCAGGAAGTACAGGAATTCGCGGCTACGCGCCTGGCCGATTTCAAGATCCCACGACGCGTGATCTTCCCTCCCGAGATTCCCAAAGGGCCGACGGGAAAGCCGCAACGCATCGGACTTGCGGCCCGGTTGGGCGTCGTGTCTCGGATCGCCGAAATCCAAGAGCGGCCCGCGGCCCGGCCTCCGGAAAGCGCGGTCGCGCTCCGGCTGGCGGGGATCTGGTCGCAGGTGCTCGGGACAGGCGATATCGGGCTCGACAGCGATTTTTTTGACCTGGGCGGCGATTCGATTCTCGCCGCCCAATTGATCGCCCGGGTCCGTGAAGAGTTCGCCTCCCGGCTCTCTCTTCCCCAGTTCTTTCGACTTCCCACGCTCGCCCGGATGGCTGAGTGGCTGGAGAGGCAAGGCCACGAAAGCTCGAAAGACGAGCCGTTGCCGATCACGAAAACAGAGAGCCTTAGCCTGTCTTTCTCGGAAGAGAGAATATGGTTTCTTGACGAATACGAACGGGATAAGTCGGTTTACGTCCGGTTTTCCGCTTTCCGCCTGTCCGGACCGCTGGATGGGGAAGCTCTTCGCCGTGCTGTCCGCGTCGTGCTATCCCGTCATGAAATCACACGAACAACCTACGCGAAGGAGCCCGAGCTCTGCGCGCTTGTCAACGCAGTCCCGGCGGATCTGGACGTCCCTCTGATCGATCTTTCTGCCCTCCCGGGCGATCAGCAGGATTCCGAGTTGCGACGACTGGCGCTCGAGGAATCACGGCGACCGTTTGACCTGAAGGGGGACCTGCTGCTGCGTGTCCGCCTGGTTCGTCTTGCCAAGCAGGAGCATGTTCTCCTCTTTGCCAGTCACCACATCGCGTTTGACGGATGGTCCGATACCGTGCTTTTTCGGGAGCTGGGCGAAGCTTACAGCGCGTTCACCGAGCACCGGGAGCCAGCCCCGCCGCTCCTCCCATTTCAGTACCGCGACTTGGCCCAATGGCAAAGGACCCGACTAGACCCGGACAGGAAGCGAAACCTCGTGGATTACTGGCTGGGCCAGCTGGACGGTCTTGCCCCCTTGCTTCCTCTGCCGCTCGATCACAACCGCCCTCCGCGCCAGACTTTCACCGGTGCGACCGAATTCCTGGATCTAGATTCCGGCCTGGTGCGCCAGCTGAAACAACTGAGCCGCAGACGGGGAGTCACTTTTTTTACCCCGCTGCTGGCGGCGTTCGGGGTTCTCCTTGGGCGTTATTCGGGAGTCGAGGATGTGGCAATCGGCACGCCGGTGGCCAATCGCCCGACTGCCGAGACAGAGAAACTGATCGGGTACTTCTCCAATACGCTGATCTTCCGGCTGAATCTGGAGGATGACCCGACCGGCCTGGATCTCCTCGACCGCACCCGGCAAACGGTTCTCGGCGCTCTGGATCATCAGGATCTGCCCTTCGAACTACTGGTCGAAACCCTGAACCCGACTCGCAGCTTGAGCTACCATCCCCTGGTCCAAGTCCTGTTCCAGCTCCGCAATCTCCCTGCCAGGACGCTCGCGCTCAAGGATATCCGAGCAAGCGAAGTGCGGTGGGACTTTGCGGTCTCTCCCTTTGATCTTGCTCTGGACCTCATTGAAACCGATGAGGGGGTCAGCTGCAGGGCGACCTACAACACCGATCTCTTCGAACGAGAGACAATCAGCCGCCTTCTCGGCCACTACCAGGTGCTCTTGCACTCGTTGGCCGACACTCCGGAGAAGCACTTGTCCGAGCTCCGCCTTCTGGATGACGGCGACCGCCACCGGCTGCTGGTTGAGTTCAACGCGACTGCCGCGCCCGGGGCTGATATTCCAGCCACAAGGCTTTTTGAGGAGATCGCTGCGAACCAGCCAGACCGCGTGGCAGTCAAAAATGGGCACAACCAGCTATCCTACGGAGAACTTAACCGTCGAGCCAACGTCCTCGCCCGGTACCTCCAGGCAAGGGGCCTTAAGCCAGGCGACCGGGTCGCGGCGTGGTTCGAACGCTCCCCCGAATCAGTCCTGTCGACCCTGGCTCTTTGGAAGCTGGGTGGCGTTTACGTCCCCCTCGACATCAACTACCCGTCTGAACGGTTGCGGTTCATGGTCGAGGATGCCGGTGCGTCGCTCCTGCTGACTGTTTCAGAACTTGCATCGAGCGCGCCGTCGGGGATTCCGAGTGTGTTGGTGGACAGCGCCCTCGGCGCAATCGATTCCTCCTCCGGGAATCTATGCTCCGAACCCGACTTGGATACTCCCGTGTACCTGATGTACACCTCGGGATCGACGGGCTGGCCCAAGGGAGTGCCCGTGCTTCATCGGGGTGTCGCGAATTTTGCATTCTGGTTACGCCAGGAGTTTGCGACGCGCAACACCGACGTGCTTCACGCGGCTTCGCTGACCTTCGACATGGCTGTTTTCGAGCTGCTTGTTGCCCTGGTAACTGGCGGGACGCTCTTGATCGTGAAGGACAGCGTTTGGACGAATCCCGCCGATCTCATCCGCGAGCTACATCGCGTCCGCCCGGGAGGTCTATCGGCGACGCCTTCGTACCTCCGGGTCCTTCTTGATTCAGGCGTGTTTCGCGAAACAGGCAATCTCCAGTGGGTACATTCCGGCGGGGAGACTCTTACTCCGGAGCTGGCCCGCCGCTTCCTGAACGAAACCAGCCTCGAACTCGTGAACATGTATGGGCCGACCGAGACGTCGATCCTAACTCACAGGTTCTGGGTGAAACGCGAGCACTACCGGACTGTGCCGATCGGCCGTCCAATTGCGAACACGACCGCTTATGTTCTTGGGCGCCGAAGAGAGCTGCTGCCAATCGGTGTGACCGGAGAGCTGTACATCGGGGGTCGAGGCGTTGCCCCGGGCTATGTGAACCGGCCGGATCTGACCGCCGAGCGTTTCCTTCCAAATCCATTCAGTGAGCAACCGGGCGAGAGGCTCTACAGGACCGGAGATCTTGCCCGTTTCCGGCCCGACGGCAACCTGGAATACCAGGGCCGGGTGGATCACCAGGTAAAGATCCGCGGTTACCGGATCGAGACTGCCGAGATCGAGACGGTGCTGATGCGGCATCCGATGCTGGCGCAGGCAGCAGTCCAGGCCCAGTCTTTCGGACCGGATGATGGTCGTCTGGTCGCATACGTGGCCAAGAAGAGCCGAACTGAACACGTGGATGAGCTTTCGCTGCGGGAATACCTGGAAGGAGTCTTGCCGCGGCACATGGTTCCGTCTCGTTTCGTTTTTCTTGACGAGTTGCCTCTAGCGAGCAATGGTAAGGTAGCCCGGAACAAACTGGCTCCGATTCCGCTATCGGCAAAGAGCCAGCCACGAGCAGCGCGCCCGCCTGCTGACCGGACCGAGGCGGGGCTCACGAGGTTGTGGGAGGAGCTTCTAAAGGTCGGCTCCGTCGGCGTCGACGACAACTTCTTCGATCTTGGTGGACATTCTCTTCTGGCTGTCCGTCTTTTCACCGAAATCGAGCACCGTTTCGGCCGGCGCCTGCCTCTTGCTGCGCTTTTCGAAGCGCCGACGATTGCGGAACTGGCGGCCCGCCTGCGCTGTCAGGTGGACCCCGATGAGTGGCGATCATTGGTCGCAATTCAACCCGGTGGGACTCACCCGCCCCTTTTCTGCCTGCACGCCGTCGAAGGTGACGTCCTCTTCTATCGTGACCTGGCACTCCTGCTTGGCGCCGCACAGCCCGTTTTTGCGCTGCGTTCACGGGGGCTGGACGGCTCCGCCTGCCCGACAACGATAGAGGAGATGGCCAGGCAATATCTCGAGGAGATGCGATCGGTTCAGGCTTCAGGTCCCTATTTCCTCGCCGGATTCTGCTCCGGCGCCTATGTCGCCTACGAAATGGCGCGTCAGCTGACACAGGCAGGTGAGCAGGTGGCTTTTCTCGCGAATTTCAGCACGGACGGCGCCTGGAAAACGATCGCTTCGTTGTCCGGCCAGCTCCGGTATCACCGTGAGGGTATATCGGCGCAGGGAGCAGCCTCGTATCTCGGGGAGAGGCTGGAGCAGCGCTCTCGGATGGCGTTGTCGGCCGCCGCGGCCCGCATTGCCGGGAGGTTCCGCATCACTCCTGTCTGGCTGCGAAGGAGCCGTGTGAGGGCGATCAACCGAAGAGCCGCGGTTCTCCACAGCGCGTGTCCCTGGCCCGGGCGGATGACGTACTTCATGGGCGAAGGAGATCGTCACCGCGATCCCGCGCTCTACTGGGGACCGCTGGTGTTCGGTGGGCTCGATATTCGGCTGGTGCCCGGTTCGCAGCTCGATATGTTTCGGGAACCGAACGTGCGAGCGCTGGCCCGGTCACTGGGGAATTGCCTGGAAGAAGCGCGCGAGGTCTTCTCGACTGATTCGAATAGCGTCCGAGCAGCCGCGGAAGTGTCATGAACAAGTCTTGGACGATTTCGGCAGCGGCGCCCTGAGGGCGGCTGCATCGTGCCCCTGAGCGCGATCAGGATGTCCGACTTGGAAGTCGGACCAACGAGAGATTCGCAAAAGCTTGCTACACCGAGCCAGCCGACGGTCGGACACTACACACCGCCAGCGGGGGGCAGCAGCGCTTGCCGGTGTCATGTTGGTCCGACTTCCAAGTCGGACACGACCGGGTCACGGATCACCCGGTCAGCGGGCTGGTCGACCGAGTGTCCGGCCGTCAGGTCTCCCCGGCCATCAGTCCGTCAGTGTTCGCGCTCACTTATCGGCTACATCGATCAGGACCGCATCGCCGCTCGTCGTCTTTAGGCTAAGCGTCTTGGAGGCCCCATCACTCGATAAGCGGATGTTCGCCTCTCCAGGAGAATTCAGGGTAAGAAGCACCGTGTCGTCTTGGCCGCGGGTTACCGTCACCATTTCCTGGTTCGACGAGGTCCATTCGGGCATCACGGCGCCGGCCGTTCCGTCTCTATCCAGAAGCAACGCTCTGGCTCGGAGGTTGGCCGCCATTCCCTGTGGAATGCGTATCTCGCAGGGCGGCGAGACCCAGGGATTGCTCAGGTGAGCACCCGAACTCAGCGGAGAGTCCACTTTGAATTCCACGCTGATTGTGTTATCCGAGGAAGGCAAGGCCGAGGTATTGAGGGAAGTCCCGGTTGTCGGCAGGAGCCTGCCGTCCCTTCGCGGATCGAGGCTCGTCTCCGAGAGTCCTGACCCGCCCTGGCCGTGAGCGGCGATCGGGGCCGTTGCCTCGACATCCATCACAGTGGTCGAGTCGGACCATGTGGAGGGATCGGGGCTCAGCCAGATACCCGCCGCGGTGAGGGCAACTATCGCAAACACTGCGCGCTTTGGCACGCAGGGACTCTCTTGTTGTTTGTTCATAACCTTTCCTGAGCAACTCCCTTTGTGAAGGGACTGGAAATCGCAGACCTTTGAGTTTGTTTAAAGCGCCGGAGCTTCGCTCCATCTTGAGAAGGGAGCGTTTGATCTTGTCTATAACAAAAGTAACAAATAGCCAATCATGTAAACCCCAGTGAAACTACGCATTCTCGGCTAGGTACTTTTACCTGTATCGTTGGTTATACACGGTTTTGGATACTCACCCGAACTTTGGTTCGAGCGGGAAGCTCGATCTGGAGCGGGTTCGAGCGACCTTGTTCCTGCCGGGCGGCGTGTTGTAGATTTATTACGTCGTTGTTCACTTTTCAGTCGATCACCCTGGATGCTGTCTCTAAGGGGGAGAGAATCATGACAACGCCCTGTCGTGTCGTGCTGGCCGACGACCATGTCGTCGTACGTGAGGGTCTGGCACGACTTCTTAAAGAAAGAGCTGATCTGCAGGTGGTCGGCGAGGCCGCTGACGGCGTCGACCTCATCAGTGTCGTGAAGAAATCCAAGCCGGACCTCGTCATTACTGCGATCTCGATGCCCCGGCTGAGAGGAATTGAGGCAATCGCCGAACTGAGACCGATCTTTCCGCGGGTCAAGTTCATTATCTTGACCAGGCATGCGGACGAGGATCACCTGGACGAGGCGATCACTGCGGGAGCGGACGGCTATCTCGTGAAGGAAGACTCATCCGCGGAGCTTTTTGAGGCGATTGATAGCGTTCTTTCCGGAAAGAGCTTTATTTCACCCCATTTCTTTCACAATGTGCAGCACGATTGGATCACGATGCACCGAGGAGGGAGACCCGGCCTCGAGGCCGAGATTTTGACCCTCCGGGAAAAGGAAATCGTGAAGCTGATCGCCGAGGGCAATTCGAGCAAGGAAATCGCAAATCTGCTTTTTCTCAGTCCCCGCACGGTTGAGCACCACCGGAGCAATATCATGGGAAAACTCAACCTGAAAAATGCAGCAGATGTGGCTCGTTTTGCGCTGCAGAAGGGCTTGCTTGTTCTGGTTGCCCAGGTGGCGGCCGGTTCACTTGGTGGGCACCTGTTCAGGTCCGGCCTGTTCCTGGCAGCGATCGCGATGTTAGAACTGATGTAGCCGGCTCTTTTGACGAGAAGAATTCGTAGAAGGAATCCCGAGGACCCTATGGCAATTGAATGGTCGAGCGACACGAAGCGGCAGTGGATCACGATCGGAGCAGCTATTCCTGTCACCCTCTTTCTCGTCTTCGACATGATGGACGACTATAATGCCGGCGTTTCTTTCAGGCACCTCGTTATTGAGGCGGCTTTCTGGATTTGCGGATTGACGTTGATCGGCTTCCTTCTGAAAGGTTGGAACCGGGCACGACGAAGCGTGGGTGCGTTGGAGGGAGACTTGGCCAAGACCAAGGCCGAGGCGGAGAAGTTAAAGGCTGAGACCATGAGCTCGCCGGGGATGAACGACAACTTCGGACGTCAGTTCGAACAGTGGCAGCTCTCGCCGGCCGAGAGGGATGTTGCTCTGCTCCTTCTCAAAGGGCTTTCCTACCAGCAGATTGCCGCATCGAGAAATGCCGCCGAAGGGACCGTCCGCCAGCAGGCTCTGTCCGTCTATCGGAAAGCCGGCTTGAGCGGGCGTTCCGAGCTCGCCGCCTTCTTCCTGGAAGATTTGCTTGTTCTCCCACCTCGTGACGATGACGCAAGGCGCCAATTGGACTCGTCGAAATAGGCCCTCACCCGATCAGCGCGTTGAAGAGAAGCTTGAACGTGCCGTGTGTCTGGGCGCGGTGCTGAGTCCGGAAACCGATCAGGACGATTTTGCCCTGTCCGGACTGGGCCGCGATCATCGCCGCCTTCCCGGCCAGGGCTTCGCCGCCAATGAGCCAGCCGCTCCGGAGGATATCCGCATCGGAGTAGCGGGCAACCACTTCGTAGCGCTCGTTGAACTGACTCGGAATGATTTCGAATGCGGGGCTGTAAAAGAAAAGAACAAGGCCCTCGCCGGGCATGCCCCAGGCCAGACGGTGCTTCGTGTCGAAACGCGCCCGCAGTGTTGAACCGGGGCAGAAGAACTCCTTGGAAGGCCTGTTCGCGAGCGTGTTGCGAACAGGCAACTCGAACTTCTTGATCGCGAAGTCGGTGGCCCGGCCCAGGGCAACGAGTGTGCCGCCCTTCTCGACGAATTGCTTTAGCGCCTCGGTCCCCTCCTTGCCGAACCCGCTACGGTATTCCGGGGGGTAGCCCTCTTCGCGAAGGCGGTTCGCTGCGGTCCTGTCGCCTGACCTTCCTTCGGTTTCATCCGCCGCGTCGCCGGTCATCATGAACGTGGAATCGTCTGGCAGGATGATCACGTCGTAGTTGTCCTTGAGCGCTCCCTTCTTGAGCTCGGCGTCAAGCAGGCTGGCGTAGGGAAACCCGAACTGCTCGAGGAGAAATCGAGTCCACCCCTCGTCGATATTGCCGCCCCAGTATCGCTGGTACATCCCGATGCGTAACCGTTTGACTTCCGGCGCATCGGCTGGCTGGGCCGCCAGGGGCGCGAACTCTACCCGAGTGGCGGATGCAATCTCTGCGATTGCCGGCCCTGATCCCGGATCCACGAGGAAGTCGCCGGCTCTGCGACGTTCGCCGTCCTTGGCGAACCGCCGAACGCGCTGTGCCCGATCCATCAGGAGATTCATCGCCTTGAAGCTGTCGTTCAGACGGCCGTCGAAGATGTATCCCGCCGGCCCCGCGATCACTCTCGGTGCGGCCGCCGGCGGAGCTGTCACCTCCGCGAGGCCGCCCGTGACCGGCTCGTCCAAAGTATCGACTCGCACGCCCATGAACTCCGCCATCGTATCGGTTGCCATGTCGTAAGGGCGTATCGGTGACCCGTCACGGGCCCTGGTCCATTCGTTATCCGGGTAGAAAGTGCGCCCGAGCAGGTAGCGGATCAGTCCCATCTTCGGTTGAGCGAGCGGGACCACGTAGGCGCCCGGTTCGTAACTCTGGCCGTCCTCAGTGGAGAAGGCCTGCGACGCGCGCTTGACCTCGATTCCCTGGACCAGAAGTTGCCCGATCAGTTTCAGACTCGTCAGAGGATCGTGTTGCCCGGATGGGATAACGTAGGCGGCCGGCTTTCCGGCTGCACCCCGCTCGGTCTGTCTGCGGGCCTTGTGGTAGGCGTTCCAGAGCACGGTTTCTCGATTTCGGGCGGCCAAATCGAGCATTGCCCAGGCCGATATTTTCTGTCTCTCGACGATATCGCGAAGCCTCCACCAGCCGCCCGGCCACGGATTGGGAAACGTTGTCTGTTCCTTGTATTCCGGGAGGCCCCGGGTGTCGCCCCGCAACTGGTCGGGATGGATGTAGATCGGGGTAGCAAGCTTTGCGCTCGCGGACTCGGTCAGCATGCCCGTGATGTTGTGAAAGGGTGTGATCCAGTGGAAGCCGAAGTGCCCCCAGCCGGAATACTGGGCCATATTCAAAACTCCCGACATGCCTGCCTCTTCCTCCTTGCAGGCAATCTGAGCCCCGTACCAGCTCTGCTCCCGCCACACCAGCGGGTCGGCGTGCGGGCGGACGGGCTCGGCGTAGGGAGGCACGTAGATCCGGGCCCCGTAACTGCCCATGTGGTGGTGATCGAGGTAGGCCTGGGGCGCCCAGTCGGTAAACATGATTTTGGCCATGTATCGAGACTCCACCATGTTCGTCTGGAAGGCGTCGCGGTTGTTATCGTGCCCGACATACTTGTGATACAGCCACGGCAGGTTCCCTCCTTCATGCGGAGTCCCCAGGCTCTTCTCGTACCAGTCGGCGACCATGACGAGTCCGTCCGGGTTAAAAGAGGGAACCATCAGAAAGATCACGTTGTCCAGGAGTCGAGTCGTTTCTTCATCGCTCCGGGTCACAAGGTCATAGGCAAGCTCCGGAGCCATCTGAGCGCCGCCGATCTCTGTCGCATGCAAACTCATCGACTGGCAGATCACGGCTTTGCCTTCGGCGATCAGCGGCTTCGCGTCTGCCTCCCGGAGGCCCCGCGGGTTACTGATGCGGACGTTGACCTCCCGCAGCCGCTCCAGCCTCGATAGATTGGACGGAGAGGAAATGACGACTAGCAGGAATGGGTGCCCCATTGTCGTAGGGCCCATGTTGATCGCCTTAAGCCTCCCGCCGGACTCCTTTTCGAGCAGCTTGTAGTAGTCCACCATCTTGTCCCAATGGGCGATCTTCCGGTCGGCGCCCAGCTGAAATCCAAAGAACTGCTCGGGCGAGGTGACGGAAGGCTGGGCTTGTGCCAGTGCAGAACCAACCGGCACGAGCGCCAGAAGGAGGATGAAAAGAAATCCGGCTTTGACTTTCATCGGAAGCTTCTCCGTAAGTTTGGGACTCAGACAGACAACCAAACAGCTGCCAGATGCAGCCAACCGGGCCGTAAAGCGGCGGATTCTGAACGGCGAATCCGCCCTACGACCGATTGCCCCCGCATGCCGAGCGGTTGTAGGGCGGATTCGCCGTTCAGAATCCGCCGCTTTACGGCCCGGTCGGCTCGCCTTTAAAGTCCGACTTCCGCCAGCCGAAACGCGCCGGCGTCTCGCTAATCTACCGGCATGGGCAAGACCGGCAGTCGTTGATCCTGGTCCTCACCCTCGCCGTCAGGGCCGCCTGGCGTTGCTCGCCCGCCAGGGCCAAGGTCGTTTGCCACTGCTGGACGGCTTCCTCGGTTCTCCCTCGGGCGCACAGGGCTTCCCCCAGGTTGAATCGGGCGTGGAGGAAGCCAGGACTGATTTCCACGGCCTTTTGCCAGTGTTCTATTGCCTTGTCCCATTTTTGGACGCGGAAGAAGCCGGTCCCGAGGTTATTGTGGGCGTCTGCGGAGCCTGGGTTCAGCCGAACCGCTTTGCTCCAGTGTTCGATCGCATCGCCGATATCGCCCTTCCCGAAGCAGGCCCGGCCAAGGTTGTTGTGAAGATCGGCCGAATCGGGATACCGTTCGAGAGCCTTTCGGAAATGGGTGATCGCTTCCTCCCACTTTCCCTGATGCACGAACGCCACACCGACGTTGTTGCTGGCCTCCGGATAGTCGGGCTTCAACTCGAGAGCCTTCAGGTATTGCGTCACCGCCTGGTCGTGGGCGCCTGTCCGCCACAGGACGGTTCCCAGGTTGTTGTGTGCCTTTGCGTCTTCCGGACTGATCTCGAGCGCCTTTCGCCACTCCGCGATCGCGGCCAGGCTCTCGCCGCGCTCGGCCAGGTTCCAGGCGCGGTCGAAGAGCCGGTAGAACTCCGCGGCAGGCACGTCGATCCGGACGAGCCCGTCTGCCGGGATATTCACGAACTCGGGCAGGTTCGCGGCGCGGTTCGCGGCTGTGGCATTCTCGACCAGGACGGCCGGACTGTCGTTCCCCTGCTCGTCAATGTGCGTCAGGAACATTTGGGTGTAAGGTGACCGTCCCTTCGACGAAAAAACCATCCATCGCCCATTGGGTGCGAAGCTATGCCAGGAATTCATCAGGGGCGTGTTACAGACCATCCGGCGAGCTTTTCCACCTTTACTCGGCACGATGTGGAGAAGCCCGTCGGGACGCATCAGCTGCCCGTTTCGGGACTGAACGAAAACGATCCAGCGGCCGTCCGGCGACACCCTTGGAAAGGAGTTGCTCATGCCGTTGCGCGAAGCACCGGCAATGGGCTCCGCGCGGCCACCCTTCCCGTCGTTGAAGGGTATGCGATACAGGTCGAATTTGATCGGCGTCTCGTTGGGATCGTTGGCGAAGGCGGCCGGCTGACGGCCTTCCGGATACGGGTCCCGGGCTTTTGCCCGGGCGAAAACCAGGTGCCGGCCGTCAGGGCTCCAGACGGCATTTGTGTGAACGTAGTCGGGATCATCTGCGCCGGGCAACGCCTCAACCCGGCCGGTCTCGCGGCTGTACCAGGCAAGGATCCCGCGCGTGGGGTAGAACACCTGGAGGAACCTGTAATCTTTAAAGTTTGCCACGTAGACTTCTTCGTTCAGCGTCGCGATCGCGTGACGGCCGTCCGGGGAAAGCTGAGGCATGAAGGCGATAGTCGGGTGTCCGGGGAGCAGCCCGGGAAATGAGCTCCAAGCGATCACGTCCTGATTTCGAATGGACATGTTCGGGGAAACGGACGCGATCGCATACATCGATTTGTCGTTCTGCGGGCCGTCCAGGTCCATCCCCAGCGTCTTCCCGTCCTTTGAGAAGGAATGACAGTTCGCGCAGGTAGGGAGGTGCTCCATGAGCAGGCGGCTATTCTTTTCGCGGACGTCTCGGAGGCGCCAGGCGATCAGCGGCAAGGCGCTCGGGACGATCGGCTTGATAACTCCCTTTTCGGTTTCCGTCGGCATCAGAGGAACGTCGCGGTAAAAAATCGGCGCGCCGACCGGGTCCTCGGAGATCCGAATGCCCACGGTCCCGAAGGAAACGGGGCTCTCGGGACTCTCCTTGCTCAGGCCCCTGATGCGTATTTCAGCCGAGCTCCCGAGTGCCTGTTTCTGGATCCGTTCCCAGGTTTCCCCATCCGGTGTCCAGGTGCGGGTCTCGGCTTGTTCAGCCGTCAGCCTTGGGATCTCGTTGGTTTCGGAAACGCAGCGAGAATCCACAACACCAATCTGTAGCCGAGGTCCCGATGACTTGACCCGCAGTGCAGGCGTCCCGTTGTCGAACTCGACTTCGACCACCCAGGTTTCACTGGTTTCCGCCCGGTCACGCCAGAGGAACGTTGGGGCAGCCATGTCGGGTGGGAAGACCGTGCCTGGCGCTGGATAATCGATTGTGATCCGCTGCAAGTCGTGGGATACCCGGTGCCCCGCACCGGAGTCTATCGCGAAGAAGGCCATGGCAAGAACCGCACAGGCAGAAATCACCCACCCAGGTCGTTTTTTCTTTCCAAAAACGGGTCCGCACGGTTGTTCCACTTACCGAATTCCCCCGGTACCTCTGCCCATGCCTTCGAGGATTTCACCGAGAAGGGCAGCATCGACGGCCGTGCCCAGTTTTTCAGCCGTGGTTGCGTGCCGGTAGGCGCTTGCGAAGTCGCCTGCCCGGGAGAAAAGCTCCGCCAGTTGACGATGGGTGCGTGCCTCGTTGGGATTGAGCTCGAGCGCGGTCCGATAGGCTTTGAGCGCTTCCGGCATCATCTGTTTCGACTGGTACGCTCGGCCGGTTTCGTAGAACGCGTCGGCCTGCAGTTGCTGGTAGTAAGGCGAGGTAGGAAAACTCTTCCCGTCCAATGCCTGCTTCAGTTCCTGCAAAGCCTGGTCACTTGCCCCGCGCGTGTTGTACAGCTGGGCCAGATTGATGTGTCCCTCGGGCCGTGACGGATCGAGAGCGACCGCTTTCTTGCACAGTTCTTCGCCCTCCTGAAAACGCTTCTTGCGGGCATAGAGGGACCCGAGGGTCAGGTACATCTCGGGAGCCACGTAAGGCGAGGCTATCGCTTGCTCGAGTGCTCTGATGGCCTCGTCCTCTTTTTTGAGATCCATGTAGGCGAGGGCGATGTAGTAAAAGGCCGGCGTCAGTTTGGGATCCTGCTCCAATGCCTGTTGGTTCAGTTGAATAGCGGCGTCCGGGTGACCCTGTTTGCGGTTGGTTTCACCGAGCAGCGATAGAAAATGGGGGACATTCGGCCGTTGCTGGAGTCCTGCTTCCAGTTCCTCCTTGGCCCTGTCGTACCGGCCTTGATCGATGTAGACCTTGGCGAGATAGAAGTGCGCCCACAGCAGGGTCGGATCCAGATCGAGCGCCTGCTGCAACTCGGCTTTCGCCTCCGCAATCAAGCTGATCGAGCGCATTGCCAGATACGCCTGACCTAGAAGCAGGTGCCCGGCGGCCGACCTGGAGTCGAGCGCCAGCGCTCTCTTTAACTCCCGGATTGCGTGGTCGGTCTCGCCGCGCTGCAGATGGCCGGCGCCGGCCTGAAGGCGCTCGTGTAGTTCCTTCTGCCTTTGTTCTGGCGCATCCTGCCAAACCGCCCGCGACTCGGCTGTGGAAAGAAGAAGACAACATGCCGCCACGATGAGAAGACGACGCAGCATGGGCGCATTATAGATGATTGCGCTCGACGGCCCCAAGGACTCCAGGGACCTCAGGGACAACAAGGACAAAAACCCGACGTACTGAGAGACAGAACCCGCTTACTGTTCCGAAAATAGGCCCGCAAGTTGTTGAAATCACGCCGAGGCATTGGACCTAGCCGTGATTTTCATGCGTCACTGGGTGCGCCCTCGGGGCCCCATGTAAGACTCCGCTGAAAAGCGCTGCGAGGGTGTTGAAAATGTTTACGTGGCTGTGAATAGCCTATACGACAGGGCGAGGCGCGCGTGGATGCGAGATCGCATGGAGCCGCGCACGACAGAGGGCGTCGAATAAGTTCTTAAGGCCTGAAAGGCCGGCACATAATAGCCCAGGGCGAAGCGTGCTTTTCGCGTAGCCCTGGGTCAACACGGTCTCGACCGCGAAGCCCTGTAAGAGCGTAAGATCCTGATAATGTTGCCGTTCTTGCGCCCTTTCAGGGCTTGTCTCCGCCTCTACCTTAGACCCAGGGCTGCGCACAAAGCGCTTCGCCCTGGGCTAATATGTGCCGGCCTTTCAGGCCTTAAGGACTTTTTCGACAGCCTCGACAGCGAGCGAAGCGAGCGAGAGTAAGCGGACCACCTGACTCGCTCC